>CAYYNA010000001.1:0-11694 GCA_964472815.1 uncultured Roseivirgaceae bacterium
GCTAATTCATTCGTAAATAATATTTTGTGAAATCACTTTATGTATTATTTTTGCAGTACTACTAGGCGGTAGTAAGTTTTTTCCCGATGCTAGTCGGGATTGGTGGTGAACAGAGCGGGCAACTTGTCCGCTCTTTTTTTATGTCCATTTAGTTCTATCGTTAGTGCACCGTCTGACTTTAATGAGTGCAACTCAATATTCAATTCCATCGCCTGTTTTTTTAACCTTCTTGAGTAGGAGTGAGAGTTTTTGTTGCCGATGACTAAATGATCAAATTGAAAGTTTTTCGAAAGCCATTTAAGGCTTTAGACAGATTCATTTTCGATCAATAAGATATCCGTCTTTATTCTATCTGTAAACCTTAGATGGAAAGTTGTAGAGTCAAAAATCAAAATTCTTTTTTCTGCTATTTGACCGTAACTCATCGAACCCTTTTCAATTATTTCACCTATCGGAAAGATACTTTGTGAAATAGGAGGCAGGTGGTTGGCTAATCGATTAGGGTCTATTTGAAATTCCAACAGCTCCAGGTTAGAGGGTATTTCGTCAATAAAAAGGTGAGCACTCTCTCCTCTGATGTAGTCTATTGCAGTTCGATCTTTGATTTCATAGAAGATCAACTTCTCTTCAAGTACCTGTTCTCGATGCGTTCTTATATTATGACCAATGAATCCAAGAGAGAGTATGGTAGAAAAGATCAATGTTTTAAATGAATGAAACTGAAGACCAGATATTAGTGATATTACGATCAAGTAGGTGAGTATTAAACCAACTCGATCCATGTAGATCCATTCTACCAAGCTGAAAGGGAGCTTCTGTACCTGTTCAATTGACTCGTTAAGTCCCCACATCAAATAATAGAGCAGCTTTCCAAGAAACTGCCCAATAGAAGCGACCAATGGATCCACCAGTAGCATTACGACTCCAATAATCAACAAAAGGAATGCACCTGGAATTACTACAAGATTGGAAACTAGGAAATAGGTAGGAAATTGATGAAAGTAGTATGCCGAGAGTGGGAATGTGGCAAGTTGTGCGGCAATTGAAACGCAGGTGATAGACCAGGCTTTGTCAATGATCCAGTATCTGGAATTAAAAAGACGATAGAGCTTTGGTTGCAAATAAACTATTCCGGTGACTGCAGCAAAGGATAATTGAAATCCTACGGAGTAAACTAAGTACGGGTCGTAGATCAATAGGATGAAAGCAGCAATACCTAGCGAGTTGTAGATGCTGTCTTCCCTGTCAATAGCCTCTCCTATGGCAATTACTGTAAACATGGTAGCAGCTCTCATTACTGATGGGGATAGTCCGGTAACAGTGGCGTAAAGCCAAATAGCTAGGACTGATAAGCACCCAAATACATACCTCCATGCATTACCACTCTTACGCATTTTACCAAATACTATGCGAAGAAGGAGGTAGATAATTCCGACGTGCAGCCCTGAAACAGCTAACACATGCATTGCACCAGCTGAAGCGTAGGCTTGCTTAATGTCATTATCTAGATAGTCTTTGATTCCAAGCAAAAGTGCTTTGCTGATGGCATTTTCTCTTGGTTCAGGAATATGCCGATCAATGATTTTTTTTGATGCTCTCCGTAAAGAATAAGCCCACGCTATGATTTGACTCTTCGGCTTGTTGCCAGTTGTCTGTATTTGATCAACGTCAACAAAAGAGTGGGCATAGATGCCTTGTTTGGAGAGATAATTTCTGTAATCAAACTCCTCTGGATTATCGGGTCCGCCCACTGGGAAAAATGAGCCTCGTACCATAATCATATCTCCATATTTTAATGGAGGAAATTTTAGCGAGTCTTTCTGCACATATAAGTGAATGGTTCCAAATGTCTCTTTGACGGAATCTCCTTTCACCATGGTCAAGTCCAAAGAGTATCTGAAGTGTTTGGTTCTTTCATTGACGGTACTTGACACTTTACCAGAATAGCCCAAAACTTTACCTTCGATGAACTTGTAATGATTTTCAGGGGCGGAATGATACCTATGCTTTGTATTATATGCTCCTACAAATACGAGGACAATAAGAGCAAGCAAACCATTGAGGTGTCTAAGCTTATAAAAACCCAATCGATGTGAAACCAGAACGGATAGGGCAAGCAAAATGGAAGCAGCTAAGCCAGCGCTTATTGCAATATCTGAGAAGATCGGAAAGTGATCAAATAATACAATTCCTAGGATAAGGGCAATAGAAAAGCGAACAAACGGGTAGGAGTTCCAAAAATACATACGTTACGTACTAAAGATCTTGGAATGATCTTTAATATGCAACTGTTTTTACAGCTCCTTCCACATTAGGTAATGCATGATGCCACACTCATCAAACTGATCTCCTTTTTTCTCAAAACCAAACTTTAAGTATAGCGGTACAGCAGGGAGCTGAGCATGCATATAGAGGAAGGTTCCTTTCTCGGCAAGAGTAGCAATATCATCAAGCACTGCTTGGACTAATGCGGAACCAATACCCTTTCCTCTTTGATTGGCCTTTGCGGTGAAGCGCTCCATTTTTACACCCTTCTCAGTGAAGCGCCAACGAGCTGATCCAATGGGCTCCTCATTATCATCTAGCGCTACAAAGTGATGCGACTCCTCTTCAAACTCATCAAATTCCTCATTAGCAGCAACTTCCTGCTCTATGACAAAGACTTCCTCTCGAATGGCAAATGCTTTCTTCTTGTCTGCTTCAGTCTTTGCTTTGATTATCTTGTAAGTCATGCGTCTGATATGCTTTGATGATGGCTTTTACCAGTTTGTGTCGGACAACATCCCGATCGTCTAGCTCCACAAATCCAATTCCATTGACTCCTTTTAGCACCTTTACGGTCTCAATTAAACCAGAGACTTGTTTTCGCGGCAAGTCTATTTGAGAGCGATCTCCAGTGACGATAACTTTTGAATCAGGACCCATTCGGGTCAGAAACATTTTGATTTGCATCGGAGTAGTATTCTGAGCTTCGTCTAATAAGACATAGGCATCATTGAGCGTGCGCCCACGCATATAGGCGAGGGGAGCAATTTCTACAATACCGTTTTCCTTATAATACTTAAGCTTTTCAGCTGGGATCATATCACTCAGCGCATCATAGATGGGTCTTAAGTAAGGATCAATTTTTTCTTTGAGATCGCCTGGTAAGAAACCCAGGTTTTCTCCAGCTTCTACTGCAGGACGGGTGATGATGATTTTTTTTACCTCTTTATTTTTCAGTGCTCGCACAGCTAGTGCCACCGAAATGTAAGTCTTCCCTGTTCCGGCCGGGCCTATGGCAAAGACCAGGTCATTCTTTTCGACTGCCTCAACTAGCTTCTTCTGATTGACCGTTTTCGGAGCTATACGAAAACCGCGTGTACCATGAACCAGTACTTTATCGGTCCCCTTGCCATTGATGGTGTCTTCTTCATTGGTGACAAAATCCTTCACATTTTCATTCGTCACTTTTCCATACTCATGGTAGTGATCTAGAAGAGAATTTAGAATCTCGTTGATTTTTAGAATCTGTGGTGCGGATCCTTTGATTTGAATTTCATTGCCACGGCTGACGATTTTGCTTTTTGGAAAAGCAGTGGCTAAGGTCTTAATGTTTTGGTTTTCAACTCCTAGAAAATCTACGAGTGAAACATTCTCCAGTTTAATAATTTTTTCGAGCAATAGGGTCTATCTGTTAATTCTTCGGGTAGTAAAATTTATACTTTTGCTACTACAAATGTAAATGCTTCTGCATCAAAATGGGGGTCATCACCTTTATGTCTGATTTTGGTACTACGGATCACTATGTGGCGGCTGTCAAGGCGGCTATTATTTCCAAATCAGCAGGTCAGGCAATAGTGGATCTTACACATGATATCCGTCCATATGACATAGCACATGCAGCCAATGTGTTGACAGATGTGTACAAAGACTTTCCGGAAAACTCTGTGCATTTAGTGGCCGTTGATACGATGCGTGAACGCTCTCGGCTGATCGCCCTTTTTTTGGATGGTCATTATTTTGTAGGATTTGATTCGGGACTTTTTAGTTTGATCTCCAAGTCCAAGCCAACCAAAATTGTGGAGCTGAAGAGGAGTGAATCTATCTTCCCAGCAAAAGAAGTCCTCTCGGAGGCCGCATTGGCACTTGCTCAGGGTAAATCCATTGAAAAACTTGGAGAATCTCTTAACTCAATTTTGGAGTTGTATCCGAGGCAGCTAAAGGTAACCAAGCGTGAAATTGCAGGTAATGTGATCACCGTAGATCACTACGGCAATCTCATTACAAACATTCAAAAGGCCGATGTAACCAAGATCTTGGAGATCAATGGCAATGGTACTTCGCATACGATTCGTTTCGGCAGAGAAGCATTTGAAGATTTTCATGAGTATTTTACAGATGTGGAATCTGGTGACTGTTTTGTTCTTTTCAATTCACTGGGTAACCTACAAATTGGTATCAATAAAGGTAATGCCTCGGAACTGCTGGGATTAGGTGTGGATGCCCCGGTCATTATCGAGTTTAATTCATAAGAAATATGCTTTTGAGAATTGTTCGAATGGACTTTAGGGAAGATAATGTGGAGGAGTTCCTTACCTTTTTTGAAACGATCAAGGAAAAAATTGCGGGCTTTCCTGGCTGCAATCACGTGGAACTTTGCAAGGACTCAAAGCTAGATCATGTGTTTTACACATTTAGCAAGTGGGATAGTGAGGCTGACCTGGAAAAATACCGCCGATCAGAGCTCTTTGAAGATGTCTGGGCAAAAACCAAGAAGATGTTCGGTGGAAAACCCCTAGCGTACTCGCTATTGCAAGAGTAGAAGGGCTGCTCCTATCTCAGATCATCACTTACACGAATTAGCTTCGTTTCGTGTATGATTTGACCATCTTGAGTTACACCTTGGATATCAATTAGTAAATCCGTCTCTCTATCAGAAGTGAAAAAGCTGAAATTTTCATCAGAATAGTTAGTGAACGAGATCTGGGGGTTCCAATATAAAGTGGCTCTGGTGTCAAGTGCGTCGTTGGTTAGTCTCAATGCGTTGTAGTCAGGAGACTCGAAACTTTTGAATGTGTAATAGGCATTATCGTAGACAAATGTCTTGACAAGAGGGTCCGCTTGGATATCATTTTCTTTGCTTTTTCCGCGCTTAGTATAAAAAGCAATAACGCCATTTCCGCCTCGGGCACCAAATGCTGCCGCAGAGGCATCACTGAAAATTTCTACTGATTCGATATCATTAGGATTAACCAATTTACCTGCATCTGCAGAAGACATTGGAATATTATCGACGAGTATCTGTGCAGATTGATCATAGATTGACCGGAATGGAATGATGTATCCACGCAGGAGGATCACTTTATTGGTTTGATCCATTCCATTTCCTACTTGGATGACTCTCGCCCTTGGCACCCTTCCATCAATAATATCAAATATGGTATTGAAGTTGGTGAAAGGGAGCTCATCCATGTAGATGGATTTATTTCCTTTTCCCAGCGAGGTTTTTCTTGGATCAAATTCCCTTTCTTTTTGGGTAGTGACAACCACCTCATCCAAGATCGTATACTGATCGTCGAGGTTGAGTTTGCGCTTGTAAGCGAGTACTTTGATTAATTCCTCATCTTTTTCTTCATCACTTCGCTCCAGCCACTTGGGAATTTGAATCTTTTCTATCCAATCAAGTGCTTCCTCTTGATTAGAAGTCAGGAATCTTAGGTTCGGTGGGTTAAGCATATTCTTGGATCCATCGAGTTTAAGGATTAGGTTGGAAGTATCTACGATATTCAAATTCTCAAAAGAGAACATACCTAGTGAATCCGTGGAACTGGAGTATAGATCCCCTAAAGTGGCAGTGAAAAGGGTGAGGTCTGTATTTGCAATGGGCTTTCCGTTCTTCCTTTCTATAAACCCAGTAATATCAATCCCTGCGTTGAATGACTTGTTTTCGAACTCCTGATCGAGGAAGTCTTTCCAGGTAAATTTCTTCCAACCGTAGACAAGCATGTAAAGTTCTGCATAGTCTTCAAGGTTGGATTTATACAAGTCTCCGTAGTTCGTAGGATATGGTAAACTCAAGTTAGAAAAGAGCTTGAAGTAGGTCTTCATATCTACTGATGAATTGGCTTGTTCGAGATCCAATACCGAAACTGATATATCTGTAAAAAGTGTATCCTGCCGCTCGATCAATGAAGATAAGTTGACTGTAACCTGCTGTCTTTTTGAATACACTGTATCAGCTATGTCAATTGATATCACCGCGGAATCTTCCGAATTCAAGAATATGAGTCTTTCAGAAATTGGTCTTTTTTCAGCGTCAAAAAGGGTGAAATGATTTATCCCTGCTGCTAGTATTTCCTTCGAAACCTGGAACTCTTGTTCTTCTTGGATATCGAAATCTTGCAAATACTGAAGACGGCCATTGTTATGGGCAAGAAGGAAGTAGTTTCCTGTTTGACCGGGCGAAGCTCTGACTTTTACACTGACATCATCTGCCTTTTGATCAATACGTAGAGAAATGGCGTCAGCAATTTCTGGGAGGTAGAATTTTTCTTCATTATCATAGACCTGTAGGTAGTATTGTTCACCTTCATCCGGTGTGAGTTCGAAAAGGCCCATCCCATCGTGCATCGTATTGGCGGTCATTAACGCTTTCCCTTTTTCGTTGTAGAGCGTTGCACTTACTGACCTTGAATTGGCTTTAAAGGCTACTCGATTTTTCTCTTTGGCTATTAGCTGTCCGCCTTCTGGAAAAAACTCCAACTTGAGTTTTTCTGCTACTGACTTCTCTCCACTTTGAGTTGAGGGTGAAAAATCGATCACTTTGATTGGTCTTTCGTAAGCATTTTCCCGAAAGCCCTCAGCAAAGGCTCTAACTAAGTAGGTGCCAGAAATCAAGGAATCAGGCAAGATGAGATTACTCTTCCCAACACCATTTGTAGACTTGATTCGATTTTCGATCAGTTTATTCCCGTAGGAATCAAATAGCTGAACTCTTAGGTTACTTGGGGAGTAGATCGGTGCTTTTGAAGCTGTGTTGAGAATATAGGTGGCAAACCAGATAGCCTCTCCACTAAAGTATTGTTCCTTGTCCGTGCGAACAAAGACTTCAATCGGCTTGCTCTCCTGGTAGTCTTTGAAGGTGGTTATAAATTCAGATCTTCTCTTAAGAATCTCAGGGTCTACCTCTAGTCTTTGACCCTGATAGTAGTCCAGAGGAAGCAGCGTTGATAATCCTTCAGAAGGAAGGTGACCTGCAAGGGAGAGACTCGTTGGGTCCTTCAGAACACCATAGGAGTCGAATAGAATTTCTTTTTTAGCATCTGGAGTCAGGAACGTTTCTTGGTAGACTTCAGCATATGTCGGACTCTGATAGGTCATGGTGATAGGCGAAGAAAGCTCTAACTTCCAATACCGATCTCGTTTTTCCACCGTCACAAATCGGTCAAGGTTATTTTTAGTGATGATTGTTTTTTCTTCATTGTTTGCCACCAAATAAAAGCCTTCTTCTTTGAGCCTCTCATCGAGTAGGCTTTTTAAGAAGTGCGTTATGGATCCATTGTATGCCGCCTCTCGGTTGTTAACCCATTGTTTTTTCTCCTTTTCATCTACAGCTTCAATTAGTTGAAATTGGAAATAGCCTTTGTAGGTAAGTACTTCGGGAGTTTTGAAGTATTGGTTGAGCGTCATAAAGATCCTAAATCCCAGCGCTCTGTTGACGATTTCGATGGGTTTGCTGGCTGTGGCAGATTGAACGCTTTTTGATCCGGAAAACGACAACACCCAGGGATTGAGAATCTCACATTTTTTTGAGAAAGGAATACTTCCCAGAACAGCTCTTTCGAAGGCTTTTACTTTTTGCTCCCACTCTCGATCTCTTTTAGTTTCGACTTCCACCTCTACCAGAGATTGCACATCAACTTTCAGCTGAATTTGTAAATTCTCATAGTCCGAGTCCACAATTTCCACTTTTGCATTTAAGGTTTGGTAACCAACAAAAGAAGCGACCAAGTCATAACTCCCTGGTTTGACATTGTCAATTTGGAAATTGCCGTTAGGATCCGAGGTTGCACCCTTTAGGGTTTGTGAAAAATAGACGTTGGCAAAGGGTAAGACCTCTTTGGTTTTTGCATCCACGACAGTTCCAGAAATGGAATAGTAGTCCAGTGCTTGCTGAGCTGAGGTGGGAAAATGAATGAAAAAAGTAAATGCAAAAAAGAAGTAAGGAGCAACAAATCTCTTATTCATACTAACGTGTGTCAATTCTCATATGTAGACTAAATGCGTAGTAGAATGTTGGCCCCTTGCGATAAAAACTTGGCAATGAGACTAAGTAGTACTTCCTAAACAACTGAGAAAAAAAATCCCCTACCGACCAAAGTAGGGGAACCAAAACCTAATTAACCATTCGATTAATCAGAAAAATATCTCAGTAGCAATTAGTCCCTTTTTACTGAGCTAAGTCCGTTGCTATCAGAATCTACATCTGCTGTACCTCTATATCTGATGGTACTTGCACCTGCCGCGTTTGCTCTAAGATCATTTTTTGCATACACCTTGGCGCTCGAGGCTCCTGCTGCACTTACATCTACATCATCCACTCTGAAATCAAACGCATCCAACTTGGATGCACCTATCAAGTCTACCTCCAGTTCTGAGGCAGTTCCGACTAAGGTAAGTTCGGAAGCGCCGGTCAAGTCTGCTCCAAAATAGTCTGGAGAAATATCTGCCCAGACCTCTGAAGCTCCCGTAATGTCAAAGCTGATGTCAGAGTTATCGAAGTTCCAAACTTTACCTTCGCAAGCTCCTGCGATGTTTAGATGCTCGAGCTCAGGCATGGTGATATACACTTTGATTTTGTCTCTTCGATTGGCATCCTTCCACCATTCCCAATCTTTTCGATACCTTATTTCAAGCTCATCTCCATTCTGACTAATGTAAACCTCATCTAATTCATCTTCATCACCTTCTAGGCTTACAGAGAAGTTGTCCTTTTTCTCAATTTCGAAATCGAACATGGAAATAAGTTTCACTTCGTCAAAATCTTCAAATTGATAGCCCTGACTTTCATCTGATCCTCTTCTCGAATCCTTATAACTACTGTATGATCTTTTCCCTGTCTTCTCGCAGGTCAAGCAGTTTAGTGATCCATCATCTTCGAACACCCACTCATTATCTTCCATGTCATATGCTGAGTAATCATACATCCATAAAGAGTTGCGTAAAATGTCTCTCAATTCATAGTCCATTTGAAAGACCTTACCGTAAGGAATGTAGAAGGTGGCGCTGACATCTTGAAAGCGGAAGGGCGCATCCGAAAAATCAATATCTGAGTCGAAGTAGAAGTCTCCATCTGTTCTTGATACTCCGTAATCAACTGCTTCAGCATTATCTCTTGCATTCGTTTTTGAGTAGCCTCTAGACTCGAAATCCAACTTCAGCTTATAAAGCGCACTATCTCTATGACCCCTGATTCGTAGATCTACGCTGTTGTAGCGATTAATATCCAAATCATTCAATCTCAAAGTAGGAGTGGCATCCTCTACTATAAAGGTTCGCTCTTCGTTGTAAGATCCCTCGGCACTGTAGTTGCTAATGATCTGAGGGACCGTAAATGCCAATCCAATCATTCCAAGTATCCATAAGCCGAACAAACTCCAGCCAACGTATGCTTTGGTAATCCATCTTTTCACGATGATGGAAACTCCAGCCAACGCGATCAATAAAGCTGGCATAACGGAAGCCAAATAGCTGGATATGATTGCGATGGTTCCTAGTGAGCTGAAAAACTCTTCCACAGGGAAGTCCCCATAATTCACCCAATTTTCCATCGTGCCACCTACACCTAACAATACAATCAAGGAAATGGTAAACGACAACATCAAAACTGAACCAAGGAACACCAAGAAGACGCCTGCTACTATTCGTAAAGCTTCTGCAGCGAATCTTAAGAATGGACCTAAGAACCTGCCTAATGCTTTAAAGATCATCGCAATTAATCGGAATGGGAAAAGCAAGACCTTCACGAATGCGCTTTCTTCGCCTTCTTTTACATTAAAGCTCTTCTTAACATTCTCTTCGATGTTTGAGAGTGTCACAGGTTCCCCTTGCATCTGCATTTTCTCCGTGATGGATTTCGCCTCTGGAGTGATAATCCAAAGTACGATGTACGCGATTAGGCCTGCCCCCCCGATGAAGATGGACACCACAAAGATCACTCTCATCACCACGGGATCTATGCCAAAGTAAGAGGAGATTCCGCTGGCTACACCGCCAAGTACCTGATCGTCGGTATTCCGGAAAAGCTTTTTGACCGCTTTATCTTCCTCAAGATTGTCACTGCCAGGAATAGCTATCCAAAGTACGATGTAGGCGATGAAAATGAATCCACTGAGTCCCCAGAAGAAAATATTGAAAAGAAGAGCGATCATAAGCAGGCGAATCCAAATGGCGTCTACCCCGAAGTAGTGAGCTAATCCAGACGCGACACCTCCAATGACGCGACGGTTTTCGTCTCGGTAAAGCCTTTTTGACTTCTCGTAACTCTGCTCTTTCTTGGGTTCTTCCTCCGCGGGTTCTTCCTCTGGTGCAGCCTTTTGTTCATCTACTCCAGGCTCAGACTCGATGGTAGCATCAAAGTCTTTAGTGGTACCCATGGTTGCGATGAGTTCATCTACATCTTCCTTAATGATGATTTGCTTACCATCATCCAGTTTGGCCAGGAAGATTTCAGCTATTCTACCTTCAATATCTTCTATGATTTCTTTGCTATCATCAAATGAGGAGAAGTATTTGTTGATGGAGTCAAGATAGTTTTTCAGTATCTCATACCCATCTTCCTCAATGTGAAAAATGATGCCGCCGATATTGATGCTTATATTTTTTTTCATGTTATTGGCTTTTAATGATACAAGGGTCTCCCTTGCCGTTCACTCACTTTTTCTTTGGGGTTTTATTCGCAATGATTTTCTTGGTGGAATTGACCAATTCAGACCAAGTCTGATCTAAGCCGCCTAGGAATTGATTTCCCTCTTCCGTTAGTGTATAATACTTGCGAGGAGGACCAGAATTGGACTCCACCCACTTATAGTCTACAAGCCCCGCTTTTCTTAAGCGAGTAAGGAGAGGGTATAAGGTGCCTTCTACCACCATTATCTTGGCGGAAGTTAACTCATCGAGCATATTTGAGGCGTACACTTCACCTCTGGAAATGATATGCAAAATGCAAAATTCCAATATCCCCTTTCTCATTTGAACTTGTGTGTTTTCTATTTTCATATCACTGTCTTATGTCAACAATCATTCGGGCATGGTTTGGTCTTGTATGTTCTGTATACGGAAAGGTACTATGCATGGCCAAGTACTATGTAAAAAATTTTTGTAATCACTGCAATTAATTAGAATAGTTATAAAATAAATTTAAATAGTAATATTAATCATGATATTTAGTGCGGTGATTGATTGATCGGAAGGATCTCAATTTTAGACGAATTGAGTAATTGAATATAAGATAAAAGGCTAACTTGCCGTTGATTTGAGAAGTATGAAAGTCTTAGCTTTTAGCTGTACAATCTTGGTCCTTTCTATGCCACTGCTTGCCCAGAATGAGGGGACTTCAAGGGACAATACGCCCAAGTACAGTAATGAGTACATGAATATTGGAGTTAGCGCTCGTTCATTTGGAATGGGCTTTACCGCAGTTTCTTTTACAAA
>CAYYNA010000001.1:11794-14188 GCA_964472815.1 uncultured Roseivirgaceae bacterium
GCAAGGAAGCTTTCCATTCTAGGAGGAGTAAGCGCTGGAGGTAATGTAAAGGTGATCCATCGTACCGTAGGGAGTTTTTCAAAGGCATGGGGCTTTGGGCTGGATTTTGGCTTGCAAAAGAGCATTGATAAGTGGCAATTGGGGGTAGTTGCAAGGGATATCCTGGGTACATTCAATGCCTGGTCCCATAATTCAGAAGAGTTCGAAGAAATCTACGCTCGAACTGGCAATGATGTTCCAGTGAATTCTCTTGAGGTGACTTTGCCCAGACTAGTAATTGGAGGTTCAAGATCTTTTGCCTTCGGAGATAGCTTTGGGTTACTTGCTTCGATAGATTTAGACCTCACATTTGATGGCAAAAGGAATACGCTGGTTAGATCAGATTTGATTTCAGTTGATCCAAAGGCTGGAATTGAATTTGATTACAAGAAGATCGGTTTTTTGAGATTTGGAGTAAATCAGTTCCAGCAAATCAAAGACTTTGACGGTTCTCAGTCATGGACTTACCAACCTAATATGGGCGTAGGTATCAAAATAAAAGAGCTAATGATCGATTACGCACTGACCGATATTGGTGACCTAGCTCCCGGACTTTTTTCACATGTTTTTTCGATAAAGGTAGATTTCAATGTGGAGAAATAAGGCGATATCAATAGTTACGATTTTCTTGTCGAGCTTGTCATATGGACAGTTTGGAAATGAATGGATTGATTTTAACCAATCCTACTACAAGTTCAAGATTGCTACTGACGATTATTATCGGGTGACAAGGACAGAATTGGAAGCTGCGGGTTTTCCAGTTGCTACTGTTCCAGCGACTAGAATTCAACTATTCAGAGAGGGTCAGGAGGTTGCAATCAATGTTGTTGCAACTTCCGATAATACGATTGACTATTTTGAATTCTATGGCTTAAGAAAGGACGGAACTTCCGATGCGCCTTTGTACGAATCGGGTGCACAGCCACATTCTTTCTATAACCTGTTCTCTGATTCTGCCAGCTACTTTATTACTTATCAGCTGGGAGATCAGAATGGGAAAAGAATGGGTTTTTCTTCGGATAGGAACACCACTGGTCTTACTCCAGAGCCGTATCACTTAGCTGATACGCTCACGATATTTTCAAACAATTACTCAGGAGGTCTTCAGTTAAGTGGCGCCAGAACACTTAGCGAGTACGATCGAGGAGAAGGCTGGACCGGTGGAGCTTTTTCTAAAAATCAATCGAGGACTTTTGACTATGCACTTAGCGGACTCATACTTAATGCTCAAGTTTCATTTGAGACGGTTCTAACAGGTAGGAACGGACTTGGCCACAATACTAACTTTAGCGCAGGTCCCAACTCGACTAGTCTTACATCATTAGGTAATACCACGTTTGCCCAGCGAAACAGTCATTTCTACACGAATATTATCCCAAGCCTCAGTATTAGTGATGATGGGGAGTTTGCTATTCAGGTATTGGAGGAGGGTTTCCCAAATCAATCTTCCCGAATTTCCTTAGCCTACCTGAGAGTTACCTATGAGCAGCAAATTGATATGCTTAATGAGCCTAAGAAGCTCTTCCAGCTCGACAACATACTTGAAAGAAAAGCATGGCTTCAGATAGCAACGCCAAATGCTGCCGATCTTCGAGCGTTCAATGTTACCGATCCATTTAATGTGGTCAGGCTGAGCTCCACACCTTTTTCCGATAGGTTGGAAGTGGTGGTGAGCGATGTTAACACAGCCAATAAGATCCTTACCATTTCTACCGAATCTTCTGTGGGTGCTATCGAGGAAGTTACCATTCCTGAATACAGTTTAGAAGACAAAAATTACTTGATCATTACCCATCCCAATTTGCGATCAGGGGATGATCCAGTCGCCTCCTATCAAGCGTACAGGGAAAGCGAAGCAGGTGGGAGTTACGGAACACAAATCGCCGAGGTGCAAGACCTATATAATCTTTTTGGTTTTGGTGATCCTACTCCATTAGCAATTTCAAACTACATCAGATATGCCAATTCAATAAATAGCGTCGGATTTGTTTTTATTATTGGAAAGGGACTCACGCCCAATTTCAATTATTACCGAGGAGATCAAACAGCAATCAATATCCCGACTTATGGTTTGCCAGGAACAGATGAAATGTTCGTTCTTGGAATTGATACCGATGCTGAGATCCCGGGGGTGCCAATTGGAAGGCTGACTGCTACTCAACCGCAGCAAGTCACAGATTACCTTAATAAGGTGGTAGAAATGGAAGCGCTTCCATTCGATGACCTTTTCAGAAAAGACTTTCTGCAGTTGAGTGGAGGACTTACTCAGGCAGAGATCAATAGTTTCGCCAACATCGTTCAAAATCTGTCCACTGTTGTTGAGAGCGACTTTATTGGCGGAAGAGCATTAAATAC
>CAYYNA010000001.1:14288-32043 GCA_964472815.1 uncultured Roseivirgaceae bacterium
GATGCTGCATTTTCTTCAACTCTTCGTCGGTGGAGTGAATTGTACTATCAAATTGGATATGCTGATGATGATTTCATCGGCAGCTCGGTTGGCGAAGTAATGGTTGAAGCTGCTAGCAGATACTGGGCCACCAATAAATCCGACGGTGACTTGACGCAAATCAGGCAGATGCAGTTACAAGGCGATCCAGCTTACCGAATCTTCGGAGCTGATTTTCCCGATTATGAAATCACGCAGAACTCTCTTTTGCCTAGGGCCATTGAAGGAAATGAGATTCTCTCCTCTCAGGATGCATTTGAATTGCAGGTTGCAGTGACAAACTTTGGTAGAAGTATTTCGGATTCTCTCACTGTTCAAGTCAATAGGACTTTCCCTGACGGGACACTTGAAACTATATTAGAAGACTTCTCCAGGCCTTTGAGGCAAGATACGCTTTCTGTTCTCGTTCCGCTTGATCCATTGAAAAACAATGAAGGATCCAATATTTTAAGCGTCATCCTTGATCCGGCGGGCGAGCTAGAAGAACTCAATGAGACAAATAACACTGCATCTGTTGAGTTGACAATCTTCAGCGGAAATACCTTTAATCTGTTCCCAGAGGATAATGCAATCATTGATCAGGATCAAGTTGAATTTGTGTGGCAATCGAGCAGTTTACTCGAAAATGATAGATCCTATGATTTAGAGTTTGACACTGCCCCTGATTTTACCAGCAGCAATAGAAACTTATTCACCGTCAATGGTGAAGTTTTGTTGAGACAGGCATTTGACTTCTCGGCACTTTCATTACCTGATACTTCCACAGTTTATTGGAGAACCAGATTCACGAATCCAGGTCCTGATGAATCCGATCGATGGGTGGAAAGCTCATTTACGCTAATTGATAATGTAAGTAGCGGTTGGGGTCAGTACACTTCAACGCAACTAGAAACCGGGAGCGTCGAAGGGATCATTTTTAATGAGAGCACAAGTCAATGGGAGTTCGAGTCGTCAAATACCCCAATCGACTTTTTTACTTTCGGTGCGGATAATCCTGATCTAACTATTCAAGATGTTAGAACGATTGTCGGTGGTGTGAATCTGCTAATTACCGCGGGCACCCAAAACATTAGTTGTCAGCAAAATACTTTTAATGCCATCGCCTTTGACAAGGAAACTGGAGCACCTTATTTCCCAATACTAATTCCAGTGCAGGATGTCTTGTCATCCGCAGTTTGTGGAAGAAGACCTCAGCGCATTTATCAGTTTAGAGATTCATTGCTCACAAGTTTAGATGGTCGATTTGATGAAATTTCCTTTACTTCTATAGTAGGTGAAATGAGACAAGGAGATCCTATAGTGATGTTCAATATTGGAAATGTGAATTACTCAGAATGGGAGCCAGAAATCATCTCACTAATGAATTCACTTGGAATTAGTTCATCTACTATTTCTTCATTAATCGATGGTCAGCCAGTAATCTTCTTCGGAAGAAAGGGAGCTAGCCCAGGTAGTGCTGTAGAAATTACAGGAGATGGGTCAGGTAGCGCCACGACTGAGCAGACAGCATCGCTACAGGATAATGTTTCTGCCATTTTCACAAGTGGAGAGGTAAGTAGCAATCGTATTGGTCCAGCCAATAGTTGGGGATCTTTTACGTACAACCTTGACCTGGAGAGCAATGACGATTTTCTGCTTGATCTATCTGGAATTACTCCGAATGGAGAGGTTAACCAATTATTTACTAGGGCTAGCACTGAGACCATCGACGTAAGCATGATTGATCCTATTCAATATCCTCAAATCTCACTTTCCCTTTCTTTTAATGATGAGACAAATCAAACACCACCACAGCTGAATTTTTGGCAATTGAATTATGCCACTCCCGCGGAGGCCATGCTTTTGCCGATTATAAAAGACACTATTAGTTTATTCGAAGGGGAGCAGATCACCAAATCATTTCGATTGATAAATATCTCCGAAGAGGATTTTACCGATTCTTTGGCGGTAATGGGTACCCTTGTCAATCAGAATTCAGGCACTGTGCTGGAAACTAGTTTGAAAGTGTCACCTGCTAGCAGTGGGGATACCCTCACATTCAATGTCAGTTTCCCTTCCTTTAATATGGTGGGTTCAAATAGTTTGGTGGTTGAGGTCTCAGCAAATGAAAATGAGATTTACGATATCAATAACCGGATCACGCTCAGTAGCAGTGTTGAAGTGAAGGCTGACGAAACGAACCCAATCATTGATGTGACCTTTGACGGATTTCACATCCTGGATGGTGACGTAGTGTCTCCCGAACCAGTCATCTCGGTACGGATGCGAGATGACAGTCCATTTTTATTCAAGGAAGATACGCTCGGATTGAATCTGTCCCTGAGACTCCCGGGAGAATCAAGTCAATTTGAGCGCGTTAATTTTTCAGATCCAAGATTAGAATACAGTCCTGCCTCCGAAGGGCAAGATTTTGAAATTGAATTTCGTCCAGGTCCATTGGAAGATGGAAACTATGGCCTTCGGGTGCTTGCTGAGGATGAATCAGGAAATGCCATTAGAGAAGTGGATGATCCTTATGAAATCAATTTTGAGGTAATCAACGAATCTGCGGTAACGCATTTCTATCCTTATCCTAATCCCTTTTCGACAAGTTGTCGGTTTATATTTACCTTGACTGGAAACGAAATTCCAGATCAGTTGAAGATTCAAATCATGACGGTTTCAGGAAGAGTGGTTAGGGAAATCACGCAAGACGAAATTGGACCGATCCGGATCGGAAATAACATCACCTCTTACGCCTGGGACGGTCGCGATGAATTTGGAGACCAACTGGCGAACGGAGTTTATTTCTACAAGGTCTTTCTGAAGAGCAATGGAGAAGAACTTGCCCAAAGATCCACAAGTGCAGATCGTGCCTTTAAGGATGGGTTTGGGAAGTTGTATATCCTGAGATAGGAAATACTTTTCTTAAAGTTCAGTGGTATTTTTTATTCCTCTAGCCTTTAGTTTGGCAATTAATTTTTGAAACACCTGAGCAGTCAGATAGGCATCTCCCAAGGCGGTATGTCGGTTTTCAATTTTGATTTGCAGTTCATTACAAAGATCATCCAGGTGTAGGTTTGATTTCCCTCCGACACTGTTTTCATACTTTGAAGTGTCAAGGCGTATGGCTAGCTGAGCGGTGTCAATGACTCTGTTTTTTAGTTTGACATTATAGTTTTCTTTCAGGAGTTTATTGATCATGCCAATATCAAAGGAAATATTATGACCAATGATCATGCTGTTGGAGACAAATGCAATAAGCTCTTTAATAAGTATGTCAGTTTGGTAACCTTCAGTTTCACCTAACTGCCCATGAATCTCGGATGACCGTCCAGTAACCGGTCTTGGATAAAGCTGATCCAACGGGTCTTGGATGAATATTTCACTTGTTGTGCATTTAACAGCACCAATGGTAAGGATATGATCAGTCTTCTGTAAGCCTGTTGTTTCGCAATCCAAGACCACAAAAGTGACGCTATCAATGGGAGACTTACTTCTGAAATCAAGTGCTAAGTATTCCTCCAACCAATCTGGTAGTAGAACTTTTTTTTTGGATTGAAAAAACGAAATCATCTTAACTGAAATAGGATTGTTGAAATCTCACTTTCACAATGTCTTGCACTTCCTTAATAGATAGGAAGGCATTTTTTAAGACCTGCTTCTCAAGTTTATTCAGTTCTGACAAGCTGATGAATCTGCCGGAATCTTTTTTCGCCAAGCCATTTCTGGCACGATGTGACATGAATATCTCATAGCTGTCGGCTGCTGCTTCAAACAAGCTTCGATTGTTGGGTTCTATTTCTGCCAGTTTTTCGAATCGTTCAACGGTATTCTTTATGTCTACTACATGATGATCCAGGAGCAATAGCCTTGCTGCATCAGCAAGCGGCATCATACCCCTCTTTTTGATATCAAACTCGTCTTTGTGCTCCCCGCTTCGTTCGACCAGGAAGTTTTTGAAGAAGGAAAGTGGGGGCGGGTTTTGCAAAGAGTTTTGGGCTAGAAAATTCAAAAAGATATCATTCTTCTTGATTATTGAAACCAAATGACTGTTAAGATCGCTGACCAATTTGCGACTACCATAACCCAATCGATAGTCAAAGAAAATAGTAGATTTCATTACCGACTTTGGATCTGGAGAACTCACCCATTCACTAAAATATTTCTTCCACGCCGAGACTGGCTGGCAATACTTCGGATTTCGTGCCATGATGTCAGCAGGGCACTTTACAAATCCACATTCAATGAGGTTTTCATTTACATCTTCTGCCAACCCAAGTAACATTTCCTGAGATTGTTCATTGTCTTCACCATCTGAGAACACAATAGCATTATCCTGATCTGTTCGAAGCAACTGTTCCTCTCGGCCTTCGCTACCTAGGTTTAGCCATGTAAACTCGATTTCACCTATCTCTGGAAATTTTTGTAGACTCCTTGAAATGGCTTTTTCAATAATTGTGTCATTGATTTTAGTAATCAATGCTGCAAGTAGAGAGGTCTTTACTTCTTGTTGCAAGTACTCTGCAAGCATCTGCTCAGCTTTGTCTCTAACAAGTTTCCACTCTGAGGGATTATTTGATCTCTTAATTGTTTTGATGAGCGACGCAGGATGATTTTGCTGAGACAATACCACATCATGATCTGAGACAATACCACAAATCTCAGATTGGTTTGTGCCATCTTCCGTGACGACCAAATGATGCACTCCTGAACGAATCATTTCCATCATGACTTCTGAGAGAGTAGCCGCTGGAGTAATTGTTTTCACTGGGGATGCCATGATACTACTCACCTGGGCCTTAGGACTAAGTCCGGTCGCTAAAACCTTATTTCGTAAATCTGTATCCGTGATGATTCCTAGTGGGTGTTTTTCCGCACTACTGATGATAATCGAACCCACGTTGTGCTGGCTCATGATCTTTGACGCCTCCTCTATGGTTCCGGACTGTATGGTAATTACGTCTGTTGGATACTCAATTTTTGGAGCCACTAATGAAGTGGTTAGCGCTGCTTTGTTTTCGTCTTGATCTGCTCGAACGATTATCTGGCCCGCTGCATAACCGCTTGCGAAGTAGTTGGAAAATGCATTATTGGATTCGAAAAGATGCTGAAAATATGTTTGAGGAAATGCATAAACCAGAGACTCCTCAATGCATTGGGCAGACATGGAGTATGGGTTGCCTGTAATAATTGCTCTTACACCAAAAATGTCTCCCGGCTCGCATTGGTCTACCAAAATGGACTTGGTTGCCTCATTCTTAGTAAGCTTGACGTTTCCTTGATTTAAGACAAAGCAATTTCCTGAAGGGTCATCTCCCTCCCTGAATATGAACTCATCCGGCTGGTAGTATTTTACTGTAATAAGTTGAGCAACCTCAGCTAAATCAGGTTCACTCATTTTGTTAAAAGGAGGGTAGTCCTTCAGAAAATAAGCGACCCGATCTGTGATGAGGTTACCCATGAGAATTTGTTACTTGACTCCTGCTCCTTCCATTATTTCATCCACAACCTCAGGATTCAGTAGCGTAGAAGTGTCACCTAAGTTTGAGACGTCTTTGCTAGCTACCTTCCTAAGAATTCTTCTCATGATCTTTCCTGACCTTGTTTTCGGCAATCCTGAGACGATCTGTACTACATCAGGTTTTGCAATTGGACCGATGATTTTACGCACCGTATCCATGATCTCTTTCTTGAGGCTTTCCTCGGTTCGTCCCTCCATGTCACAAATGGCATACGCATAAATGCCCTGACCTTTCACATCATGAGGATACCCGACAACAGCCGATTCTACCACTTTTGGATGTTCATTGATTGCGTTCTCTACCTCAGCAGTGCCCATTCTGTGCCCGGAAACATTGATGACATCATCCACTCGTCCAAGTATGCGAATGAATCCATCGTGATCTCTTTTGGCACCATCGCCGGTGAAGTACATGTTTTTATAGGTGGAGAAGTAGGTCTGTCTGCACCTTTCGTGATCTCCGTAGGTGGTTCTCAGCATGGAAGGCCAAGGAAACTTGACGCAAAGATTTCCTTCCACATTATTTCCCTTAAGCTCATTTCCTTCTGCATCAACGATCACCGGCTGTATACCAGGAAGTGGGAGTGAGGCATGCGCCGGTTTGTTTGGGGTGATGCCTGCCAAGGCAGAAATCATGATTCCCCCGGTTTCAGTTTGCCACCAGGTATCTACCAATGGGCAATTTCCTTTTCCGACATGAGAGTGATACCAGTGCCAGGCCTCCTCGTTAATGGGTTCGCCAACTGAACCGATGACTTTTAATGAATCCAATGAGTAGGGTTCTAAAGGTTCAAGTCCGAAAGCCTGTAATGCCCGAATTGCGGTAGGGGCTGTGTAGAATTGATTGACTTTGTATTTATCGACGATCTCCCAGAACCTTCCGGCGTTCGGATAGGTCGGTACTCCTTCAAACATTACCGTAGTAGCACCGGCGAGCAGCGGACCATAGACGATGTAAGAATGTCCGGTGATCCAACCCACATCTGCGGTGCACCAGTAGACATCTCCTTGAGTGTACTGAAAGACATTCAGGAATGAATAGTAGGTGTAAACCATGTAACCACCACATGTGTGAACGACTCCTTTTGGTTTACCGGTAGATCCGGATGTATACAAGATGAAGAGCATGTCTTCTGCATCCATTTCTACTGCCGCAAATTCCTTGGATTGACCCTCAATCGCATCATGCCACCAAAGGTCTCTACCCTCTTTCATAGTGACCTCCGCACCAGTTCTTTTATAGGTGATTACTTTCTCAACTGTAGTTGTTTTTTCTAGTGCTTCATCCACCACTGCCTTAACCGGGATGTTTTTGGCGCCTCTAAAGTTTCCATCGGAAGTAAGTACCATTTTTGCTTCACAGTCATTGATTCGATCCGCCAGCGAAGAGGAGGAAAATCCTGCAAATACCACAGAGTGGACAGCCCCAACTCGTGCACATGCTAGCATTGCCACCGCTGCTTCTGGGATCATGGGCATGTAGATAATGACTCTATCACCTTTTTGAATGCCATTTGCCACCAGGGCATTTGAAAACTGACATGTCATTTCATAAAGCTCTCGAAATGAGATTTCTTTATTGGCTTCTTCAGGATCATTTGGCTCCCAGATAATTGCAGTATCATCTCCCTTCGTGAAAAGGTGTCGATCTAGGATGTTTTCGGTAATGTTCAGTTTGCCATCTACAAACCATTTTACATCCGGTCCTTCAAAGTTCCAATCCAGTGTCTGGCTCCAGGGTTTTTTCCAATGAAAAGACTCAGCTACTCGTGACCAAAACTCCTCTGGTTGCAAGACACTCTTTTGGTATTCATGTATATATCCTGATAGGGTCTGAATTTTCTGACTCATATTTTTAAGGTTTTTAGTTGTTGAATTAGGTTATGTTCTTGGAAAGTTTCGGTTACTTCCTCTAATATCTTTGGATCATCAATGGTGGAAGGCATATTGAACTCTTCTCCATTTATGATTTGTCTCATTGTTTTTCTAAGAACCTTGCCAGATCTGGTCTTAGGAAGACGTTTTACCTCCACCAGGTTCTTAAAGCAGGCTACTGGACCAATTTGATTCCTTACTAGCTCAATCAATTCTTTTTCCAAGGCTTGATGATCGAATTGGCTTTCATTTTTTGCTACGAAGATTCCAAGCGGAACCTCTCCTTTAAGATCATCATTGATTCCAATGACGGCACATTCCGCAATATGCTCATGACCAGCAACCATTTCCTCCATCTCACCAGTTGACAGGCGATGACCGGACACATTGATGACATCATCAATTCTTCCCATAATGTAGACATAGCCTTCTTCATCTTTGAAACCACCGTCTCCAGTGGCATAGTAACCATCAAACATGGAGAGATAGCTTGCGTCAAACCTTGCTTCATCCTCCCAAAGGGTTTTCATGCAGCCTGGAGGAAGCGGGAGCTTAACGGCGATATAGCCTTCCTTTCCATGCTCCACCTCATGCCCAGCCTCATCCATGATTTTCACATCATAGCCAGGCACAGGTAGGGTAGCTGACCCTGCTTTTACTGGAAAAGGCTGAAGCCCCATTGGGTTGGCTACAATTGGCCATCCTGTTTCGGTCTGCCACCAATGATCAATTACTGGAATCTTCAGATGGTCAGATGCCCATTGGTAAGTTGTGGGGTCGCATCTTTCCCCAGCTAGGAACAAAGTCCTCAGGCTGCTGATATCATACTTGTTGATGAATCTCCCTTCGTAATCCTCCTTTTTGATTGCCCTAAAAGCAGTTGGCGCAGTGAAGAGATAATTGACTTTATATTCTTCAATAATCCTCCAAAATGTACCTGCATCGGGTGTTTTGATGGGTTTACCTTCAAAAAGAATAGTGGTACAACCCTGAATGAGGGGTGCATAGACAATATATGAATGTCCCACTACCCATCCCACATCCGAAGCGGCCCAGTACACATCGCCAGGTTGCGCATTGTATACGGTATCCATCGAAAACTTAAGTGCAGTAGCGTGACCGCCATTGTCTCTGACAATTCCTTTAGGCTTTCCGGTTGTTCCAGATGTATATAGGATATAAAGTGGGTCAGTTGATTTTAAGGAGACTGGATCCGCTGATTTACCCTGACTCATCACTTGATAGAATCCTAACTCGTCCTTGTAGTTCAGCTGCTCTGGTTGTTCAGGTCGTTCATGAATGATCTTATACGTTGGCTGGTGAGATGCTTCTCGCAGTGCTTGGTCTACATAAGGTTTATAGGGAATGATCTTTTCGATCTCGATCCCGCAAGAGGCTGTTATAATAGCTTTAGGTTTAGCGTCATCTATTCTTATCGCTAGCTCATGTGGTGCAAAGCCGCCAAATACCACCGAATGAATAGCACCAATTCTGGCGCAAGCCAACATAGCTATTGCCGCTTCGGGAATCATCGGCATGTAAATAACCACTGTATCTCCTTTCGTGATTCCAAGTGATTGAAGTCCGCCAGCAAAACGCGCTACCTGATCTAATAGCTTGCCAAACGTATAGGTCTTCTTCGTATTTGTGACCGGGGAGTCGTAGACAAGGGCCAATTGATCCTTACGGCCATTCTTGACGTGATAGTCAAGTGCCAAGTAAGAGGTATTGAGCTCACCATCAGGGAACCATTCAAAATGATTCTTTTTCGTAGTACTTAGAATGGTTTCGGGTTTCTTAAACCAATCGAGTTGATTTGCTTGCTCGCTCCAGAAGCGCTCTTTTTCTCCGAGACTCCTGAGATAGGTGTTTTGATAATTTTTGCTCGTCATTGCTATGGGGTTAACTCTGCAACTTTTTTGATCAAGTCTCTGGTGCTAAAAGGTTTTGTCATATATAAGTCTGCACCCATCTTATATCCTTTCTCAATGTCTTCAGCCTTTGATTTTGCACTTAGGAAAATCACTTTGATGTGATTTTTGTCCTCTGCATTTTTAATGCTTTGACATACTTCATAACCGTCGACATTTGGCATCATGATGTCAAGAATCACTGCATCTGGTAAGTCACTATCTATGATCTTTAGAGCTTCAGCGCCATCTCTTGCAATGAATACTTCATATCCTTTTTTCCTCATGAGAAATTCCAGGGACATCAAAATATTGGGTTCGTCATCTACTATTAAAATCTTACTCATTGCTAATCAATTGGAAGCTTTACGGTGAAACGGGCTCCTTCTTCCCACGTGCTTTCTACCTCAATGGACCCCTCGTGGAGTTCAACTATTTTCTTTGTTATCGAAAGGCCAAGCCCAGTGCCCTTTGGTTTTTTTAGGGTTTGATCACGTGCTTGAAAGAACTTGTCAAAAATCTGACTCAGGTTTTCTTTCTTAATTCCCTTTCCATTGTCGATGATTGAAATGGCCAACTTGCCATCTAAAAGCTGAGCTTCAACTTTGATCGTAGGATCTTCATTCGCTGCATGCTTGATGGAATTGCTGACTAGATTCATGAACACTTGCTGCAATCGATCTTTATCACCAGTAACTGGAGTAGCCTGCAATTCTTCAGGAAAGTCTCTAAGCAGCTTGATGTTTTTTGATTTCAATAGATGCTGCATACTCGCAATGGAGTCTTCCACAATTTCGTGTGGAATGATTTCGTGCTTGTCTATAGTGACCGCACCTGACTCCAGCTTTTCCATTTCTAAGACCTGATTGATGAGTCGAGTCATGCGATCAATTTCCTCGTTTATTGTCGTTAGAAATTCATCTCTTTCTTCAATTTCTGGGTTGTCCTGCACAATCTCAACAAATGCTTTGATGGAAGTAAGCGGCGTTCTCAATTCATGCGTGACAGTGGAGATGAAATCATCTTTTTCCTGATCTAAGTTTCTAAGCCTTTCATTTGCGGTTTCCAGTTCGGTAGTCCTTTTACTTAGCTCATCTGATTTCAAAGTCAGTGCAGCATTAAGGGAGGATATTTCGCTGGTTTCCCGAAGTAGCTCTATCACATCTGTAATCTCGATTTCCTCCTCTTGGGCTATGGAAGAAATCAGTACACGTGAGGAAGCTGACCCGATGGCGCCAGCCATCATTCGTTCAATGAAATTCACAAATTGGGGATCCACTCTCTTTTCATTTAGGGTACCATACCTTTTTTCGTAAAATTTGATTGATTCCTCTGTCCTTATTTTACCCAAAAGGTTTTCCGAAAGCTTAATCAGTTCTTTTTGTACTAACCGACCCTTCCAAACCACGGTATCATCTTGCCCAGATTTTTTGAAGATGTCCACAAACAACTCTGCCATGTTCCGGTCTTTTGCAGATTGATCTGTTAGAATAGAGATTCCAAAGAAAAGTGAGGCGTTAATGAAGAGACTCCAGAAAGTGCCGTGGGTGATGGGTGACATTGCCGAACCAAAAAGGGAATGTGGTTTCAGTGAACTAATGCCTAGAAATCCGTTCTCCATCAATGATGGTTCAACCCACCCGACTTCTGCCATTGTCGGAACTACCAGTGTGTATCCCCAGATTATAAACCCAGCAATGAGCCCCGCGAGAACTCCTTTCTTGTTAGCATCTTTCCAAAATAGCGCCCCAACAATCGCTGGCAGGAACTGAATCATTGCAGCGAAAGAGATCAATCCAATGGAGACGATTGAAAACTGGTCCGCGACCACCTTGTAGTAGATGTAGGCGAGAAACAGAATAATGAAGACTGCCAACCTCCTTGATCTTAGAGGTAGAGAGGCATATAGCTGCTTGTTATCTACCCTTTTAAGTAGGAGCGGAACGAAAATGTTGTTTGTTGCGATCAAGCTCAGCGCGGTAGTTGATACAATTATCATCCCAGTAGCCGCGGAGAATCCTCCAATAAAAGTGAACAATGCAAGGCCCTCACTGCCATTGATCAAAGGCATGGCTAGTACATAGGAGTCGGGATCAATGTTTGAAGGCAGTAAGATCTTACCTCCTAGTGCGATCGGAATCACGAAAATGTTAATCAATAGTAGATACAGTGGGAAAACCCAAGTGGCAGTTTTGATGTGAGATTCATTCGTATTCTCAGCTACTGTGACTTGAAATTGTCTTGGTAAGAGAATTACTGCAGACATGCTCAAAAGAACCATGATGAACCAATCAAAGCTGCGATCATCAGAAACTTGTTCAAAGCTTTGCTTAATCGATGATTCAGACTGATTCAAAATATCGCCGAACCCATCAAATAGTCCGTAGGTCACAAATACGCCTACTGCCAGAAATGCCATCAGTTTTATGACAGAATCGATGGCAATGGCTCCCATCATACCGTAGTGCTTGTCTGTGGTTTCTATGGATCTGAAGACAAAGATGATAATGAAAAGTGCCAGGATAATAACTAGATAGAAGGCTGTATCCTGTAGGAATATGGTTGAAATGCTGTGATCCGTTTGACTGCCAAACGCCAAGATCTCATAAGAATTAATAATCGATTTTAGTTGAATAGAGATATAAGGGATGATCCCTACAATAATGAAAACACTTGCCAAGACACTAATCAGCACACTCTTGCCATATCTAGAGGAGATCAAATCAGGAAGTGTAGAAATTCGTTGAGATTCGCAGATGCGGATCAGTTTCCTGACCACTATCCACCAAAGTGGCATACTTAGAATCGGACCGACATAAATAGTCAGAAACTCCCAGCCATCAGTCGTGGCTTTTCCGACGCTACCAAAATAGGTCCAAGCAGTACAGTAAACAGGAATTGAGAGTGCATAGATCCACTTATACTTTATATAGTGCTTGTTGGCCTTTGCACCCCTATCTATCAGATGAGCCAGTAAGAAAAGGACCCCAAGATATCCTAACGCTATTGCTATGATAATCCAGGAACTCATTTGGTTAATCGGTTTTTCTCTTACTGCTAAACAGCGCCATCATAACAATCAGTAAAAGCCAAATGATCAGGATGTAGATGAAAAGTGCTGGAATTCCAGCTATTTCTCCAGAAGGTAAGTGTAAGAATGGAGCATTGAATAAAAGAAGAAAGAAGACAAAAACTCCGCCTAGTGCTATGTTCCTTTTTGCTTTCATTTTCTTCAATTTAATTATCAATGCTCCAAAAACAATAAACTGTTTAATTAATGATCTTGCGCTTCTCCAGCTCCTCTTGGATATCGGATGCTTTCAGTCAGCTCTTGGATTTCCTTTGGAGTTTCATTGGTCATTCTCGATACTACCACTGACACTACAAGGTTGATCAACATACCTAGCGTTCCTATTCCTTCAGGAGAGATTCCAAACCAGTATCCGTCTGGTGTGCCAGGTCCTCCGAGTGCCGGTTTGAAGTAGATAATGTAGGATGTAGTGAATATTATTCCTGTGATCATACCGGCAATCGCTCCCTCTCTGTTCATACGCTTATCAAAAATCCCGAGGATAATAGCAGGGAAAAACGAGGAGGCAGCCAAGCCGAATGCGAATGCTACAACTTGAGCAACAAAACCTAATTGAACTAAACCTGCCAAACCTGCTCCAACTACCGCCACAGCGATACTAATTCTAGCTGCTCGGAGCTCGGATTTTTCCGAAATGTCTGGCTGCAGATAGTTCTTAAGTAAGTCATGAGAGATGGAGGTCGAAATAACAAGTAGTAGTCCCGCAGCGGTAGACAAAGCAGCAGCTAATCCTCCCGCCACAACTAGCCCAACCACCCAAGCTGGCAAGTCTGCAATCTCTGGATTTGCGAGAACCATGATGTCTCGATCTATTGTCAATTCATTGGTTGCTGCATCAGCTACATATTGAATTTTTCCATCACTATTTTTATCATCAAAGCTCAGTAAGCCTGTTTTCTCCCAATTAGTAAACCATGCTGGAACATTAGAATATTCAGCTTCTGAAACCGTATTAATGAGGTTTGTTCTTGCAAAGGCTGCTACTGCGGGAGCTGTTGTGTACAGTATTGCGATAAATAGCAATGCCCATCCAGCAGATATTCTTGCATCCTTGACCTTTGGAACTGTGAAGAAGCGAACAATCACGTGAGGAAGTCCTGCGGTACCAAACATCAGTGCTGCCGTGATAAAGAACATGTTTACCGTATTGCCAGTGTTAACTGCCGTATACTCAGCAAATCCAAGATCCACCGATAACTGATTTAAGGTATCAAGCAAATATTTACCGTCCATTGTTCTTCCACCAAAACCCAATTGAGGTATTGGATTACCCGTCATTTGCAGTGAAATGAAGATGGCAGGGACAGTAAATGCAAAGATCAACACGCAGTATTGTGCTACCTGGGTGTAGGTAATACCTTTCATACCTCCCAATACTGCATAGAAGAATACAATACCGATTCCGATAAATACACCTGTTTCAAAAGGTACATTCAGGAACCTGGCAAAAGCAACGCCCACACCCTTCATTTGACCTACCACATAGGTGAAAGAGACAAACAGAGCACATATTAGTGCCACAAGCCTCGCTTGCTTTGAGTAGTAGCGTTCTCCAATGAAATCAGGAACCGTAAACTTTCCAAATTTTCTCAAGTAAGGAGCTAGTAGTAGTGCTAGCAGTACGTATCCACCAGTCCATCCCATAAGGTATTGTGCTCCTCCGAATCCCATAAAAGAGATCAGTCCAGCCATGGAGAGGAATGATGCAGCTGACATCCAGTCTGCAGCTGTTGCCATACCATTTGCAAGTGGATGTACTCCACCTCCAGCAACGTAAAATTCTTTTGTGGATCCTGCCTTAGCCCAGATCGCAACTCCGATGTAGATGGCGAAAGTGACACCTACCATTACATATGTCCAAATTTGTGCGTCCATAATTTTTTTGGTTATTAGGTTATTTTTCGTCTACATCAAATTCTTTGTCCAGATTATTCATAAGCCGGACATAGATGAATATTAAAACCACAAATACATAGATTGAGCCTTGCTGGGCAAACCAGAATCCTAGCGGAAAACCGCCTATTTGTACACTATTTAAAGTGTCTGCCAGTAGAATGCCGCATCCATAAGAAACGACAAACCATATGGATAGAAGAATAGCTAAATAGCTGAGATTCTTCTTCCAATATTGTTTCATGTTTTTTGACATACTATTATTCGTTTAGGTTTTTATAGGAAAATGTGTGTTTGTAATCTGAATTGAGATACGTCTCCTTGCGTAGCTGCCGCATCCCTGTAATCATTACTGATGGTGTGATACTCCAAGGTAATTTTGGCATTGTGCCCATTTACGTAGTAATTGACGCCAAAGTCAAATGAGCTGACAGGATCTGCAATCGCCTCGTAACTCCCAGTCTGAAAGGCTACATAAGGCATGATTTTCAAGTTGCTAGCAAAGTATCCTAAGTGTGCATAAAAGTTTGTACCTGTTCCTGCCCATCTGCTGATGTAGTTATCACCGTAGTTGAAGTTAATGAATGAGGCATAGGCATTGATGGCATTTCCATTTTCACCAACCGGAGCATCATAAAACACATCTAGGGCTACATGGAATACTCCTTCGTGTTCTTGCGTATCGTTGTTGTACATGGCGTTTGGATGGCTGAAGAAGCCCGTACCAACACCAAGCACTTTTTTCTTACCAAAGTAAGTACCTACCTGATAGGGCAGTTTGGTTGATTCGGTATCAAAGAAATTGTATCTGAAGTATCCTTCAATGATCGTATTGCCTGTAGGATCACCACTTTCATCTGCATTTCCAGATCCATTGTAGGTCAATGGGGAAATAGTAGTTCCATTAAGAGGTGTCCCTGTCTCAGGGTCTGACCATGAAGCAGCATAGTTTGTTCCTGCACCTAGTGCATTACTTGGATTCAGCGGGTTATTCACCGCAAAGCGGTAATCAAACTGACCGATCTGCCCCTTTGCGTAAACGCCATAATGACGAGCAAACTGGTCTGTAATTCCAAGTGAGTGCCAGTGCGTAAAGGGTCTAGCCTGATCCATGGTCATAAAATTGAGTGTAGATGCATTTGCTAGCCTTGTCAAGCCTTTCCAGTAATGAAGACCTGTTCCGATAAAAAGCGCGTTGTTAGTGGAGACCTTGAATTCTGTCCAAGCATCGTGCAGGAAGAATTGAGCAGAATTGCCATTGTTTCCAAGTGAGGTAAGATTTCCCGGCGTTTGGTTGTTTAATCCAATGTGTGTTAGAATTAGGAACCTCGGTGAAACCTGTGCAAAGGCCAAAAAACGACTTCTTCTTGCAAACGAGGTGAGCTGAGTTTTGGCATCATCTGCTTTGAGATTGTTTGTCTGTAACCACTGCTGATGCCAGATGATGAATCTGACATACTTAGACCCATCCTGACTCAGATTCAATTTTAGAGGCTTATAAGAATGATCAATGTCTTCGCCATTCTGTGCAAGTAGTCCACCAGAGAAGAGAAGTGTCATTCCCAATAAAAGTCTAATGATTTTCATATTGATAAAATTTTGGGTTAATGATTCGATTATTGTCAATACAATCAATTGATTTGACTACCAAAATGAGAATTTCGAATCTCGATCCCTGAAGCTGTGTATATTTTTGGTAAGAGGTATAGCTCAGTCTCTAAACCGCTCCCATTTTATCATCATGAATTTGTCGCCCAATTCTGTCAGCACTAGTCCCGAGCCATTTAGAAAGTTGGGGTCTGAAAGTAGAATAGATAACTCGCTGTGCGTTAATACTTTATAGGTAGGTCGATAGTCTGGATTTTTTGGCGCAGTGATCTTGTATTTTTTAACCCAGTTCATCACTGAAACGTGACTAATTCCCAGAAGTCTTTCAATCTCGCGATAGCTGACTCCTTCTATATATAGCTGCAGTGCTTTAATCACCAAATAGTTGTCTACTTGCTTACCTAGCTTCTGGACCGTGAAATAATAGTTGCAATTTTTACATTTAAATCTTTGCCTATCTTTCACAATGCCACTTTTGACAATTTCAGTACTCTCACATTTGGGGCATTGAGTGGCTTCCATTTTAGGTCTGAGGAATAACTATACTATTTTAGCATAAATATATCAATTTAGCAAATTGGTAGTTTTTGTTGAGCGTTTTCGAAAAACCGATTAACAATATTTATCCAAGAATCTATTCCAGGATTTGGTGACGCTTCTTTGAATGCCAGGGCTCAGCGATTGTAAATACTCCGTAGACATTAAGTGAACCAACTCTTTCTTAAGCTCAGGATACTTACGCAGAATATTAAGAACTATTGAAACCGCAGCTGCCCTCAATGCAGGATGATTATGTATTTGCTTCCATTCGGTAATAGCTAAGTCATAAAGCTTCCCTTCTTCATTTTCATTTAGTTTATGATTCTCCAATGTTCTTAGCCATTCCCTTTTCTGACTCGGGTTGAACGTATTGAAATTGTCCAGAATACTTGCAATTTTCGGTTGAAGCAAGAGGTCATCTCGCTCTAAGACATGACGGAGAAGCCATGTTGCTCTCCAGCCGATCGGTTGGTCATCTAGTTGTGCCCATTCTAATAGAAGTTTTTTGTTTTCACCTTCTGATTTGATTTTCTTCAGAATGCTGTCCTTGTGTATTCTTTCGGTAAGATCTTTCTTCTGAAGAGTCATGTCGAACAATTACAGCTTCTTAAGCTCTAGCTCCAAGTCTTTTTCACTTTCTCTCTTTTCCACTAGCACCGGAGGCGCCACTCGATGTTCACAATCCGAAATAGCGCATTGCTCACAGGTTGTATGGACTGTCCGCTTTCTGAGGGCCTGATCTTTAATGAAGTTGAAAGTACCTCTCAATTTTTCATTTATGGAAAGCCCGAGCGTGACGCTTGTCCCATTTTCGTTATCAAACCTATTGGGCTGAGCAATGGAAATGCAGAAATAAGAATTATCACTTTGCCAATATTCTGAGATCTGGGCGTCTATGTACTGCGATTTCCGTGTGCCCATGATGCTTTTGATGCTGGTGATGGATACCCATCTGTGACACAGGTGCTCTGCAAGTTGATTTTGGTAGGGCTGGTGAAGTCCAGAAAGATGAAGCTCTTTTGTGATCCGATAATCTACCAATCCTTTTGTGTTGTCGAGTCGAATAAAAAACAAGTTATCTATCCCAAAGTACTTAGGGAGGATATTCGTAAAACGCTGCAGCAAAGTCTCTGGGGTTACTTTGTATTTGACTAGTAAGTCTTCAATCAACCTAGGATGCCATGTGGTATGAAGAGAGAGTTTTTGTATCTCTTCTACAATATCATTCGCGCTCATCAATAAGCAAGCTGCAAAATAGGAAGCTTTGAAATTGTTAAGAAGCTTCTCAAATGATGC
>CAYYNA010000001.1:32143-49604 GCA_964472815.1 uncultured Roseivirgaceae bacterium
CGCAAGGCGATCCGATAAAAATGCTCCTTCTCTATCTGATAGCTCCGCACCATTTTGAGGATGGTGCTGATGAAAGCGCTGATTCGATCAGGTGAGTTACTAAAGAAATCAATAAGCTTCTCCGTGTTGAAGCCAAACTCTTCCGCAGGGAAGTACCTAAAGAAACCAGAGTTCAAAAGCTCTATGACCGGTTGCAGTTTCTTATTTGACCTGGTGCTTACAAGGTCATCGTACCCAAGCTCAAATGCTTGAGCTAATGCTTGAATCTTATCAGGCTTAGGATATTTCTTGCCTTTTTCAATGTCATTTAGGTAGGAAACAGAAAGGCCTGTCTTGACTGAGAGCTCTTGGTAGGAAATGCGGTGTTTTAGCCTCAAGTGCTTGATTTTAAACCCAAGAATGAGCTTAAGGATATCATTATCAGAAATCATCAAGCGAATTTAAGTACTAAGTGAGTAAAAATGTTAATTAGCGGAATTTACGCTATTAGAAAATATTTATATATTTGGGCTGAAATTAATTAGTTATGTCGCTTACTCATATCGAAACAGATCGCTTAACTGCCTACACTGATGTGTACACAGATGATGCATTGAAGGCCTTAGAAGCTATGGCTCCATTTAATGCTCGCCAGAAAGAATTGATGCAAACAAGAAATCAGCGCAGAAGTAAACGCATTGAAGATGCCTCATTAATCTCTTTCTTGAATCCAGAAGAGAAAATCGGAAATACAGAATTGACGGTTAAGGAGGCTCGTCAGGGAGAGTTTGAGGGATCTCGGATTCCAGGGGATTTACAGAGACAGTGGATTCAGGGGACTGGTCCTGCAGCAAAACCAAATGCCCCTATCAAATCAAGCATTCGCAACGTAGCATATGCACTTCTTTCTGGAGCAGACGGATGGATGTTTGATGGAGAAGATGCGTTGGGTCAGATCAACACCATGTCGCTAGATAATCAGCGCAACTTGAAATTGGCTATCCATAGGGATGAGATATTTCTGAGCGCAGCTGAACAGGTTTCTGATGAAATGAATAGATGGGCATCCGATTTTCTGGGGAAAGCCATTATTGATGACTGGAAGGAGCAGCTAGATTTTACAACGATCATTTTCAGAGCGAGAGGTTTACACTTGGACGATCGTCACATTACTATGGAGAATGGTGATTCATTCTCCGCCTCCATAACCGATTTGACACTGTATGTGGTGAACAACTACAAAGAGCTTATGCGGCAAGGTAGATCTATTGTTTTGTACCTTCCTAAGATCCAAACAGCACATGAGGCTTCTTTTTGGAACGAGCTCTTGTCTGCTTTGGAAGTTCACTTAGATCTATCCATCGGGACTATCAAAGCGTATGTTTTGGTAGAGCAATTGGAAATCACCTACCAGCTCATGGAGGTGAGAGCCGCACTAAGTCCGCACTTCGTTGGATTTAACACCGGAAGGTGGGATTACATCAACAGTGTTGCAGATGCAATGGCGGGGATTGATGGTTTCATAAACCCAAATATTGAAGCCATCGGGATGATCTATTCTTATATGGCAGCTTACGAAGACCGTGTAAGAAGGGCTGTAAATACTCCTGATCGAAATGGAAATTTCGCACTCTGGCAAGGCGGTATGGAACCTAATATCCCGGTTGGTAGCGACGCAGGTGTCAAAAGCAGTATGGAGAAAGCGCTTGCTGGCGCGAGAAGGGAGCAAGCTGCGGGAGCCTCAGGCAAATGGGTAGCACATTGGAAAATGGTACATATCATACGCCCAGTCTGGGAAGAAGTAGGTGAACAAAACCAATTAGGTCGATCATTTCCTGTATTGAGTTATACTGAAGGTGAAGCTCAAGCATTGATTTCGCTGGAAGATGCTCCTAGAACGATTCGGGGTGCGAGGAATCTGATCAGTGTAGCACTCCAATATGGCAATGCCTTTCTTCAGGGCTTTCAAGCAGCAGCCTTAAAGCCTGCAGATTTCTTCGGTGATGATGATGTTCTCTACTTGATGGAAGACATGGCTACTGGGGAAATTCGAGTAAGTGTACTGTGGGAATGGATACACAAGGGTGGAGAACTTACAGAAGCTGATGCCCAAACAGGCTTGAAGGAAGGCACTATCATCAATAAGGAAGTTTTCCTAGAACTTCTGGAGCAAGAATACCAAAAACTATTAGAGGCAAATCATAACGATGTGCATGAAGATTCTAAGCACTCCACACTTCCCATCTCAAAGCTGATTGTGGAACGCTTTGTTCTGGACTCAACGAAAGCACCATGGTTTATTGATTTACTCAACATCAACTTGAATAATAAAGATTTTACCACCGCGCAAGAGCGGGTGGACATGTACTACAACGAATTAAAAATGACAGGTCAGCGCGTTACCGCGAATCTAGACCTATTGATCACTACATAATCCATTACTAAGATGAATGAAAACGCTAACATGAATGCAACTATTTCAGAAGCAGATGCATTCCTAAAATCACCACGCTTTGACGGAGTAAAGCGCCTTTACACCGCTCGACAAGTCGCAGAACAACAAGGAACTATTTTCAATGATTATTCCATTGCCAAGTCTGCCGCGCACAACTTTTTCAAAAAGCTTCGTGAACTGTACGATAACAAAGAGTCCATAACGACTTATGGCCCTTATTCACCAAGCCAGGCAGTCATGATGAAAAGGGCGGGCATTGATGGCATCTATTTGGGAGGCTGGGCTACTTCAGCTAAGGGCTCTTTGGATGAGGATCCAGGAGCAGACTTGGCTAGTTATCCTTTAAGTCAGGTCCCAAATGAGGCTGCCTCGATTGTGAGAGCACTTATTACCGCGGATAAAAATCAAACTTATGCTCGATACAGAATGAACAATTCTGAGAGGGCCGAAACGCCCGTTTTTGATTTCTCACCTTACATCATTGCTGATGCAGACACAGGTCATGGTGGAGATGCGCAAGTGAGAAACTTGGTCAGGAGATTTGTGGAAGTAGGTGTGCCAGGTTATCATATTGAGGACCAAAAGCCTGGTACTAAGAAATGCGGCCATCAGGGGGGGAAAGTATTGGTCTCTTGTGATGAGCAGATCAAGCGTTTGAATGCCGCTCGATTTCAATTGGACATCATGAGAGTAGAGGGAATCATAGTGGCAAGGACAGATGCAGAGGCTGCCACTTTAATGGAAACTATCAGCGACGAGCGAGACCAACCGTTTGTTTTAGGTGCAACTAATCCTGACATCCCATCATACAAAGAGGTGATCTTGTCTTTTCACTCGATGCTCTCTGAGAAGGGGATATCGACATTTGGTCACGACCTCTACTATGCCAACGCCATTACGGAGAAAGCAAGATTGTGGCTAATAGATCAAGGGATGGAACAGTTGATTGCTGATTGTTTGGATCTTTTGGTAACAGATGATGCCAGCACTTTTGAAAAGTCTTTGGATCAACTAATGGCGAAAGTGGTAGAAAGATGGGAAAAGGAAGCTAGGGTTATGACAATGGGAGAGGCAGCTATTGAGCAGATTGAGCAGTGTTTTGAAGAAGGAAATTGTGACGAAAATGAAATCAATATGGGTCTGCTGAGAAATTGGAGGTCTGCCGTGAAAAATATGTCTTTTAGAGAAGTCCGTAGCTTCTTAGATTCTATCGGTCTAGACCTTTATTGGGATTGTGAAATCATGCGTTCGCCAGAGGGCTATTATCAGGTGAGAGGAGGTATTCCATTCGCAATAAGTAAGTCGCTCGCTGTAGCACCATTTGCAGACCTTCTTTGGATGGAAACAAAAACTGCCGACTTGAAAGATGCAAAGGAATTTGCCGATGCGGTTCATGAGCTTTATCCTGATAAGATGCTTGCTTACAATCTTTCTCCCTCTTTTAACTGGGATTCCACGGGTATGACTGAAGAAGAAATGAAGCAGTTTCCTCAGGAGCTAGCCAAAATGGGCTTTGTGTTCAACTTCATTACTTACGGAGGGCATCAAATCGACGGATTAGCATCCGAAGAATTTTCGAATTCCTTACAAACTGAAGGGATGCTTGCCTTAGCTAAAGTCCAAAGAAAGTTTAGAATGTACGAATCGCCCTATAAAACGCCACAGTCGCATGTGGGTGGCCCAAGATTCGATGGAGCTTTAGCAGCATCATCTGGACGTACAGCTACTACCAAAGCAATGGGCAAAGGGTCAACACAGTTTCAACATTTGGTCAGCACGGAGTTACCAACCACAGTGCTAGCAGAGTGGGTGCAGCAGTGGGCTGGTATGAATGAAATTCCTGGTGAGTTTAAGGTGAAGCTACGACCCCATAGCCCTGGTTCATCCGTGCTTGAACTAGGCCTATTTCAAAATGAGGATAAGATCGCCAATGTGGTATTTAGTTCTCTTAAGGATAGAAATAACAAAATCATCCTATCCATTCGCGATCAGAATACCTTTGATGTGAAATTCAGAAGAAAGCGATTGATGACGTTATTGCACCTCTTTATCATTAATCGATTTAAGTCGCATTTTGTCCACTATTTGACTCCAACGGATGACAATACAAAGCAGTGCGAGGGAATGAAAAGACGTGGAATCTACAAGGACTTCTTCGAGGAGGTTGGTCAGCTTATCACAGCTGTCGTAAATGTCGATTCAGTGAAGAGCTATGTTTCAGAAAAAGGCAAAATTGATCAGCTGTTCGAGTTAGATTCAGAAGTAACAGTATAGTACCTCTGGATCATAAAATAAAAAAGGGTGCCCTCAGCACCCTTTTTTGTTATTCTTAGGATTCCTTAAAACAGTGAGGTTAGTTTCATTGCTGCTCCTTTATCCCCTTCGATTTTTAACTTCCCGGTCATAAAGGCCATCATCACATTTAAATCCCCAGTAAGTATTTTTTCAAAATCATCCGCCTTCATTTTTATAGAAAATGGGGCATCTTTTTCTTCATTCAGCACGACGTTTGGACTGACGCTATCGTCAAGGTGCACCACTCCATCCTCAAACTTGAAATTTGCCTTTCCTCCAAATTTCCCGGCGTGCTTGTCTGCCAGTTTCTTTATTTTCTCTGTTGCTTCTGCTAGCGTCATTTTATATATTTTTTGGTTCTATGGTCACTTCAAATAGCTTCGGCCATAATTTACCGGTTACGTAAATCTTGCCTGTTGCTGGATCGATTGCGATCCCATTTAGCACATCTGCTTTTGATGCTTCTTCTTTGGTCAAAAGTCCAGTGAAGTCTATTTTTTGCAAAACTTCTCCAGTCTCTGGATCGATCACTACTACAAAATCTTCTTGGTAAACGTTAGCATAGATCTTGTCGTCAATTAGTTCCAGTTCATTCAATGAATCCACCTTGCCTTCATTGTCATACACTTCTAATTCAGATTGCTTGGTGAAGCTTTCTGGATCCATGAAGTACAACTTCTCTGTCTCATCGGTAAAGACAATTTGGGAGCCGTAGGTAGTCATACCCCAACCTTCTTCTTGGTAATTGAAAGTTCGTATTTCCTCTAAATCTTCGTTATAAACAAACCCTCTGCCTGATGTCCAGGTGAGTTGATAGAATTCATTTTCAACCACGGTTAAGCCTTCTCCAAACAAATCATCATCTAGGTTGATAACCTGTAGCGTCTCTCCTGTTTGTAGATCTTTTTTCTTCAGAGTGGATCTACCCCTCTGGCCATTGCTTTCGTAGAGATATCCATCTTTTATCATAAGACCTTGGGTGTAATCATCCACATCGTGTGGGTAGGTGCTTACCACAGTATAAGTCATTTCCTCAGGACTGTTTTCGGATAGGATAATCACTTTCCTGACATGAGTCTCGCTTGATTCTCCGCAATAAACCTTAGCTCGAATGCTTCTTGTTCCAACTTTTCGATCGGGTAGAGCGAAATCGAAAGTGGCTGAAAGGTGACTTGATTTGCTTCCATCTACCGTCAGCTGCACTGAGTCGATGTTTGCGCCCGTAGATGAAAAACTGAACGAAATCGGTGTACCCCTGACAAGTTTTTGGTTCTGCGGAGGACTCTCTACACTTGTGCTTTTTTTGACCCGCGGCGAAACCGGCGCAGTAGATTCCTCTTTATTGTCTCCACATGCCCAGAGAATTACAGCAATCAGTAAAAAAGAAAAGGTATTCTTCATCTGATCAAAATTAGCAATTCCAGGGCGGGATTTAGGAAGAATGTGATGAAGATGATTTCATCAGAAGAGGGACAGTCAAACCTTGATACAGCACAGAGCAGACTACTACTATGTACGTCATGGTGACAATGAGGTCCTTACCTGCAAAATGTGTCAAGGAGAGCGAGAGGGCTATGGGCAGACCTCCACGGAGCGCCCCCCACGTCAGGACTGATATGGTATCCCGGTCAAAATCGTTTTTGACGGACAGAGCTTTGATCGGAATAAATACACTTACCCAGCGACCGAAAAGAACGATACATATCGCAAAGAAGCCAGCAGCTAGATAATCCCACCGTAGGTCTAGAACCAGCATTTCAAGGCCGATCAATACAAAAAGCATGGCGCTAAAAGTCTCTTCTAATAGTTTCCAGAACTTGAAGACATAGTCTCCAGCAGCGCTTGCGACGTGCGTGCTTTTACCTTCATTGCCAACTACAAGACCCATAACTACAGCTGCTTGCTTAGAAGAAACATGTATGAAGTCTGCTAACTGGGAGCCGGCCATCACTAAGGATAAAGTGATAAGTACCTCTACTTCGACAGCATCATTATCCACGTACTTCAATAACCTGTATCCAAGGTAACCTAATAGTAAACCGATGAAAATACCACCACCAATATCTGCGACCACAATGTAGACCGTCTCAAACACCGTAAGGGTATGGTCATCACTTGCGTGGGCAATATCTAATAACGTCAATGCAAGAACCACGGCAATCCCATCATTAAACAATGATTCCCCTGCGATTTTTATCTCTAGTTTTTTGGAAAGGTTAAAGCGCTCGATAGTTCTTGTGACTGCAATTGGATCAGTCGGAGATATCAGTGCGCCGAATACCAAACAATACATGTATGCAAGGTGCAAGCCAAGCAGATCAAGCATGAAGTAGACAAGCGAGCCAATAACGAAAGTCGAGATAAGAACACCAACAATTGCGAGAACCAAAACCGAGCTTCTTTGACTACTTAGTTTCCTGAAATCAATGTTCAGTGCACCAGAGAACAGCATAAAACTCAATACGATCTGGTACAAGACTTCTTCAAATTCGTACTCTTTTACCGCTTCGGCTAAGTGTAATTCAGGGAAAAACTGCCATACGATATATACCACCACCGATAGTGCCAATGCCATGATCATTAGACCTATAGATGAGGGTAACTTCAAGAAATAGGTATTGATGAAAATGAAAGCTCCCGAGAGGAAAATAAACAGTGCTATTATGTCTAGAATACTCACTATCGTGGAATTTTAAAAGTGATATAACGCAATAATAATCCAGAAAAACATACAGTGTGGCATTATTATTTGATCGGGCAAGAGTGAGTAATACATTTCAGATTCGTTGCTAAGAATCCGTGGAAACTGATTTACTTTGATAATTTGGCATTGAAATATCAACACATACTATCAAAATTTCTGGTGGTTAAACTTTAAAAAGGCTGATTTTCAGGAGTAAAGATAGCTTTTTTCAAAGTGGTATACAAAATGACAGTTGAGAAGCAGAAGATCTTAGTTAAACTGGACAAGCTCATTGAGGAATCTTCTGAGATCTTTAAATCAATTAATGATCTCGATAAGGAAGATTTATCTAATAACGCCTATGGGTGGTCAATTGTCCAGGTATTTTCGCACTTAAATACCGCCGAAATTGGATCGATGCTGTACATGAAGAAGAAGATGCAAGCAGGATCCAGCATGCCGGATTATAGTGTCTCCAACAAAGTGCGTTACTTTCTTACTAAAGGACTATTACAAAGTAGCCTGAGATGGAAAGCTCCTAAGGTAGTTGCCAACCCAAAAGCTGACTACACGTTTGAAGAAATCAAGTCAGAATGGGCAAAGAATCGAGAACTAATAAGAGAATACATTAATGAATATCCTGAAGAATTGCTATCAAAAGCAGTTTACAAGCACCCATTTGCTGGCAGACTTGACCTAGATGGGGCCATTGATTCATTTATTTATCATCAACGTCACCATAAGCATCAAATTAGAAGAATTAGGAAAAAGATTGGCAAGTAATGCTACAAGTTGAAAAATTAAAGCATAGCTATGGTAGCAGCGAAATCAGCTACCCAGATTGGAAGGTTGAAAAGGGAGATTCAGGGATGATCCTGGGAAATTCGGGAAGTGGGAAAACCACCTTGCTTCACTTAATTGGAGGTCTGATGAAGCCTACTTCAGGAGAGCTGCATATTGATGGAAAGAATCTTGCAAAAATGACAGCCGCTGAGCTGGACAGGTTTCGTGGAGGGCATATCGGAATTGTCTTCCAAAAGCCGCACTTGGTCAGATCTCTGACCGTGAAGGAAAACCTCTCTCTGGCACAGACCTTAGGGAAAAAGACGAGAGATAACGAAAGAATTAATCAGATCCTGGATAATCTGGGATTGGGAGAATTAAAGGGTCGAAAAGTACATCAATTGAGTCAGGGGCAGGCGCAGAGAGTTTCCATCGGAAGGGCATTGGTTAATAGCCCCACGCTGCTGCTAGCAGACGAACCGACTGCAAGTTTAGATGATGAGAATTGTGATAAGGTAATAGAAATGCTGAAGAGTCAGGCGGAATTAAGTCAAGCCACGTTAATAGTTGCTACTCACGATCAGCGAGTTAAAAAGGAATTTTCAAATTGTTTGAACTTATGAATCTAATTACTCTAAGTTTCAAAAATGTTTTAGCAAAACCTCTGAGCTCCCTATTGAGTGTCCTGCTGTTTGGTTTTGGTGTTTCGATCATTGTTTCCATTCTTTTGGTTAGCACTTTTTTGAAGAATGAGATATCAAAAAATGCGCAGGGAGTTGACCTGGTCGTTGGCGCCAAAGGGAGTCCTCTTCAGATCATTTTAGCCAGCATCTTCCACATCGATTTCCCAACGGGAAATATCAAGCTTTCGGATGCAAATCAACTCGTCAAAAATCGATTGATTGAATCGGCCATTCCATTGTCATTGGGTGATAGCTATAAGGGTTATAGGATTGTAGGTACAACTAAGAGCTATCCAGAGCTTTATCAGGCAGTAATTGCAGAGGGAGATTGGTTTGATGGTGATATGACGGCTACTGTAGGCGCTACTGTGGCAAGAAATACAGGACTTAGTTTGGGAGACCAACTTCAGAGTGCGCATGGGCTAGCTGAAGGAGGTGATGCTCACGATGAACATCCATTTACGGTCGTGGGCATCATGAAGCCTACTGGATCAGCGTTGGATCAGTTAATTCTTGTTTCGGTGGGAAGTGTCTGGGAAGTTCATGGCTCTCACGGTGAACATGACCATGAGGGCGATAGCAGTGCCCATCAAATGGTGAGTCTTGAAAGACTTGGTTTAGAAGTGACCAACGAACAACTTGAGAACGAAGAAATCACCTCGCTCCTTGTTAAGTATCGTTCTCCGATGGCCGCTGTGCAGTTACCTAGAATAGTGAACGGTACCAGCAACTTACAAGCAGCATCCCCGCCTTACGAAACTGCCCGTCTTTTCAATATCATTGGAGTAGGAGTTGATGTAGTAAATGTCTTAGCTCTGGTGATCGTGATTTTAAGCGCTACCAGTGTCTTTATTGCACTATTTAACTCACTAAAGGAACGAAAATATGAGCTAGCCATCATGCGCTCCATGGGAGCGAGCAGATTAAAAATCTTTGCACTGATTATCTCCGAAGGTATTCTATTGACTATCATCGGTAGCTTATTAGGTTTTGGATTAGCACATCTAGGTTTCTCGGTGTTGAACTCCTCTTTAGATCAAGTTCAGAGTTCAGGATTGTTTTTCATAAGTGAGGAGTATTTGGTCATGGTAGGAAGTCTTTGTGTTGGTATTTTTGCGTCTGTAATCCCGGCGATATTGGCATATCGATCGGATATTTCTGAAACACTAGCCAGAGCATAATGAAGTATATTTTAGTTGGATTGTTGGGGTTCTTCACCTTCTCGGCTTCTGCGCAATTTTTTGACTCTGCGGAAAATTGGCAGTCGATGGCTGACGTGAAATATGAGAAATCTCAAGATGAATATGGCGAAATTTATGTCCCTAGTTTTGGTGGGAAGGTCCGTCAAATGGAAGGCCAAACCATTTCATTAAAGGGCTTCATCATACCTTTCGAGGGGATGTTTGAACCGAAGCACATCATTCTTTCTTCTTTACCCATTGCTGCGTGTTTTTTCTGTGGGGGAAGTGGTCCTGAAACGGTGGCTGAGGCATACCTAACGGAGGAAATCAATTATACCTCTAAGCCAGTAACGGTTACTGGAGTATTAACGCTTAACGATACTGATTACGATCAATTGATGTACATTTTGAAAGACGCAAAAGTTACTTTTTGATAGATGAAAAAACTACTTATTCTTTTCCTTGCAATCTCAGCTGCTTGTCAACCCGCGGAACAAAAAGACGATGTTTCGCTCAAAGATGAAGTGATGGCCATCCATGATGAGGTCATGCCGAAAATGGGTGATTTGAGAAGAACAAGGAAAGACCTGGTGAAGCTTGCGGATTCCATAATCGTTACTGATTCAACGAAAGCTGCTGCACTTATGGCACTGGCCGATCAGATCGGAGAGGCAAGTGAAGGAATGATGCAATGGATGCGTGCTTACGAACCGGCATTTGAAGGGACAGATGAAGAAATCCAAGCCTACCTTGAAGAACAAAAGAAATCCATTCAGCAAGTAAAAGAGGATATGGAGGGCGCTTTGGCTAATGGCGAAGAAGCTCTCGGAATAGAATAACTATTCTTCACATTCGTTCAGCCACTTATCTACGTCCTTCACACTTGTGAGTCCTGCTTCATTGCCCCATGCATTGGTAATAAATGTCAAAACTTCTGCGATCTCTAGATTAGTGATTGCATTACCAGGCATCATTTGATTGTATGTTTGGCCGTTGACGACTATTTCTTTCATTTGACCATGCTTAATTATACAAGCTGCTCGAGGAAGGTTTTCAAGCAAATAATCTGATCCGTCCAATGGGGGATACAATGAAGCTAAACCCTTGCCATCCTGTTGGTGGCAGTTAGCACAGTAAGCGGTATAGAGTTTAGCTCCCTCTACTTGGTATTGTTTAAGCCGGATTTCATCCCTTGCATTCAAAGAGCTTGATTTGCTAGCATTTTCAGAATTTGATCCACCGCCGCAAGCACTAATAAGTATTACGAAAATGAAAATGAATAAGGTGTTCTTTATCATCATAAAGCCATCAAACTTAAGATTTTGGAGCATACTCTTTGAGTAGCTTTTCCATATCCTTCATCAGTATATCCACCTGGTCTGCTTGCGTGCCGTCATAAACTCCTCGAATTCTACCCTTTTTATCCACGAGAAGGAAAGCACCAGAATGCACAAAGCCACCAGGTGCACCACTATCTTCATCCGCAATGGACATGTAGCTCGTTTCCGCTAGGTCGTAAATGGTATCTTGATCTCCCCATAAAAATTTCCACTGGTCTGAATTAACTCCAAGTCGATTTGCATAGTCATTTAAAAGCGGAATGGTGTCATACACTGGATCTATGGTATGCGAAAGAATGCTTACCTCCTCATTTCCCTCAAAGTTTTGATAAACTCTGAGCATCTGTGCCTTCATGGTAGGGCATATGGTAGGGCAGGAGGTGAAGAAAAAATCAGCCACATAGATTTTGGAAGCCATTGATTCATTGGTAATCACTAAGCTATCCTGATCCATCAGTTCAAATTTTTGAATTGTGTGATAGATGGTATCGTTATCCTCATAGATGGTATTGCCATAAATAGGAAGCTCATTTGAAGTTTTTGTTTGGCTGCACGCCCAGATGATAAGGGGCAATAGGATCAATTTCTTCATTTCTTTTCTCTGTACCTTTTATAAATTTTGGTAGCCACCATTAATAACACTGCTAAGCTAACAAGTCCCAAAGTTCCCCATATCCAATTCAGCTCACTTTTTAAGACAATAAGGAAAACTACTGCGAACAAGACGACCGTCGCAATTTCATTGAAGATTCGTAGTTGGGTAGAAGTGTACTTTGCGACTCCTGATTGCAACTGCAGAAAAATCTTGTGACAGCCTAAGTGATATAGATAAAGCAACAAGACAAAACCCAGCTTAATGTGCATAAATGGCATTTGCAGCCATGAGGGTTGGGTGATTAAAAGACTTACACCCATGATGAGTGTAATAACCGCTGATGGCCAAGCGATGATATACCAGAGCTTCTTGGTCATGATTGCTAGCTGATCTGATAGGATACTCCGTTCCGGTTCATTTTTGGCTAATGCCTCTGTATGGTAGATAAAAAGCCTAACGATGTAAAACAGCCCAGCGAACCAAGTGACAACAAAAATGATGTGAAGTGCTTTCAGATATAAGTAGCTCATCGAACCTTTTTATGTATAATTGTTGTTAGAAGCGATTGTTTACAAATTTGCTTTATCCATGGATAATCATCCTGATAAATTATGAGTACTGAGACAAATTTGTGGTTTTTTGAAGAGGCGGATCTCTTTGAGGTTCTCTGCCCTAAGAAAACGCCACACCTAGAGGACCGACATGAGCCAGGTCTTTACAACAAGGACCAAATGATTTATTTTCAGGATCAATCTTCAGAGAACATTTACATGGTCTCCAATGGTCGAGTAAAAATCGGTACTTATGCGCCTGACGGAAAAGAAATTGTTAAAGCTATTTTGACACGGGGAGAGGTGTTTGGGGAGCTGGCTTTAGCCGGCGAAACCAAGCGGCAAGATTTTGCACAGGCCATGGATAATGAAACCCGAGTTTGCGCAATGACGATCGACCAGCTGAAAGATTTGATGGTTGACAACAAAGAGCTTTCTTTCAAAATCCTCAAGATTGTTGGTTTCCGTCTGCGAAAAATGGAACGCAAGATCGAATCTCTGGTATTCAAAGATGCACGCACCAGGATTGTCGAGTTCCTTAAGGAAATGGCGGAGGAGAAAGGGCAAAAGGTGGGATTTGAAATCATGATCAAGAATCACTTGACCCATAAAGATATCGCCAGCCTTACCGGTACCTCTAGGCAGACAGTTACCACTGTGATGAATGAGCTGCGCGAAAAAAACCTCATCAATTTTGACCGTCGTAGGATCCTTATCCGGGATCTTGATAAGCTAGCCTAAAAACATTTTCCTCTCTTTTTTGATTACTTATTGTAACATAATACTTACAAATACGAATAATAAAATCGATTAAACTTACATTTACGAAAAATATGTTAAGATGAAAGGGACTAATCTGGGAGAGTTTGAAGAGTTGGTTTTGCTCACAGTAGGCATTCTTTACGACAATGCTTATAGTGTGGCAATCAAGCAAGAGCTGAATCAGCAAACCGGGAGGAAGGTGACCATCAGCTCTGTACACGCAGCTGTTTACCGTCTGGAAGAAAAAGGACTACTGAATTCCCGAATGGGTGAGATGACAAATGAAAGAGGAGGGAAGAGGAAGCGTTTATTCACTATTTCTCAAGCAGGAAAGGAGGCACTGGAGAAAGCCAGTGAATTACGAAACCGGTTACGCAACCAGATTCCCGAAGTGGCGCTTCAGCACTTGAGATGACAGAAAATCACCCTCCAAAATTACCACTGCGCTTCTTTAGGTTTTTCTGTAGCGATGAGCGACTTGAGGAACTGGAAGGAGACTTATTTGAAGTCTATCATGAGTTCATAGAGGAAAAGGGTGTAAGATTCTCTTCCATCTTCTATTGGTGGATTGTCATTCGCAGCTTTCGATCATTTGCATTAAAAAGGACAAAAATGAAAAATAAAGAATCACTATTATCCCTGACTTTTCTTCAGCACAACCTGAAAATTGCCTGGAGAAATATCGTGAGAAGAAAAACTACGTCAGCCATAAACATCATAGGCCTAGCCATTGGAATTGGCGGTTTCGTAGGCATTTATAGCTTAATATCCTATGAGCTCAGCTTCAATAAAGACATCTCTGATGCTGATCAGATCTACCGAGTATATGCCCGGTTTGGCGGAGCTTTTTCCGGTACCAATCCAGGCGCAGCTACTTCGATCCCGGTTTATCTGGCTGAGAATGCCAGCGAGATTGAAACCATTGTCCACTTTCACAGCTTTGCAGCGAAAGTCAAAGTGATTGATGGAGAAGATGCTAAGTCTTTTGATACCAACAGGCTGATTGCGCTCGTAGACCAGAACTACTTCACGGTAATAGATCAATATCGATGGATAGCAGGAACACCTGAGACGGCTATCACAGATCCAGAGCAGCTGGTACTGACGAGAGAGCAGGGGGAGAAGTACTTTGGGCAAATCTCTCCTCTGGATATGGTTGGAAGAATCGTGACCTATCAGGATTCACTGAATGTTACTGTATCTGGGATTGTGGAGCTGCAAGCTGATCAGACAGATTTCAAGTACACAGATTTCATTTCGTTCAAAACCACAGAAACCACATGGTTGAAGGAAAGATTTACACCGAATGATTGGTCCAGCATTAATAGTCAATGGCAGACTTTCATAAAGGTTCCGACTTCAGTAAATGCGCAGCAATTGGAGGCAATGATGGATCGACTGAATGAGGAAACCATCAAACATGAAGAAGATCCGGATACCTGGTGGACTACCTACAGTTTACAGCCACTGGACAATCTTCATTACGGTGTGGGTATTGGGATCTTTGACTATGTCGGTAGCCCCACCGACCTTAAGACGTTGAGAGTCTTGCTAATAATTGCCATTGCACTCTTGGTCATTGCGATCTTCAATTTCATCAACCTGGAGACGGTTCAGACGATCAATAAGTCGAAGGAGGTTGGACTAAGGAAGTCATTGGGTATTTCGAAGAAGTCACTGATTGCACGGTTTCTAACCGAAAGTATTCTTGTTGCATTTTTTGCGGCCTTGGTTTCGCTTCCACTTTCTTACTACGGAATTATTTACTTCAGTGAGTTTGTGCCTAATGGCTTTGGACTTGACTTAACCAGTCCGGTATTTTGGCTTTCATTAGTCTTACTGGTGCTACTGGTAGGCATCTTAGCAGGGATTTATCCTGCATTCATTGCTTCTTCATTCTCTCCTGCGCAGGCGCTGCAGAGTTCGGTAAAATCTTTAGGTAAATCTGGGTTCAGTGGCTGGGTAAGAAGAATACTGATTACTAGCCAATTTGTATTTGCGCAACTTTTGGTCATAGCTACGCTAGCAATCATGTGGCAGATATCATTCTTACTGGATTCAGAGATGGGTTTCAAGGATGACGGCATCATTTACTTCAATACCCCTTTCTATGCTGAAAAAGCTAAAAAAGAGCGTCTTCTTAGAGAAATTAGAACTATGCCTCAAATACAAAATGCCAGCTTTCACGAAAGCCCTCCTGCCAGGGGCGGGTGGTCCACTTCTTCCATGAAGTACTATGGGGCGGACTCTGTAGAAAATATTCAGGCAGTACACCAGAAAAAAGGAGATACGCTGTATTTGAAACTGTATGATTTGGAATTAGTGGCAGGAAGGAATATTTCGGATTCCGAAAAACGCGAGACCTTAATTAACGAGGAATATGCCAAGATCCTTGGATTCGAAAGTCCTGATTTATCGCTAGGAGCCAAACTATCCAATGGCGAGCAGGTGTATGAAGTGGTGGGAGTTCTGAAGGATTTCCATTTTCAGTCGCTGCATACAGAAATAGAACCGCTAATGTATTCTTATGAGGAGGTAAACGCGCGTTGCATTGGCATGTCTGTGGAGGTAGAAGCAATTGAATCCACCATAAATAGCTTGACTGATCGATGGAATGAGGTGTATCCGGATGAACCTTTGGACGTTCGGTTTTTGGATCAGACCATTGCTGGGTTCTATCAAAATGAGCGAAGAATGTCTCGAGTCTCCTCGTTAGCCACTGTTATTTCCATACTCATTTCTTGTCTTGGGTTGTTCGGCTTGATGTCTTATAACGTCATTCAAAAATCAAAAGAACTTGGCATTCGAAAAGTTCTAGGGGCCTCTCTTCTAAACATAGGATCCATACTTACCAAGGAATTCTTGATTCTAATCGGTATCGCTTTCTTAATTGCAATGCCTATGTCCTACTACTTTATCGATAATTGGATGGAAGACTTTTCGTACAAGACGCCTATTTCGTGGTGGCTATATGGTTTGGGCGGTATCATGTCCCTGGTCATCGCAATAATGTCGGTAGGAATGAAGGTTTGGAAGGTTTCTATTGCAAATCCGGTCGACTCATTGAGGTATGAGTAGGAAAGTATCACAAAACCTTAAACTTTTTCTTACAAGTCTGTAATTGTCATATACTTGACTCGACTTTATTGAGTGTTCTCCGTTATTGTGTCAGTAAATATTTTAACAATGCGGAGAACACTATACTTAATCACGTTCATATCTGGATCGGTTTTATTCGGACAGAATAACCTACAGAACTACACACCCTCTATACTTTTTGATAAGGGAGATTGGGAGTTTAAGTCATTTCAGAACTTATATACTCAGTCCAATTCATTTGATGCGGATGGCAGAAAGGTATCTACAGGGCACACAGATAATTTCTTCACTTCCATTAATCAGTTTCTCTATGGAGTCAATGATCAGATCAATGTTGGTGTAGACGTTTGGGTTAAGCATTCAAATACCACCAGAGAAGGACTTGCTTCTCAAACGGCTATCACAGGCTTTGGTCCAAAAATCAAGATAGCTCCTATCAAGAGCTTGCCTCGTTTATCCCTGCAAAGTACATTGTTATTTAACTTGGCAGATCAGCCCGAGGGAGATAATCAGAACTACTTCTTGGAGACGGACGCCACATTGTGGTTGAATCAAATCTTCTTTGATCTTCCAATTAATGAAAAGTCTCAACTTTTCTTCCAGCAAGCATTTTGGTATCGATTTGTCGATGATGGATCATTTGCTGCCAATAACTATTTGCAAACGCAGACAAGCGTCTTCTACAGTTTTTTCCCAACAACTCGCTGGACCATCTACGGGATGACCGAATACTTCCCAACCCACTATGAGTTTGGTGATGTGCAAGAAGGCGCAGCTTTCAATTCATACTTTATTCAGTCTGGTCTAGGGCTTAAATACCAATTGATACCGAATCTTATCGAGTTAGAGGCGCTGTATACCAATTTTTGGCTTGGTAGCGAAGACCAAGGTGCGGGAGAAACTATAAATTTGGGTATCCGAGTGATACGCCAATAAATGATTCGAAGTGCGGCACTAGCTATATTATTGATTCCAACAGTACTTTTTTGCCAGGAGATATCATCCATTGATATTGAAGGATTGAAGAGAACCAAGGAGAGCTATGTCCGCCAATT
>CAYYNA010000001.1:49704-64532 GCA_964472815.1 uncultured Roseivirgaceae bacterium
TTCTTTAGTCAAGGAGAGGTGCTTTATGAATATGACAATTGGACGTTTGGTGGCACTGCCATCAGGTATTTTCAATTTAGAGATAAGCTGGAATTTGGTGGCTCCTATTTTACAGAAGACTATTTGAGAGTCAATGGAGAGGGAGTGAGTGATGCACCACTTCAGGTTAATGAGAAAAAGATTCTTGGAAAAGCGCTCTACACGATCGACAGAGTTAATTACTATTTCTTCTACTTGGATGGAATCAAAAATCAACTAAACGCCCAGACAGTTCAGTCGCTAGATGGCGCTCCCGCCTTTCATATTGTTTTCAATGATTTCAACTACTTCAAGCGAATCAGCAAAGTTGGAAATTTCGGAATGAGATTTAGGTTTGGAATTAGCTCGAATGAAGAGAGCCCTTTTGCACCTTTTGTTTTAGATAGCTACTTAAATATTCGAGGAGTTGGTGATCGAGTGGATCGAGGTACTGGAGCCATTATTTTGAATGCTGAGTACCGTCACACACTGCTAGATAGAGAGAAAGTGGCAATTCAAGGAGTAGCGTTTTCAGATACTGGGTCGTGGAGAAATCCAGGTGGTACTTTCAATGATTTTACCAACTCAGATAATTTCGTTCTGTTTGCCGGTGGAGGATTCAGATTCATCCACAAAAAATTCTACAACGCCATATTTCGCGTCGATTACGGTTTCAATCTGCAGCAGACAGAGATCAACGGGTTTGTGCTAGGAGTCGGGCAATACTTTTAGTAGGGTTCTTCCTCTTCGCCAAAGTCTTCCTCGCCCAGTTTTTCCCACTCAATATTGGTGGCTTTTAGATCATCCAGTGTATCTACATCACTGAGTTTAGGGAGCTGATAAACGTTCAGTTCCATCTCTTCAGCCTCTTCCAGCAGGTCCTTTAGTACGTTTTCATTGCTGTACTCTTTGTCTTGGAAAAGCTGGGGGAAGTAATCGTTCATTCCAAGCAAATAGTACCCACCGTCTGTAGCGGGACCAACCACGACATCATGTTCTTCAAGCATTTCGAAGGCCGTCTTGATGATCTTTGAGCTTAGGTCATAGCAGTCACTTCCGATGATGATCACCTTCTTGTAGGCATCAAATGCCTCGTCAAAAGCAATGGACATTTTTTCACCCAGCGAGTTTCCCTTTTGTACTTTGTGTGAAAAGTGCTCATCGCTCCATATGTCTTCCAGTTCTACATACTCGGAATAATAAACAGTTTTATCAACCTCAATTTTTCTGGAGATCTTGTGCGTATGATGCACTAGTTCCTGATAAACATCTAGGGCCTTATCGATTCCAATATCTTTTGCTAGGCGGGTCTTTACCATCCCAGGAATCAGATTTTTGACAAAAATCATCAACAAGCTATCCGACATAATTAGTGGTTTATTTTAATAGACTTTTATTCCCTTGTAGAGCCATTCGCCCCAGGCTTTGTTGTAAGTATGGACACTATCTGTAGGCTGATTGTTTGGATTAACAATTTCAAACCCTTGGTTTTTCCAGTCAAAAATTCCTCCGTAAAGGTTTTTGACATCTTTATATCCAGCCTTTCTCAGCTTTTCTCCCACACGCTCGCTTCTGTACCCTACAGAACAGTAAACTATGACTTCAGCATTCTTCGGAATGTCCTTCACCTGGGACACTTTGAATGCATCGTAATCCACCATCCTCGATCCGGTAATATGACTTACATTGTACTCTTCAGGTGCACGCGTATCCAAGATCACCACATTTTCCATTCTGGACTTTAGCTCTTCTGCTTTGATCAAAGGCACAGTATTCTTATACAAGCTCTGCATCTTCTCGTCAAAAGTCTTTTGACCGCAAGCTGTAATGCATGACATTAAAAATAGGAGCGTAAGGTGAACCAGTCTGTTCATTTGTGCCTTGGTTTACTAAACTCAAAAATGGCAAAAATTGCTATAGAAAAGTACTCTAACGTAACAATCCAGAGCGGAAGTTCAAATCCTGTTTTTGTGTAGCCTAGATAAGTTAGAAATATCATGAAAGACCACAAGACAGGGAACCGATACCCGGCCAAAATGCCAAAAACGATGAGAGGAACTACGTACCATGGATGAACAATCGTCGCAAAGAGTAGGTAAGAAGTTAGAACAAAGAGGAAAGCCTTTTGAGGACTCCATTTTTTCAACCATCCTACTATAGATATACCTAAGATACTGATCAGCGAAAAGACAGAAAGTAAAGGGCCGATCTTTGCAATATTATTGTACCCATAGATCCAAAACCCAATTTCTCTGGCAATGAAATAGATGCTTGCATTGAACTCAAATTTTCGAAAATAAAGATCGAGGCTTGATGCCATCCCGTTGATAAATGTTTCATCAAACAGTGGAAGTAGCGTCAGTACAGCGATAACCCCAGCAGCAATAGGCATCCACCATCTCTTCTCTCTAAGTCCTTGAAAAAATAGAAATGGCAAGTAGATCAGTGGGAGTAGTTTCGTGCCAATCGCTAACCCAAAACCAGCTGCGGAAAGCCAGTAACTTTTGATTGATAAGCAATAAATACCAAGGAGCAGGAAGAAGATTACCAGGCCCTCAAAATGCAGATTCCCGGTTAGCTCTAGTATCACCAGTGGATTTAGGAAATACCAAAAAGCTAACTGTTTGTCCTTTCTGAGGTGATCTAAAATTCTTTGCAGCAAAAACAGTGAACCGATATCTGCAGCTAACAAGATAACTCTGATCACGTTGGCACTTGCCAACCAACTACCGCCGATAGTGACACTCAGCCAGAAGATGGCTTGGTTTATGGGCGGGTATATGGTGAAGTAGCTAGGAGAGTTGAGCTGCTCAAAAAGTGGTCTCTCAAGCCCAGCGACATCTTTGTCTACATAGTAGTCCGGTAATTGTGCAAAAGGGTGAATACCATTTTTCAGCAGCGTTCCGTCCCAGATGAATCGGTAAATATCATCAGAGAGAGAAGGAAGGGAGATGAATAGTAATAGACGGGCTAGTATCCCTATCGCAAGTAAGACACTAGTGGCATCTTTCTGTTGCAGAAGAAATAGGTAAGAAACAGAAAACACTGAAAACGCCAGGAGTAAGGCGGACGACTGATCTCTCTCAATCCAGGTGCCAATGGAAAAAGTCGCTAAAAGAAAGACGAATGCAAATGAATAGAAACCTAAAAGGTTCTTGTCACGCATTCTTCATCGGTATTACTGAAAGCATGAATACATAGGCAAAACCGATTGCCATCATGAAGTGGAAAAGTATGAGGCCATAATCTTCCAGTCTAAATGCAGAGAATATGCCGTAGGCAAAGTACAAGGCAAGAATTCCTTCAAAAAGAGTGACGGGCGACAAGGCCTTCTTTAAGTACAAATTTCCCTTCCAACTGTCTTTTTTATCCTTCACGTTAAACTTTGGAGTTCGTACAAATGGTGTTTTTACACCGACATAGCCTTCCACAACTGCTATTGAATTGTGCAGTGCCATGCCCATGGAGAAGGCAAGAAAGGCAGGGAAATTGGTGATGAAATACTTAAAAGTATATTCAGGATGGGTCGCCTTTGCAGCTACCCAATAGAAGAATCCCATAGCGAGGAAACCTATAATAAAGATGCTTCCCAGATCAAAAATTAATCCCAGGTCCGGGTTAACTTCTTTGATGTACAGCATTGGGATCGATAAGACTGCTGCTATCAGCAAAAGCAAAAACACAGAGCTATTGAGTAAATGAAATACCGCTCTCACTTTATGCTTCCAGCCGATCGATGATTTCAATACTTTACCTAAGGTTTTTCGGGCGGTTTCAGCGGCACCTTTGTTCCATCTATACTGCTGCGACTTGATAGCTGGTATGACGACAGGAAGTTCCGCGGGAGATTCAATCTCTTCCCGATAAACAAATTTCCAACCGTTCAATTGAGCACGGTAGGATAGATCCAAGTCTTCAGTCAAGGTATCGTGCTGCCAGCCTCCAGCATCTTTGATACATTCTTTCCTCCATACACCTGCTGTCCCATTGAAATTGATAAAACTGCCAGCTTGCTCCCTTCCTTTTTGTTCTACCGTAAAGTGTGCATCTAGCCAGAACGCTTGAATCTTGGTCAGAAGACCATAGTCCTTATTTAGATGACTCCATTTGGTCTGCACCATTCCAATCTTCTCTTGATTGAACTTGGGAAGCGTCCGGACAAGAAAATCTGGATGGGGAACAAAATCTGCATCGAAAATTGCTAAGTACTCCCCTGAGGCTATCTCCATCCCAAACTGAAGAGCGCCAGCTTTAAATCCAATACGGTCGGGCCTTCGGATTTGCTGAATATTTATGCCCTTCTTGGCGTAGTGCTTTACCTTCTTTGAGATGATTTCTACAGTCTCGTCATTCGAGTCATCCAGTACCTGGATTTCTAATTTATCCAACGGATAATCAAGTTTGCAAACCGAGTCAATCAAACGTTCCACCACATAGCGTTCGTTGAATACAGGTAGTTGCACTGTAACCAGGGGATAATCCTTTAGATCAGCATCCTCCGTTTCTAATTTCTTTTTGGATTTGAGATAGTGCCAGGAGAGGTTGAATTGAGCTAGACTGAATAGGCAAATGGTACCCAGCGTAATCGCATATAAACCAATAACTATCCACTCCACTGCTTACAAATATTTAAAGATGGTGTAAATGATTTTATACCCGGCACCAATGGTACCTTTTACTGTTCCGCTTACTTTAGAAATACCAATTCTTCTTCGATAGTCCACGGGAATATCTATTGACCGCAAATTTAGTTTAGCTGCCTTTAATTGCATCTCTACAGTCCATCCATATGTTCGATCTTGCATACCAATTGTCAGCAAGCTTTCGTATCTAATGGCTCTGAAAGGACCTAAGTCTGTAAATCTCACTCCGTAAAACAATTTGATGAGCCAGGTTGCTAACCAGTTGCCAAAGACCTGCTGTGGTGTCATGCTACCCTGTTCTTTTTGCCCCATGGCCCTGGACCCAATCACCATATCAACTTTCCCATCAATGATAGGTTTTACTAGGTCTCTCATTTGTTCAGGATAATCAGAATGATCTCCGTCAAGGAAAACAACAATGTCTGGGCGAGTGGATGACTCTGCTATATGGTCCATTCCTTTTAAGCAGGCATTTCCATAGCCCCTCACGGGCTCTTGGAGGACGGTAGCACCTCTGGATTGAGCTTGCTGGAAGGTATCATCTGTTGAGCCATTGTCCACTACAATGATCTCGGAAACTAAGTCTTTGGGTATTTCATCAATTACCAGACCTACTGCATTTTGTTCATTGAAGGCAGGTATGATTACGCGTATATCTGGCTTTTGCAATAGAGAGTTTTTTGAGGCGGCAAAGGTATCTAACTATACCGCAATTAGATGTTTGCTAAGAGACAGTTGTTACTGCCTGAGCTTCACCTCACCATCATTTACAAAATAGGTGTTCACTTCCTTGATCTTATAGTTTCCTACTTCCTGGATCGTTTCCAAAAATTTGAAAGTGGCAGTAGCTTTTTCCTGCGTGAGCTCAAGCACCAGGTATCCGTGATCTCTCATATTTCCATACTTGAGGTGTGGATTAATATCCGTATTAATGATCTTCTTTTCGTGCAACCTCACCAAGCTGTCTGGGGCATATTCGTTGGAATTCCCAGAGCTTATAGAAGTCGTCCCAAACTCTACCGCATAGGCACCTTCTCCTGTAGCCTGATCATAATTTTCAAAAGGGTTGTCGGTTACTTCGAATGCCCATGAGCTGTGCGTGTCTCCGGTGATGAAGACCACATTTTCAATAGGTGTTTCTTTGATCGTGTTGGAAATCAACGTACGTTCCACGGGGTATCCGTCCCACGAATCCAGATTGATCTTGAAGGTTGGTCGACCGTAATTGAGGTAAGAGAAAATGACCTGATTTCCAATCACTTTCCATTTTGCTTGGGAAGACTTTAGCTGATCAATAAACCATGCTCTTTGCTCCATACCGAGCATTGTTCTGCTTGAGTCCATCAAAGTAGGGTCCTCTAGGCTGTCCACTTGCTGAGTTCTTCCCTCCAGCCGTTCGTCAAGCATGATCAGGTCTGCCATAGCCCCAAACTTAAATTTTCGAAAATGCTTATCGCCATCACGGATCGGTAGCCATTCATAGTAGGCTTGCCGTGCGACTTGCTTACGCTCTTCGTAACTTCCTTCTTCTTCTGGTTGATGATTTTTTGCTCCGTCTTTGTAGGAATCATTGGTGATCTCGTGATCATCCCAGATGTTGATAAATGGATGACTCGCGTGAGCTGCAATGAGATCTTTATCTAGTCGATACTGTGAGTACCTGGAGCGATAATCTTGCAACGTGACAATTTCCCTTTCCGGAATGAGCGTCCTTCCCGCAGTGCTATCTCCATAGTAGCCAGGAGGATATTCGTAGATATAATCCCCCAAATGGATGACCGCATCTAATTCCTCCTTCGCAAGCGCACCGTAAGAGTTGAAGTATCCGAAATCATAATTACTGCAGCTTACAACACCAAAGGAAACTGACTGCAGGTCTTGGGCTGCTGTTTTTGTTTTTCCGGTCATTGAGGTTTTTCCGAGCGTCTTAAACCTATAGAAATACCTTGCCCCTTCTTCCAAACCGTCTACATCAACTTTGACCGTGTAATCCTTGGAAGGATCAGTTTCCTGACTACCGCTGTTCACTATCTCTGAAAACGTTTCGTCACTTGCTACCTCCCACGCTACTTTGATAGAAGGAAGTGAATCCATTGGTGTCACCCGAGTCCAAATGATTACCCGGTCTTGCAGCGGATCACCTGAAGCTACTCCATGATAAAATGGAGCCATCGTGCTGTCTCTTAGATGAGCCGTGTCTTCAACTAGCACAGGATAATCCACTTTTGGCGCACAGGCAAAGGCTAGTAGAATCAAGATAAAAGGAAAGACCAGGTGATTCGGATTCAATTTCATCCGCTAAAGATAGACTTACTCTTTTATGTAAGCTTTATCCAGATGTTAAAGAAATTTTTTGATCCAAATACAACCAATTCTCAAAAATTTAGTATAATTGATATATCAATAATTAAAATATCAATTTATGAAAAATGTAGTATTATTAGCTAGTATGCTAGTTCTTGGATCAGCATTTGGACAAGACAAAGCGGAACAGAAGGCAATTGCGAATGCAGTGGAGTCCTTCGCAAAGGCAGGAGATGCCCAAGATGTGGAAGCCCTGCGAACAATTACGCACAACAATTACCGGCTGGTTTGGAACAGTGGTAAAGACGCACCATTCATTGCACAGAAAGATGCTTTTCTCACCAAATTCGAAAAGAAGGAGTGGGGTGGAGACAATCGAAAGGTTACCGTGGAAAGTATTCAGTTATTTGATGGGATCAATGCGGTAGCTAAAGTCACATCTGATGGCAAGCAGGCACAAATGCGTTCACTGTTTTCACTAGTAAAGGTGGACGGAGAGTGGAAGATCATTGGTGAGTTGGTGAATGCCACTTTCAAGGGTTAATTTGGAATTAAACTTATTGCATATGGAAGACGACAAGCCTTTGAGTGAAATCTATTTTTTCTGGATGGATAGGGCCATCAAAGCACAGCGAAAAGCTACTGGTAGATTATTCAAAGAGCTTGGAGTAAAGTTGACTCCTGACCAGTGGATTATTCTGAAAAGCTTGCATGAGTCGTCTCACCAGACGCAAAGACAACTGGCGGAGGCCGTGTCCAAGGACCCGGCCTCCATCACCAGGACATTGGATTTACTTGAAAAAGAGGAAGTGATCGAAAGAAAAAAGGTGGATCGCAGAACTTTTACCGTTGTGCTTACGAATAAGGGAAAGGAACTTGTCGAACGTGTCATTCCAGAAGCTGTTAAATACCGGGAAAAAGGAATTGAAGGCGTCTCGGGCCAAGACATGGAGACCTTTCGAAAAGTGCTTGAAACGATTCATCAAAATTTTACGGCAGACGAATGAAACTATTGATTACGATCCTTTTGCTACTCACAAGTGTACCGAAAACCTTAGAAGCCGAGGAATTTCTTTTGGAGTGGGAACACCATGAAGATCATGTCACGTTTACGTTATTCGCTCCCACGGATGGTTGGATAGCTCTTGGATTCACAGAGAATGATGACATTGTAGATACGAACCTCATCATGATGAAGGTGGATGACGACCTGATTTACGCAGAAGACCAGTATGTGGTCGGTTTTGGTAAAAACCCAACTGTGAAGTCTTTGGGAGTAGAATCAAGAATTTTTGATCTAGATGGGAATGAAGCCAATGGGAAAACCACTGTCTCCTTTTCAATCTCTAAGGACAAGTTGGATAAGTACCACTTTGACTTGTCAGAAGGGCGTGAAATCAATATATGGCTGGCGTGGAGTGTTTCAGATGATTTCGATCATCATTCAAGAAAAAGGATCTTAAGAAAAATTGAGCTCTAAATCACGGATCGAAGGCGCTAAGCACCCTTTTCATGATATCAAAGGTTCTTCTTTGAGAATACCTCTGGCCGTATGCACTAGAGGTCAGCGCGATCACCATGTCATATTTCGGGATTACCACTAAATGGTTGCCGCCATTGCCAGAGGCAAACAAATAATCAAACGTCTTTCCATTGAAGGTGCGCTGAGCTTTGTACCAAAAGAACCCGTAGCTATCTGCCATGTTCCACCATTCGGAAACACCCTGCTTCTTCTCGTTGATTAGTTGCGCTATGTAGTCCGGATCTACAATTTGCTCCTGTTGCTACTTTCCTTCATTGGCAATCAGCACGCCAAGCTTTGCAAAATCTAGGGTGGATAGGTATAAATTCCCAGCAGCTCCAGTCTGATTTGAAGCATTAGTATACCAATAAAACTGGGTGATCCCTAGTGGATCAAATAGTTTCTGCTTTGCGTAATCTTTTAGGCTCATTCCCGCTTTTTCTTCAATAATTGCGGCAATGATCAAAGGGTTAATATCTGCATAGGTCCACCTTTCTTCCGGCTCGGCAGCAAGCGAAATGCCCAGGATATAGTCTTTCCAGTTATCGAGCGAATTCCAGTTTACGGCATGTCCTGAGGTTTCAGACCTGTCTGTATCTGCATCTAAACCAGAGGTCATATTGAGCAAATGCCTGACTGTAATCTTCTTGAAGTCCTCATGAATGGTGGGATATTTTTCCTTTGGCAGGAGAGAGTACACGTCTTGATCAAGGTCGTTAATTAAGCCATCTTTGACGGCAATCCCAGCCAACAGAGCAGTAACTCCTTTGCCCGCTGATCGGATGTCATGGATGGAGATCCGCCAGAAGGTATGGAAATACTCCTCAATGACAAGCTTGTGATCTTTGATTACGACCAATCCTCTAAAATCGCCGGGAGGCATGGACCAAATCGTATTGACGATATGATTAATCTCCTCAGGATTGAAGCCTACTTTTTGCATAGATTCAAACGGCAGCCCAGGCACAGGAGTGGATTGGCCGAAAGAAGAACCGAGGAAGCAAAAGGAAATAAGAAGGATGGAAATTCTCATCTCCTAAATATAGACTTGCTATTCCTAGATCTCCAAGAAAGAGGCCTACCTCAAGAGAAGGATTTGTGAGAATTAGATCTACTGAAAAACTGTAATCAAGTCTGATCCAAGTAAAACTCAAATGAAATAGCTTTGAGCTTCTAGGGTAAGCATATGGGCAATAAGAGTAAGTTTCGGCGAATTGACTGGTCAAGAATTCTGGTAGAGATGATTTCGGTGGTTTTCGCAGTTCTCTTGGCACTCTTCCTAAATGAATGGAGGAATTCTGTTAGGGAGAATCATCAATTAGCAGAAGCGAGAGCTAACATGACTTTGGAGCTGCGTCATAATCTTAGCGAAACAGAGGTGAAGCTATCCGAACACCGCAAGCAGCTCAAAGAACTAGAGCAATTAAAAGATAGCATTGGCAAATTCAAGCTTCCGATTTCCGAATACAGATTTGGAGTTGGAATCCTTAACCTACAGGAGGCTTCTTGGCGATCCATAACCTTGACTAAAGTGGTCAACAAATTAGAATTTGAAGAGCTAAATAGATTTTCAGAACTTTATCGAAGCTTTGAGTTGGTCAATAAGCTCCAAGATGGCTATATGCAGGTCGCATTTTCGTTGGATTTCAACAAAGCTGAGAATAGTGAGCTAGGATATTTGGCAACTAAAAATCATTTGGTTCAGATGATCTCTTGGGAAGAGGAGCTTATCGAAGAAATTAAAGCTTGCCTTTGAAGATTTTTCAATTAATCTCTTTTGCTGGCATCATGCTTATATCCATCTAAATCTCCAAGAAGAGGCCGACCTCAAAAGAAGGATTAGCAAGAACTTGTCTTCCCGAGAAAGCGGTACCTACTGCTGCGGTGGCACCAAAGTTCTCCTTTACTTTATAGACTAGCTCAGGCATGAAACTGAGGTATTCGATGTTGTTGCCAAACACACCTTGGTTGGTATTATCTCCCGTATCGCCATTCATCAGTGACTCTACACCGATTAGTCTTCCAATCAGAATGAATTTATTCAAGGTTAAACCAGCCTCAACCGAGAAGCGGAATTCATCAGAAAACCCTTTCGTTCGATGATTAAATCCCACGGATGCATTTGCATAGACTGGGGCTGGATAAAATGAATGCCCAACGTCAACTGTGAACAGTTGGTTGAATTCTCCATCGCCGGTTTGAAGTGTGCCAGTCTCACCTCCAGAAGCATCACCTAATGGCAGACCAAACGTAATGCCTGCACTCACAACGGTAGGGCCCTTTTGGAAGATTCCATATTTAAATCCAATGTTCGTGTCACCCAAAGAAGAAACCTCATCTCCTTCTACAAATTCACCATTTCGCTTTTGTAGGGAGTTTAATACTGACCTTGAAAAGAAAGGAAAGTAGATCTCTGTGGTAATTCTATCCGTAAGACCATACTCCCCATACAGGGCCGTGTTGAAGAAAGAAATTCTAGGGTTTACACTAATAAGACTTCCTTCGGGGTTGAAGTATTGATCCGCAATGATCGCATACTGACTGAGTTTTAAATAACCTCTGCCTTTCTTCTTGGTCCAACCGCCTCCGGCAAGAACACCAAATGAAATAGAGAAAAGGAGAATAACTACTACGCTTTTTTTCATCTCAATTATTCTTCAAATTCACCATATCCCAACCGAACATTGAATGGCTTACACCAAATCATCAAGATGTTGTAAGTACTTAGTTCCACCGTACTATCAATTTCGGATATATTGATCTCATAGCTTCCAGCCTGTTCCGCATCGCCTAATTCTAGACCGTTCGCCACATTACTGTTTTGGTTAGTAAAGTAGAAATAAGGGCCTGGTCCATCAGGAACGTAATTAGTTACCGTAAGAATCAGGTCTCCATCTGCATTTTCAGAGAGTGTAAAATCACCTGAGATATCGTAACCCGTTCCCATTAATGAACCACTCCTTGTGTTCACTTCACCTTGTACCGTCACCTGCACAGAAGAGGTGACTCCATCGAAAGAAGCCTCAACTACTGCGGAACCACTTGCTACTCCTGCAGCAAGTCCCTGAGCAGTGATAGAAAGCACAGAAGCATCACTTGAGCTCCAGCTGATCACCGCATCTGAATCCACCATTCCGTTCTCGTCAAAGTAGTCTGCTTCAAATTGAAACTGCTCGCCTTCATCAAGAAAGAGTGCAAAAGAGGTGATTCTAATTTCTGGATCTACCAATACTGGATCTGTCTGAACCTCGAGGGTGACCACATCTGAGGCGTTTCCAAACTGCACTGAGATATCTGTCGTTCCTTCAGCTAGCGCACTTACGTCACCATTGGCATCTATGGTAGCAACATCGGGATTAGTAGAGCTCCATGCAGGACTTACGTTATCGAGTGTCACTCCATTAGGATCGATGTAGGCGAAATTGAAAGTACTAGAGGTTCCGATTTGCAACACGGAAGCAAAACTTGTGATTTGAATAAGTTCTCTTGAGGGCAAGGTTTCTATCGCCTGGGAATCTTCTAATCCGTTGGCGTTCGCTCTTATGATTACTAAACCCTCACCGAGTACATGAGCCTCGTTTCCTTGGAAAGAGATGACCGATTCATCCGAACTTGTCCAGGTAATGGGTACTTCTGCTGGTTCCCCTGTGTCGTCTGTATACACTGCATCCAAAGGGTAAATGCCCGAAACTCGAAAATCAATCTCGGAGACCGCATTATCAATCCGAAATGTGGGAGGAAAAGGGTCTTCAAAGTCCGTCTGCACACAGCCGACAAAGAGCATCAAAGCCCATAATTTTAGAAACTTCATACTTTTTACTTAGCTACTTCAATACTATCGTTTCCAAGCAGAATTGGTTGGTTATATCTGCCCTCTTCGTCCCTATTTTCTAGGTTAAGGACGCCTCGCGGACAAACTGCGGAGCAAACGCCGCACCCCACGCAAGATGATCGAATGATGTTTTGACCTCTTTGAGCATATGCCCGTACATCTATTCCCATTTCGCAGTAGGTAGAGCAGTTCCCACAAGAGATGCATTGACCTCCATTAGTAGTTATTCTGAATTTAGACTTAAAGCGCTGTACAAGGCCCAGGTATGCTGCAAGTGGGCAACCAAATCGGCACCAAACCCGATTTCCCATCAGAGGATAGAAACCTGTTCCGATGACTCCCGAAAACATGGAGCCGATCATAAAGCCATAAACTGTGCGGATATTTCCACTGGAGAAGCTAAAATTATTTCCATCTACTGGCATGTATTTGGCAAAAACAGACACTTCACTGAAGATCACCCCCAGCGCAAAGAATCCTGTAATACCTGCCACTACATTCCGTACTTTGTTTCCAGACATGGAAGGAAATTGCTTGCGATGAATGAAATACAGGCCGATCCCCACAATCGCTACAAACCCTAAGACACCCCATTTATTCAATCCAAAATAAAAGTCACCTCCAAAGAAATTGTAAATCACGAGCCCGGTCATGATCACTCCAAAGACTAATACGCCGTGAATGAGAAACCTTTCAATTTGCCATGCTTCTGTAGACTTATCTGATAATTGCCTAAATGGATCACCAGCAGTCTCTGCGAGTCCGCCACAACCACAAACCCAGGAGCAATACCATCTTTTGCCAAAAAAGTAAACAAAAACTGGAACGCCCACCACGAATAGCGTAATCCCCCATGCAAACATGAAAATGCCTATTCCCCCAGATTGCGTGAGCATGTTGATGTGCCAAGCATCAAAAAAATCATAGTCGAGAGGCCACATGTTTTTGAAGTCAAAATAGGGCTGATTGAGTCGAACCAAAATTTCCGGGATTACAAAAGCGAAAGCAAGCTGAAAGAACATCACCGAGAGTGTTCTGACCTGCTGGTATTTGCTATGTCTGTATTTGACGAGCATCCGAATGCCCATCACTACGACAGAAAATGTATATAAGAACCCATAAAGGAACCATTGGCTGGAGCTTGCAGCTGGATTGAGCACTTTTTGAAGTGGATCCACCACAATGATCCAATTGGTGATGTAGGCCGGGAAAAAGTAAAGTAGTATGTAAAAGACGATCAAGAGCGTTCCCGTCAAAATGCCTATCCAACCACGGTTATTCAGTGTATTGTGGAAAATGCGATTGTGCTTAATGCCTGGAGGACCTGCAAGCTTAGCTTGGGGAAGTATAAACATCAAAGCGCCGATAGTCCCAACAACGTAAATCAGAAAGAAAAATAGTAGCTCATTGTCTGCAACCGCACCAGTAGCCGAGGCTCTGGTGAGCGCGCTGGCATAATCGTCATAGATGACATCATTCCATCGCTGTTCAGCCCTAGCTTTCAAATTGATTTCTTCAATACCGCCTTTTATGTGGTTGACGAAAGCGATGCTGGATGAGTAGGGCGTGTTAAAATCGTAAGACTCCTTGAGCAATTCTTGATGCTCAGGTTTGACGATTGACGAGAATGATTTATCAGTCAACTCATAAGTCCCTAAGAAGAAGGAAATTAGGAATAAACCTAGAGAGAAAAGAAATAGGATAAGTCCGGTAAATCTGACGGCTTTCATTTATGCAAATAATTTTTCTAAGAATCCTTTTTTTCTGACCGAGACAGGTTTGTCTGGGAATTGTTGATTGTACTGTGCCTGAATATCGCTTTCGTAGCGCTTGAAAAACTCTGGATCAAAGTTGGCGGTCTCTAGATTCTCAATTACGAAATCCAAAGTTCTCGCATCCCCAAGCCATCTATCCCACACTTCGTGTCTGTTTCTAATTCCAAACAAGTTAGCTCCGAGCACCACTTTGGTCTCTTTATCGAAAACAATCTTGATGCACTTCTTTCCGTCTTCGCACTCCCAATAAAAATGATCTTCATTGTCCCTGAGATGATTGAGTACCATTCCATATGTCTGGTATTCAATGTCGAAGAATTTGGCAGAATTGAACCAAATGCCCGGTTGGTATTTGGTAGGCGTTCCTGTAACTGTCCGAGCTACGGTCTCACCCATCATTCGTCCTGCATACCAAACCGCTTCAATTGCTCTTCTATGAGAAACGGGTTCTCGAGTTTGCGAGCAATCTCCAATCGCATACACATCAGGTTGATTGGTCTGAAGATACTCATCAACTAGAATCCCTCTGTCCGACTCTACTATCGAGTCTTTTACTAAGTCAACGTTTGGATGAACACCCACAGTGAGTCCTACAAATTGGCATTCGATGGTTTCACCGTCTTTCGTTTTGATTGCTTTGACGCGTCCATTTCCATCGTCAATAATTTCTTCAAGTTCAGTTTCCGCTCTTAAATCGATGTGGTGCTCTGCGATGTGTCGATCAATCAGCTTCG
>CAYYNA010000002.1:0-22504 GCA_964472815.1 uncultured Roseivirgaceae bacterium
CTCCTTGGATGAACGTACTTTCTGAATTAGTTGTTTTATTATTGATTGTCAATACATTAGAGGAATGGAAAAAAGGGAATGTCCCGAATGCGGAAGACCCGTTCAAGGTCGGGTAGACAAGAAGTTTTGCTCTGATGCCTGCCGAAATGCCTTTAACAACAAGGCAAATTCCGCTTCAACTAACTACATGCGAAATGTGAATAATACCCTGGCCAAGAATCGTCGGATACTGATGGATCTAAATCCTGATGGAAAGAAAAAAACACACCGAGATCAGCTACTGAAGAAGGGGTTTGATTTTGATTTTTATACAAATACCTATACTACCAAGGCAGGAGACATGTACCACTTCTGTTATGAGCAAGGGTACTTGAATCTGGAAGAGGGATTTGTTCTTCTGGTGGAAAGAAAGGAAAGTTCCTAGTCAAAGGACTATTTTGCGTCACCTAAGAAACTAATTTTGACTTTTTCATTGTTTGCTTCCAAAGGTTTTAATCAAGGAATTTTGAATCAGAAGTTTTTCATTTCAATCGTCACGCTTTTAGTGGCAGCAAGTGCCTACGCTCAGATCTTTGACCCTGTGAAATGGGAGTTTTCCTACGAAGCGATAGATCAAAATGAATATGTGCTTCATTTTGATGCGGATATAGAGTCAGGATGGTCAGTTTATTCCCAATACCTGGAGCGAGATGATGGCCCCATAGCCACCTACATTACTTTCGACGAAGGTGGGCATTTTGAGCTTGTCGGTGATCCGGAAGAGGACCCTGAAAATAAGAAGGAGGGATATGATCCCGTCTTTGACATGAACTTGACCAAATACTACAAGTCCATGAAAATTAGTCAGAAAGTGAGAGTGCTTGACGCTTCCCAGCCTGTCACGGGCTACCTGACTTTTATGACTTGCGATTCGGTAAGGTGCCTTCCCCCGAAAGATATTGAGTTTAGTATCACCATATCCAATGTATTAGATCCAGTAAAATGGGAGTTCTCCTACGAATCGATTGGTCAAAATGAATATATGCTTCATTTCGATGCGGAGATAGACCCAGGATGGTCAGTTTATTCTCAGTACCTAGAGCGAGATGATGGCCCGATAGCTACCTATATCTCCTTTGATGAGGGAGATCATTATGAACTTATCGGAAAATCGGAAGAGGATCCCGCAAACAAAAAGGAGGGGTACGATCCTGTGTTTGATATGAATTTGGCGAAGTACTACAAGACCATGAAGATATCGCAGAGGGTCGCAGCAGTGGATCCGTCGATACCCATTACCGGTTATTTGGGATTCATGACTTGTGATTCTGTAAAGTGCCTGGCCCCTCAAGAGGTGGAGTTCAGTTTGCAGTTAGGAGCATCGCAGGGTGTTTCACAAGAGTTGCCCTCTTCGCAAGCAGGCGAAATTGAAGTTAGTAAGGATGTTTACAAAATGCTTTATGGAATAGATGACATTGCAAATACTCCACAAGCATGCGGTGATTACGAGACGCTTAATCCAGAGGAAGAGAAGAGCTTTTTGATGATATTCGTTCTCGTCTTACTTGGAGGATTTCTAGCATTACTTACCCCTTGCGTATTCCCCTTAATTCCGCTGACGGTCAGTTTCTTCACCAAGAAATCAACAGATAAAAGCCGTGGATTTCGGAATGCCGTTCTGTACGGAGCATTCATTTTTGGGGTCTATATCCTTCTCAGTGTTCCTTTTCACCTATTGGATTCTTTGAACCCCGATATACTTAACGAGATTTCTACGAACGTTTGGTTAAACCTACTCTTCTTCATCATCTTCCTTGCGTTTGCCTTTTCCTTCTTTGGGTTTTATGAAATAAATATGCCTAGTTCTCTAACGAATAGGGTTAGCTCTGCAGAGAGCGTGGGAGGGGTATTGGGTATCTTTTTTATGGCGATCACCTTGTCCTTAGTATCATTCTCGTGCACTGGACCAATCCTTGGAACTTTGCTTGCAGGAGCACTTTCGTCAGACGGAGGAGCCTGGCAGTTGACTGCAGGAATGAGCGGATTTGGTCTGGCGCTTGCACTACCTTTTGCTCTGTTCGCCATGTTTCCTGGTTGGATGGCTAAGCTGCCTAAATCTGGAGGTTGGCTAAATACGGTCAAAGTAGTACTCGGCTTCATAGAGTTGGCCTTGGCGCTAAAATTCCTTTCAAACGCCGATTTAGTGATGCACTGGGGGTTCTTGACTTATGAGCTTTTTATGGGTCTTTGGATTGTGATTGGGCTAGGGTTGGCACTATATCTTTTTGGAGTCATTAAGTTTCCTCATGATGATAAGACAGTTCAATTGTCCAGGCCAAGGATTGGAGTAGGCGTTTTGGCAATATTGTTCTCATTGTTTTTGGGTTACGGGCTTTCTTACAATAAGGAAGTTCAGACCTTCCAATCACTAAAGTTATTGAGTGGACTCGCCCCTCCAACGGGATATAGTTGGATTTATCCGAATGAATGTCCCAATGGTATCAACTGCTTCAAAGACTTAGAAGCTGGGATTAGCTATGCCAAGAGTCAGCAAAAGCCTATTTTGTTAGACTTTACGGGATATGCTTGTGTAAACTGTCGTAAAATGGAAGAGCATGTCTGGTCTGACCCACGGATATTTGAACTGATTAACGAGAAGTATGTGCTAGTTTCTCTCTACGTAGATGATAAAAAAGAATTACCTGTTGCTCAGCAAATTGAAGTAAATCGAATACAAGGGGGGAAGAGAAAGCTCAAAAAGTACGGACATAAATGGGCGCATTTTCAAACTAAGTTTTTTAACAATAACTCCCAGCCTTATTATGTTGCGATTTCGGCAGACGGCTCGCAGGTGCTGAATAATCCAGTTGGTTATACTCCAGATATTGCTGAATATGAGAGCTTCCTAAAGTGTGGACTTTCAGCATATGATCAATTGACCACTAACTAGTTCCAGTCATGCGTTTGAAAGTTCCACCGGTGATCGTTTTCATTATTTGCTTGGCACTGATGTTTGCCATTTATTCAATCTCAAAAGAACTTTCATTTCAGTTTCCTTTTAGAACCACATTGTCTCGCATTTTTTTAGCGATGGGATTTTTGTCTGGTCTTATGGGTATTATCTCTTTCCGCACTATGGGAACAACTGTTGATCCTACCAACCCCCAGAAAGCCACAAGTCTGGTCACCAGGGGAGTCTATCAGTACTCAAGAAATCCCATGTATCTAGGGATGGCATTCATACTGATGGGAGGAGCGATAAGAATTGGGAATCCAATTTGCTTGCTTTCCATTACATTGTTTGTTTGGTATATGACGACCTATCAGATTAAGCCAGAAGAGGAAGCTTTGACCAAGATTTTTGGCCAAGAGTACGAAGAGTACACCAAGAGGGTCAGACGATGGATATGACCTATTCTTCAGTCTTCAGTGCTTTTCTATAGGCTTTTTCGTATTCTGATCTAAGTACTTTCCAATCAAACTTCTCAGAAAAATCCTCTGCTTTGTTTCGCATGATGATCCGCTCACGACGCTCCGTATGAACAAAATCATGCAGAAACTTGGTCAGATCGTTTACCTGTCGGTCGTACTTTCTTCCATCCCTCTTTAGCAGATAAACTCCATTTTCTTCCGGATTCTTTTCTATGCTGTACGCATATTTTCCAAACCCGGATAGGTCGGAGGTAACCGTAGGAACCCCGCTAGCAATACTTTCAAGCGGTGTATATCCCCAGGGTTCATAGTAGCTTGGAAAAATTCCCAAATGACAACCCCTGACAAACTCGGAATAGTCTATTCCGAACAGAGGATTAGTAGAGTTTATGAAATCAGGGTGGTACACAATTTTTACTCTATCACCGGGAGCATTTAACATTTGCTCGTTTCTGAGGTAGCTCAGAATTTCATCATCTAGGTCATCGGTCAGATTGTGCGTGACAATAATTGGCCACCTATTGGATTTCCACGATTGAATAGTCCTCCTATATCGCAGTTTCCAATAGTCATCCACTAATTCATTTAGGTCGCAAAGGCGATGATCGTCAGTGGACTCTGCTGCTTTCAGAAAGAGTCTGTGGCCTACTTGCTCCAGAATATGTTCACAAGTTTGTCTGATTTCCTCAAGAACACCTCGACTTTCCAATACGTCAGGATTAATGCTCCAGGTAGGCCTTTTGGTAATGAAAAACATGACCACAGTAACATCTGAGCCCTCAGCAATCATCTGTTTGTTAAGTCGCTTTAAGGCATCAAGGGTAATGTCAAAACCTTTGTTTTTGTACTCATATCGGCCGGAAGTAAAAAAGTAGAGCGTCTTGTCCAGATTGAAGCTGCTGTGATTAAAGAAGTGGCCAATAGTGAAATCATGGATTTCCTCCTTGTACTCCTGATGAAGGTTTTGTACTTCATGGTAGGCTACAAATCGCTGAATGTTGAGCCCATTTGGTGTAATAGTATCTGGCTTTCGTCCTAGTAGGTGAATACACTCCTGCCCGGTCACTGCGCTAACTGTTGTGAACGTATCTACTTTGTCGGCTACTTCACGCTCTATCTGTACAAGAGGGAGAATGTGGAAATGTGTAGCTTCCTTGTGCCAGTCATACTCTTTCATGTTGTCGTAAAAGGAAGACTCTGTCATGGCCAGGTATCTACCAAGCATCGTAGCGTGAGTAGTGAAGACCGTCTTAACAGGCAGCTTGTCTTTTTTGATATCTAGTACGGGAAGACCCGCCATCCATTCATGAAAGTGCCCAATCAATCGTTTTTCATCGGCTTCACATTCTTCTGATAAAATCTTGAAGAAAGTTCTGTTGAGATCTGCCCATCTAAGCATTTCATTTAGCAGGTCATGATCTTCCTGGATGGCGATACCATGTGTTTTATGGTAGTGGGTTTGTAAGTTTTTGAGTCTGTTGATGACATTTTCAGGATCTAGTAAAACTGCCTTTGGTCTACCTGTCACCAGCCAGCGTCCGTACTCCACATCATAGCCTAGCAACCGCATTTTTTCTACGGTGCGAAAAATGGGATCATCTCCCTCCTTAATGGGATCAAATTCTGCTTTAATGTTTGGGTTTACACTTGGACCAAGCAAGCAGTAGTTGTCTCCCCATTTTTCGATCATTGCAGGAACCTTGGAACGAATTACAGTATAAATTCCCCCCACCTGATTACAAACCTCCCACGCACACTCTACTAAGACACTATCATAAAGCCTGACTCTCTTTTGGGCTGCCATTTCTTCTATTTTTTAATTGATTCTTAAGATATGTGTATTCACTATCGATCGCAAATGAATCTTCACTTTAGGCGTAAAATGCTGGTTTCAACCCACTTTTTTCAAAATTTGAAAGCTTTTGCTTGGGACTACTAGCGTTAACTTTTTCTCTCCAGCATTTACGGTGGATTGATCGATCAGGTCTTGAAAAGTGCCCACCAATTCTAGATAGATTGTCTGAGTTTGACCGCTGTTATTGATGATGACGAGCACTTCCGACTCCTCATCAAATCGCCGGTATGCGAGGATACCCTGGCTTCCCAGATCTGGGTAGAAGGAGATCTCTCCATTCATCAGCACGGGATTACTCTTTCTGATCGAAATGAGGGTCTGATATATATCAAAAAGGTCGTAATCAAAGATGACCTCATCTTCAGATCTACCTAGACCTAGCGGGTGGGCTTTTTCATTTTCAAATGCATAATCCGGCCAGATCAGTGGTTTTCTGCACGAGGGGTCGTCTGCTCCCCACATACCCATTTCATCCCCGGCCCAGATGTGAGGTGCACCAATGTACGTGTATTGGTGGGCTAATAGTAGCTTCAGTTTCTTGTAGGTGGCAGCATTAGGCTTGTTGATAAGGTAGCTTGAATCTTGAGCTGGCTTGGCATAGACCTTATACATATTATTATTTTGCAACGAAGTAAGTACTCTAGGTGAATCATGGCTTCCATTGAGGTTCATCATCGAGTAGTTATTCTGCTTCCTGATTCCTTTTTGTATCAATTGCAGGCTATCAATAAAGTCTGAGGCGGAAAGCATTTCTGGGTCTCCGCTAAAAAATTTTCGAGCGGAGCGATACCATCGATAATTCATCGGAGAGTCAAATACATCTCCTTTCAAAAACGGAGCAGGGTCTAGAAGCTTATCAGGCCATTGTTCCCACCAGACTTCTCCAAGCAAATAGGCATTTGGGTTGATTTCTCGAACTAATTTTCTGAACTCTCGCCAAAATTCGAACGGCATCTCGGCAGCTACATCTAGCCGATATCCATCCACCCCGTCGGTAGGATCGCCATCTCCATTTGGATCCAACCATCGCTTGGTTATGCTGAAGATATGGTTTTTGACATCCTCTGAATAGACATTACCGATGGTGTCAATCACGATTCCTTCTGCGTGATCCATGTACTCCGTTTCCCTTATCTCAGGAAGATCTTTCACACCAAACCACCCGCTATAATCAAACTCGTTTGCTTCTGTCTCAGGGTCATCAAAGCTTTTGATCCAGTACCAATCTTTGAATTTTGATTCTTGCTGTTTGTCAACCAAATCCAGCCACGCCCAGAATCGATGACCAGTGTGATTCCACGAGTAGTCCAAAATCACGCGAATTCCGCGACTATGAAGTTCCTCAATCACACGAAGGAACATTTGATCTGCCGCTGTGAATTGCCAGGTAGCAGGATCATCGTCTGTTTCCGCTTGCATGACACCAAGATCACCTTTTGGGTCTGGACCGAAATTCCGATCTACATGCCTCCAATACCTTGGGTCATACTTATGGAGAGAAGGGGCATCATTCAGTGGATTAAAGTATACCGCCGTGATTCCTAGCGAATCCAAGTAGTCCATTTGATCTAGCACGCCCTGCAAATCACCGCCATATCTTCGTAATTGAGATTTAGATCCAAAGGAACGTACCGGATTACCAAACCAATCTTCCCCCTTTTCTAGATCGGGGAAGTAAACATCATCACTGTACCAGTCCTGCGTCCATGGAGTCACCTTCCAGTTTTCCGGCACAAAGCCCGGGTAGCTACCTTCAATGTCTGCTGGAGTTGGATCATTCGATTGGTCCCCGTTTCTAAATCTTTCAACAAATATTTGGTACCAGATTACCTCTGAAGCCCATGCTGGAGGATCGTTAAAACTGGTCACATTTTCAGCAGCGACTTCCTTTTTTTCAGTACAGCTTAAGAGGGCTAAACAGAGTAGACATAGAAGCTTCTTCATTTCATTGTGCAGCAAGGTGCTGAAAGGCTGGCTTACTTCATCAGCTCAAAAATGGCCGTCTGCTTGGGACCTACTTCAAAATCAGCTGTCACATCAATGATGGTTTCATCTAGTACGTTTTTTCCTTTGGTATAACTATCAAGTATTTCAGCAAATCGATCTCGACCCATTACAGTGGCTTCATCATTTCGGTTCATCACCACCATCACCGCTGCGTCCTCTGTGTGTCTAAAGAATACGTAGGTATTATTATCCGGAACGAAATGAGTGAGTTTCCCTTGGTGGACAACAGCTGCGTCCTTTCGCCAGTTGGTCAACTTCTTCACAAAATCAAAAGCGTCGTTTTCGCTTGAAGTCCGCCCTGATTCGCTGAATACAGATCTCGAATCTGAAGGCCAGCCACCTGGCATATCCATTCTTTTCCTTCCATCTCCATCAACTGTATCATTCGCCATCATCAATTCAGTTCCATAATAAACCTGCGGAATCCCTCTTACGGTCATCAAGAAAGCGTATCCCATTTTGAATAAATCAACATCCTCCTCTACTCTGGTGAAGAAGCGCTCCAAGTCGTGGTTGTCCAGAAAGATCACATTTTTGTTTGGGTCAGAATAGACCCTATCCTGAGATAGCGTGTAATAGATCTTACTTAAGCCACTTGTCCACCCAAATTCTTCTACCAATGCTTCAGAAAGTCTGAAACTCACTGGGAAATCGGTAACAGTAGAAAGGGTAGAGTTAAATCCGTCGTTAAGCCCAGGCTTATCTTCCTGCCAATATCCTTCGTGTGGGGGTTGATGCAACCATGCCTCTCCGACAATGTTAAAAGTGGGGTAGGCCTCCATAACTTCTTTCACCCACCTATTTAGATATTCCTTGTAAGGATAAACGTAGGTATCCATCCGAATCCCATCTACTCCAGAGTATTCCACCCACCAAATGGAGTTTTGGATAAGGTAATCTGCGAGCACTTGATTTCTTTGATCAAGATCAGCGAGTTCTGATACAAACCAACCCTTAACTAGCTTTTCAAAATCGTGTTTAGATGCGTGCGGATCTGATTGAACTGCACCTCTAAAACTCGTTTGACCGTACTTCTCAAAATCATGAAACCAGTCACTGTTCGGAGGATCTTTCATCCACCAATGCTGATCACCCACATGATTGTGGATCATGTCCATGATTACCTTGAGATCCATCGAATGGCATTTTTCAACGAAAGCTTTGAACTCTTCATTGGATCCAAACCTTCGATCTACCTTATATAAGTCAGTGGCGGCATAGCCGTGATAAGCACCATAGTTTGCTGTCTGATCATTTTCAAATGTGGGTGTTAGCCAAACGGCCGTCATTCCAATCTCTTTTATGTAGTCCAGATTATCAGAGACACCTTTGATATCGCCACCATGTCGTCCATTAGGATTTGATCTATTTACAGGCTCTAACATTCCCTTGACTGTATCATTTGAGGTATCTCCGTTCGCAAAACGGTCTGGCATTAACAAGTAAATCACATCGCTACTGTTGAAACCCATGTTTCGATTCGTGTCTTTTGCTCGTTCTTTTATTTCGTAGGAGAATTTTATTCTTGTTCTTTTTCCCTCTTTCAATTTGAAGTCAATAATTCCTGGCTGTACCGTCTCATCCAGTGAAAGATTTACGATTAAGTAGTTGGGGTTATCAAGCTTCTCAACTTCATTAAGCCGAACGCCATCATACGTGAATTCAGGCTCGAGATCTTTGATGTTTTCTCCGTGAAGCATTAATTGCAATTCATCGATCGGCATTTTGGCCCACCAAAAAGGTGGATCTATATGTGAAAGCTTCTTTTGTGAATAGGCACTTACCGAGAGTAGAATAAATAACAAGCGTAGGTATCTCATGCTTTTAGGTTTGAATTGGGTTAAATAATGCGAGACTTGCAATGAACTAATTTATAAAGGCATTGACTACATGCCATGAAATATTGAATATTTTAAGTAATTCCCAAGTTTAGTCAGCGGATATTTTTTGGAAGCTGGTTATTGAGAGGACTATTTCCCTAACTTACAAGTATGAAAAGGCAGACTGTTACGATTAAGGATATAGCGAAAGAGCTTGGTATCTCTCCATCTACAGTATCCAGAGCCCTGAAGGACCATTTTGAGATAAGTCAAGAGACGAAAGATGCGGTAAAAAGGGTAGCGGAGGAGCTAAATTATCAGCCAAACTCGCTGGCTCTTAGTCTCCGTTATAGTAAGTCAAATACGATTGGAGTTATTGTTCCGGAGATCGTACATTTCTTCTTTTCGACTGTAATCAGTGGGATAGAAGACATTGCTCAAAGCAAAGGTTATAACGTAATCATCACGCAATCAAACGAATCGCTGGAACGTGAAGCGGTAAACCTTCAAACGCTATTCAATAACAGAGTGGATGGTGTGTTGATTTCGCTTTCGAAAGAAACAGAAGAGTATTCGCACATTGAAGCATTGATGCAGAAAGGACTACCAGTTGTATTTTTTGACAGGGTGGCCAATGATTTGAAGTGTAGTAAAGTAACTGTCGATGATTTTCTTGGGGGCTATCAAGCCACTAAACATCTGATAAAGCAAGGCTATAAGAAGATCGCCCATCTGGCAGGTCCAACGAACCTTGACATAACCTTCCAGCGACTGGAAGGCTACAAAAAGGCGCATGAGGAAGAAGGAATAGAAGTGGACGAATCATTAATTGTCTTCGATATGATCTCAAATGATAGCGATACCCAAAATGCGGTCTACGAACTTCTGAAGGAGAAAAATCCTGATAGCTTGTTTGCATTTACTGATATGGCTGCTTTAGCTGCAATAAAAGCAGCAAACAAATACGGGAAAAGCGTCCCTGTTGATTTCGGGGTGGTTGGTTTTAGTAATTGGCAATTTACTGGCTTTACTAGCCCTTCCATATCTACAGTGGAGCAACCAGGTTTTGAAATGGGACAACATGCCACTGAGCTTCTAATAAAAGAAATTGAAAGTGATGCGGAAGCGGTGCTGGAAGAATCAATCAAACTACCAACATCCCTGATCCCAAGAGAGTCCTCGAGACCTGGAAGGTGAATGATAATTTCTGAAATTTCGCAACCGTTTGCGTTATTTTTTTTAATTATTTGTATTAATCCCCCAGTTATTATTGATTATTTTGAAATTCCTGCGAAGTGTTCGTAAGCCTATGTTTGATGTTTTCGAGGCGTGCAGATGTTCAGAGTAAAGACATGAATACCTAATCATATGAGTGAAATATCCATAACTTCTCAGAAGCCCAAACTTAGTTTTTGGCAAATCTGGAATATGAGCTTTGGGTTCCTTGGAATCCAATTTGGTTTCGCCCTACAAAATGCAAATACCAGTAGGATTTTTGAGACCTTAGGCGCTGATACGAAAAATCTTGCCTTTTATTGGTTGGCTGCTCCAGTGACTGGACTCATACTTCAGCCCATTATTGGTTTTATGAGTGATCGTACATGGCACCCAAAATGGGGAAGGAGAAGACCATTTTTCGCCGTTGGTGCCTTGATGGCAACATTCGCATTGATTATTATGCCCAATTCACCTGCGCTCTGGGTTGCCATTGGCATGCTATGGATCATGGATGGATCCATTAATATTAGTATGGAGCCATTTCGAGCCTTTGTAGGTGATATGCTTCCTCCAGAGCAAAGGACCAAAGGCTTTGCTATGCAGAGTTTCTTTATCGGAATTGGAGCTGTGGTAGCATCTGCACTTCCTTGGATTTTCACAAACCTTATAGGCGTGAGCAATACCGCACCAGCTGGTGAGATTCCTCCATCGGTCAAGTGGTCGTTTTATGTTGGAGCTTTTGCTTTTTTGACCGCAGTAATGTGGACGGTTTTTACTACAAAGGAGTATCCTCCCTCTGAAGAAGCCGAGGAAGAAAGTCATGAAGGAGGTCCATTGAATATTCGGTATACTCCAAAACAATACTTGCTAAGAGGATTGATTTTGTTAGTCGTCGGAGCTCTCCTCGCTACTTGGTTTACTATCGAGAAATTTGATCCGCAACTCTACGTGCTGTGCGGAGTTTTTGGGCTATTTGGTTTATCCTATTCCTTAGGATCTCTGCTAATGAGTCGAGATAAATATCACAATGGTTTTGTGCAGATCGTCCGAGATTTCCAAAATATGCCAAAAACCATGGTACAGCTTGCATTTGTGCAATTCTTCTCATGGTTTGCCCTCTTTTCAATGTGGATTTATAGCACATCTGGAGTTACTTCACACATCTACGACATGAAAGTAGATGGAGCTTCCATTCAGCTGATGGAAGGGTACTTGGATAACTTTATCGCGACCGGAGAAGCAGATGGCGAGTCAAAAAGTATTGAATCTATCCGGGCCGAACTTACCCGAGTAAAAGGAAAGATTGATAAAACCTCTTCAGCTCAAGCGATAAGCATCAATACCGCTAAGTTTTTCTTAGATGAGGAGAGAGGCTTGAGCCTTGATCCGAAAGTAGAAGAAACACTGACTCGGGTACAAAAGGAATACAATGACGGGGCAGATTGGGTAGGAATTATGTTTGCAAGCTATAATGGGGTCGCTGCAATTGCAGCTTTTCTCCTGGTAATGCTAGCACGCAAAACAAGTAGGAAAGTAGCTCACCTAATAGCACTTTGCTGTGGAGGTGCTGGTTTGATCTTCTACTATATCGCGCCTGACCCTAACTGGTTAATACTTTCAATGGTAGGAATCGGTATTGCTTGGGCAAGTATTTTGTCAATTCCATATGCCATGTTATCTGGATCATTGCCACCAGAAAAGATGGGTTACTACATGGGGATTTTCAACTTCTTTATTGTAATTCCTCAAATTGTTGCTGCAAGTATTTTGGGCTTTTTGATATCAAACTTCTTTGAAAGTGAATTTATTTACGCGCTCGTAATCGGAGGTGGATCATTGATTCTTGCGGGTATACTGTGCCTGCGTGTGGATGATCAAGATGAAGTAGCAATGAAACAGAACGAAGCTTAATACAACCTAACCAAAATGACGAAATTAGCTATAGGAATAGATATTGGTGGTACCCTCACAAAGGTAGGCCTGGTGGATAGGGAAGGAAACCTTCTTGGAAATAGCGACTATCGCACAAAGAATTTTCCCGACTTTGATGAGTATTTGGGAGAAATGGTAAACCATGTGAACCAACTGTGCTCCTCGATTGACGGACCATATGAATTGGTAGGGATGGGGATCGGAGCTCCGAATGCCAACTTTTTCAGAGGAACCATAGAGTATGCCCCTAATCTAACATGGAAAGGCATAGTACCTATCGTAGATCATCTTAAGGACAAATTGAATTTACCCGTTTACTTGACCAATGATGCCAATGCTGCAGCAATAGGAGAAATGATCTACGGAAATGCGGTTGGTATGAAAGACTTTATGGTAATCACGCTGGGAACTGGTCTGGGAAGTGGAATTGTCAGTAATGGCATGTTAATCTACGGTCATGACGCTCAAGCTGGGGAGTTAGGGCATGTCAAAGCAGTGGATGGAGGTAGAGTCTGTGGATCAGGACGAAGAGGTTGCCTAGAAGCGTACGTAAGTTCAACAGGTATCAAGAGAACGATATATGCTTTGCTAGCCGACTCCATGGAAGATAGTGTCTTTAGGAGCGTTGCTTTTAATGATATTCATGGAGAGGAAATTACTAAAGCAGCCGAAGACGGGGATCCCATAGCTGTGGAAGCCTATCGATATACTGGTGAAATGTTAGGTAGGCACTTAGCTGATTTTGTGGCTTTCAGTCATCCACAAACCATCTTTTTGCTCGGTGGTCTCGCTAAAGCAGGTGATTGGATTTTCGAACCCACTAAAAAATACTTTGATGAAAATCTGTTGCCTTTCTACCGTGGAAAGGTCTCCATCGAGCCAAGCGGCATGATTGATATGAATGCAGCGATATTAGGAGCTGCAGCTCTGGTTTGGAATGAAAATGAGCAATGAACTTATCGCAAATTTATTGTGCATGCAGATTGAGAAACAATACTTTTGCTGGCTGGTTTGTCAAAAAGTGGCGATCGCAATTTAACCCCCACTCAAGCGTAAGAAGAGAAGTGTTTCTGCTACTGCAGCTTGAGAAGAAAAAACAGCTGCAACCCTTTTGATCCTTGGGCGAAGTGCGACAAAGCATTTTAGTCTGATTGAAAAGAAAATTGACGAAGAACAAAAATGAAAAATATAGGAGTTTTTACATCGGGCGGAGATGCACCTGGAATGAATGCGTGTGTTAGGTCTGTGGTTAGGACTGGGTTGAACCTTGGTTTGAATGTTTACGGTATTAAGTATGGATACAATGGGATAATTACCGGAGACATTTATCAAATGAAATCCTACTCCGTCAGCAATATTCTTCAAAAAGGAGGAACGATTCTTAAATCTGCGAGAAGTGAAGAATTTAAGACCAAGGAAGGGCGGAAGAAAGCTTTTGAGAACCTAAAAGCTAAAGGTATTGAAGGCCTAGTCGCAATTGGAGGTGATGGTACTTTTACAGGAGCAAACATATTTTACGAAGAGTATGGCATTCCAATCGTGGGAGCTCCAGGCACCATCGACAATGACCTATATGGTTCTGATTATACCATTGGGTTTGATACGGCTGTAAACACGGCTTTAGACGCCATTGACAAAATAAGAGATACAGCAAACTCGCACGACAGGGTTTTCTTCATCGAAGTAATGGGCCGACACTCAGGCCACATCGCCATTCACTGCGGTATTGGTGGGGGAGCAGAGCTGGTAATGGTTCCTGAGACTTCTACTACGATTCAAGACGTGATCGATACGCTCAATCAAGGCAGAGATAAGGAGAAAACTTCAGCAATTGTTATTGTGGCTGAAGGCGATGAGCAAGGAAATGCCCATGAAATTGCCAACAAGGTGATGCAAAAACTGCCAAAATTAGATATCAGAGTATCTGATCTTGGTCATATGCAGCGTGGAGGTGCACCTACCTCGTTCGATCGTATCTTGGCTTCACGATTGGGTCTTGCAGCAGTAGAAGGCTTGATTGATGGTAGGAACAATGTGATGGCAGGTCTGATTAACGATGAAGTTGTTTACACTAGTTTTAAGCTGGCCATCAGTAAGAATAAGCCGATCAAATCAGAGATGATGCGGATGGTAGATGTAATGAATATCTAATAGTATTTTCTTAGGCTTGATATAAGATTTATGAAGCACATCCTGCTGTCTGTACCGGTTTTTTGCTTGATCTTCTTGGCAATCCTTTTTCTGCAATCAGGCTTTGATAAGGTATTCAATTATTCAGCAAATAAGGACTGGATCACTTCGCATTTTGCAAAGAGTCCACTGAGAAGGTTCTCTGGTTTATTGATGATTGCCATTACAAATCTAGAAGTCGCGGCGGGACTGTGCTGTCTTGCAGGAATTTTCACTTTTGTCCTACAAGACGACCCCACGATCGGTTTATTGGGTGCGCAACTTTCATGCATATCCATACTTAGTCTTTTCTTTGGTCAAAGAATAGCTCAAGATTACGCGGGTGCTGCCACATTAACGACCTATTTTCTCATTTCCATTGTTGCTGTGTATAGCTTGTCTTAGCAAAAGCAACTAGAAGATGGAGAACAATGTGAATAGTACGCTTTCAAGGATTGGTATTGAAAGTAAACTCATAGACGAAATTGCCAGCATTGGACGCCTCAAGAGGGCTTCCACTGGTCAAATCATTGTTAGTCCGGAAGAGCCAGGAAATGAAGTGCCATTGGTATTAGATGGTGTATTAAAGGTCCTTAGAGTTGACGAGGAAGGTCAGGAAGTCTTTCTTTATTATTTGGAAGGCGGTGAAACTTGCGCCATGTCCATTACTTGTTGTTTAGAAGGCAAGCGATCTTCCTTTAAAGTGGTGGCAGAGCAAGATTCAACTCTTTGGATGATTCCAATCACCTACCTAGACTCTTGGGTTTCCAAGTTCTCTTCATTTAGAAAGTTCGTATTTAACTCCTATCAAATTCGATTTGATGAATTATTGACCTCCATAGATAGTGTGGTTTTTCATAAAATGGATGAACGACTTTATCGCTATTTGTTAGATACAAAGCAGGCAACAGGCTCATTTGAGATAATAAAGACTCATGAGCAAATTGCCAAGGAACTTAACAGTTCTCGAGTGGTGATTTCAAGATTGCTCAAGCAGCTCGAAAGAGAAGGAAAAATAGAGCAACACCGAAACAAAATTGAGATTTTGTAGCATTGTTACAATTGTTACCTTCTTGAAAAATTGGCTTCTCTATTTTTGAGTTGCTAAGCATGAAAGGGCTTCAACAGATATTTCCGATCCTTCAATGGCTGCCGAATTATAAGAGGTCACAGCTGGGAGGCGATCTATTTGCTGGCTTGACCGTGGGGATTATGTTGATACCTCAGGGTATGGCCTATGCACTAATTGCAGGATTACCGCCTGTATATGGACTATATGCCTCGATTGTTCCACAACTCATCTATGCCATATTTGGAACTTCAAGGCAGCTTTCGGTAGCGCCAGTTGCCATGGACTCTTTGTTGGTAGCTGCAGGTATTTCTGTATTGGCTACCGAAGGCACGGATACTTACATTGCATTTACGCTCCTTCTAGCGTTCTTCATGGGTCTATTTCAGTTACTTCTAGGAATCTTTCGAATGGGATTCATTACCAATCTACTTTCCAAGCCGGTGATAAGTGGATTTACCTCAGCCGCAGCAATCATCATCGGTCTAAATCAACTGCAGTACTTGATAGGTGCCGAGATAACTAAAAGCAATAGGGTTTTTGAAATGGTTTTTGAGGTATTTCAGAAGCTGGACGAAATACACTTACCGACATTGTTAATTGGAGCCGGTGGTATTGCAATCATATATATTCTTAAAAGAATTCACACGGCAATTCCTGGAGCACTGATCGCTGTTTCGGTCGGAATCATGCTTGTAATTGGCTTGGACCTTTCGCAAAATGGTGTTGCTATTGTGGAGGCGATTCCAGTCGGTTTACCGTCTTTCCAGCTCCCGAATTTTAGCTTGGGGAGATTATCAGAATTAGCGCCATTAGCAATGACCATTTCTGTGGTGGCATTCATGGAATCGTACTCAGTAGCAAAGGCAATTGAGGCCAAAAGAAGGAACTATAAAGTTTCTCCGAATCAGGAACTGATTGGCTTAGGAGCTGCCAACCTTATTGGCTCGTTATTTCAGTCCTACCCAGTGACTGGTGGATTCTCCAGGTCAGCAGTAAATGAGCAATCAGGGGCAAATACACCACTTTCATCAATCATTAGTGCAATCTTGGTTGCATTGACGCTGCTTTTTTTGACTCCATTATTTTATTATTTGCCTAAAGCAATTCTAGCTTCGGTAATAATGGTTGCAGTGGCAAATCTGATCAATATCTCCTATGTGAAGTCGCTTTGGAGTGAGAACAAACTAGAGTTCTCATTGCTTGTCATTACTTTCCTAGTTACCCTTAACTTCAGTATGGTTCCGGGGATTATCACTGGTGTGCTACTTTCAATTTTGATATTGTTGTACAAGTCAGCCTACCCACATATTGCGGTGCTTGGACGGTTAGAGGGGCAATCGGAGTTTAGAAACATCAGAAGGTTTAAAGATCTTGAAGTCTGGGAGGATAAATTAATTGTGCGAGTAGATGCGTCTCTCACTTTTATCAATATTCAGTACATCAAAGACTACATTCAAGAAGCCTTGGAAAGCAATACCAAGATCTCGGAGCTGATTGTTGATTTTTCACCTGTAGGTTACTTAGATGCTACTGCGGTTCAGGGACTCTTCGATCTCCTACAAACGCTGGAAGAAAAGAAGGTGAAGCTGATTCTGACTGATATCGTTGGACCCGTTCGGGATACACTTCACTCTACGGGTTTGCTGGAAAGGATAGGCATTGAAAACATTTACTTGGTTTTAAATGATGCCTTAGAAAAGCAGAGTTCTTCAAGCTATGAGAAAAGAGAAGTAGCGCTGCAACATGGATTAGTAGATATGGGTACTAAGTAATTTTGTAACATATGTTACGGTCATTGGAATTTGATAGAGATAATTTTGTTAGAGATTAGAAATAGTAAGAAATGAAGATAGAACAGATATATACTGGATGCCTTGCTCAGGGAGCATATTATATTGAGAGCGAAGGAGAGGCTGCAATAGTAGATCCGCTAAGGGAATCCAAGCCATATCTCGATAAAGCTGCAAAGGAAGGAGCAAGCATTAAGTATATTTTCGAGACACATTTTCACGCAGATTTTGTATCTGGTCATGTGGATTTATCAGCTAAGTCTGGAGCTACAATCGTATACGGCCCTGGCGCTAAAACTGAATATGATATTCATGAAGCTAAGGACGGAGAGATTTTCGAACTAGGTAAGGTTAAGATCAAAGTACTGCATACTCCTGGACATACGCTGGAAAGTACCACCTTTTTGTTACTTGATGAAAATGGAAAAGAGCATGCCATCTTTAGTGGAGATACGCTTTTCATAGGAGATGTTGGAAGACCTGACTTGGCGCAAAAAGGAGAATTGACTCAAGATGATTTGGCTGGATATTTATTTGATAGCCTCAGAAGTAAAATAATGAACCTGCCAGATGATGTGATTGTATATCCAGCTCACGGAGCTGGTTCTGCCTGTGGAAAAAACTTGAGCAAAGAAACCACTGATCTTCTCGGAAATCAGAAGCAAACAAATTATGCTTTGAGATCAGATATGACCAAGGAAGACTTCATCAAGGAAGTAACTGACGGCTTATTGCCACCACCTCAATATTTTGCTCAAAATGTGGCTATGAACAAATCTGGAGCAAAGGCCTTGGATGATATCTTGGCTAAAGGAAATGTGCCGCTTGATGTCGAAACTTTTGAGGCAATGGCTAATCACGAGGGAGCTCTCGTTCTTGATACCAGAACAGCTCAGGCCTTTGCAGATGCACATATTCCAAATTCGATATTCATCGGAATTGATGGGGGTTTTGCTCCTTGGGTGGGTGCATTGATTCCAGATCTTCAGCAGCCAATTATTTTTCTTGCAGACGATGGAAGAGAAGAAGAGGTAGTTACCCGCCTGTCCAGAGTAGGGTACGATAATACACTCGGTTATTTGAAAGGTGGTATTGGAGAGTGGAAAAAAGCTGATAAAGAGCTAGACCAAGTCAAATCAATAACGGCAAGCGAGTTTGCTGATGCCTACTTGAATGGGAAACTAAATGTGCTGGACGTAAGAAAGCCAGGGGAATTTGAGGCTGAACATGTAGAAGGAGCTCAAAATCTACCATTGGATTTCATTAGTGAAAATATGGAGGAGATGGATCAAGATAAGCATTACCACATCCATTGCGCTGGCGGCTATAGATCCATGATTGCAGCTTCCATATTTAAATCAAGGGGGTATCACCAACTGGTAGATGTTGCTGGGGGCTTCAAGGCAATTGGGGAAACCGAGATACCAACTACGGAATACGTATGTCCTTCCACAGAAAAGGATTAAGTTTTCTTAATAAATCTAGATCATGATTGAATTTATTAGTCAGCCATGGCCATGGTATGTCGCTGGACCCATGATTGCCCTAGTCATGTTTTCGTTGCTGTTCTTTGGTAAATCCTTTGGCCTTTCTTCAAACCTTAGGTCTATGTGCTCATTACTGGGTGCTGGTAGGCATTGCGAATTCTTCGACTTTAACTGGAGGGATCAGATCTGGAACCTTGTTTTTGCTTTGGGACTTGTTGTTGGTGGGCTACTAGCTCATCTATATCTAATGCCAGAGACGGAAGTCGGTATTTCAGAAGCCACAATAGCCGAGCTTAAGGCCTACGGAATTGAATCACCGGGAAACACTTTGGTCCCAGAGTCTATTTTTAGTTGGGAAGCGCTTGCTACTGTCAAGGGATTCACAATGCTTGTGATTGGAGGGTTCTTGGTGGGCTTTGGTACTAGGTATGCAGGAGGGTGTACATCAGGTCATGCCATTAGTGGTCTTAGCGACTTACAACTGTCTTCATTATTGGCTGTAATTGGTTTTTTTATCGGAGGATTAATGGTGACATACTTTGTATTGCCTTACCTGCTGGCACTTTAAAGAATCAAAGAAATGAAGTTTTTGAAATACCTGGTTGTTGGGATTGTATTTGGGATTACGCTTACCAAGGCTGAAATCATATCTTGGTACCGAATTTATGAGATGTTTAGGTTTCAATCATTTCACATGTATGGGGTGATTGGTTCAGCCGTGGTGATCGGCATAATAGTTATCCAGATCATCAGGAAAATGGGAGTAAAAGATGTCGATGGACAACCCATTGCTATTAACCCAAAACATTTCAGCGTACCTCGTTACTTGATCGGGGGAATCATTTTTGGGTTCGGATGGGCTTTGACCGGTGCTTGTCCGGGACCATTGTTTATACTTCTCGGAAATGAGGTCTATGAAGTCCTTGTGGTAATCATTGCCGCACTCCTAGGCACCTACACCTACGGAAGACTAAGGAACAGACTCCCACACTAGGGAAGAGTCAACCCATCACTTTCTCCAAATAATAGGAGCTCAGATCGGGGTGCGCCACTTCATCCATAGGACGGAAGCCGTCAATAGGGATAGTCACAGCTAATAGGTCGAACTGGAATCGAGCAATTTTGTCAGTGAACATGTCTAAATTCAAAGGGTTGCTGGCGTAGTGCTGGTCGTCGAAAACCGTTCTATCTAGCTCACTTTCCTCTTTCATTTGCTGATGGACATCAATAACGTCGTTAGATTCTCGGTCTATCAACTCAGTTGTAAAATGATAAAAGCTCTGAATTTTTTGACGATAAAATTTTAAATAATACTTCTCGTGAAACTCCTCAATGCTCATGATGTCTGCCTATAGGGTGTTGTAATAAGTTATGCAAAGTAATTAATCTCATCTAAGCAGCGTAATATTAGTTTCACTTTTTGATATTCTAGACTCTGCGGGTGCGGTACTTCATTCGCGAAGCAGAGATAGATGACTTTCTCTACATTCAAATGGGGTATGCAACCGAGTATTATTATTGGATGTTTCCCCAACCCTTTGCTACTCTCAGCCCACCTTCAAATGATTTTCATCAGTGCTTTTGATGATTTGAATCATCTTTTTTTGTAACATAAGTGTCAGTAATTCAATATGTTATAATCTTATTTTGCACTAGGTGATAAAATTTTGACGAACATGAATATTCAACAAATCTATACAGACTGTTTAGCAGAAGCAGCCTATTATGTGGAATCAGAAGGAGAAGTTGCGATCATCGATCCGCTACGAGAAGTCTCTCCATACCTTCAAATGGCGGAAGCCAATGATGCGACAATTAAGTATGTCTTGGAGACGCATTTTCATGCTGATTTTGTGTCTGGTCATTTGGATCTGGCTGAGAAGACAGGTGCCCGTATTATTTATGGTCCGACAGCAGAGCCCAACTTTGATGCATATGTAGCGAAAGACAATGAAGAGCTAAAGTTGGGAAATGTGAAGATCAAAGTGCTACATACCCCAGGCCATACCATGGAATCTACTACCTACCTCTTGTTAGATGAGAAGGGAAATCCACATGCGATTTTTACTGGTGATACGCTATTTATTGGCGATGTAGGCCGTCCTGACCTAGCAGTAAAATCTGACCTTTCAAGAGAGGACTTGGCCGGTCATCTTTTTGATTCTCTGAGAAGTAAGATTATGCCATTGCCGGATTCTGTGATAGTGTATCCAGGGCATGGTGCGGGTTCAGCATGCGGAAAAAACATGAGTTGTGAGACGAATGATACCTTAGGTAGTCAGAAACGGCACAACTATGCCTTGAGAGAAAGTATGACTAAGAAGGAATTCATAGAGGAAGTAGTTAGCGGACTGGTACAACCGCCTCAGTATTTTCCAAAGAATGCGGTAATGAATAAGATGGGATATGAGAGCATTGACAAAGTATTAGGCCGAGGGATCGTGGCTTTGGATCCTACGCAGTTTAAAGACTCGATAAGGCGCGATGATGCATTAGTACTAGACACCAGAGATTCGAACCAATTCCTCATGGAGCATATACCAGGTTCCTTATGGATTGGCATAGATGGAAATTTCGCTCCATGGGTTGGGGCGCTGATATCCGACTTAAGTCAGAATATTGTATTTGTAGCAAAAAATGGAAGAGAAGAGGAGGTAGTTACAAGACTGGCAAGAGTTGGATATGATCGTACCCTGGGCTACTTAGAGGGCGGGCTTGATGAATGGAAAAACGCTGGAAACAACACAGCTTCTGTTGAATCAATTGGAGCGCACGATTTTGTGGGCATGTATGATACCGAAGTACTGAATGTACTAGATGTCCGAAAGGTTAGCGAATTTGAATCGCAGCATGTCAAAGGAGTTGCAAACTTCCCTCTCGATTTCATCAACCAGAACTTAGATAACCTAGACAAGGAGAAAAAATACTATTTGCATTGTCAGGGAGGTTATCGATCTGTTATCGCTGCTTCTATCCTCAAGGCAAATGGTTTTAACAGCCTTGTGAATGTTGAAGGTGGATTTAGTGAGATCAAGAAGTCTTGTGTAAAGGTTACCAAGTTTAAGGAGCAAGAAACAATGCTATAACTTGAGAGATCAATCTGTTCAGGAATAAAAAAGCCAGCTGATGTAATCAGCTGGCTTTTTTGATTTTATTACTATTTCCTAAAGATCAATACTCTTTAATCTTGATGTTCTTATACCAAACATCATCACCATGATCTTGAAGAGCAATGAATCCTTCCATTGGGATATTTCCCCAGTTTGGATTCATTCCAGGCCACTTGCTATCGGCAATTAATCCCGCCATTCTATCTGATCCAATGGTGTATTTGACAACTGTATCTCCATTCATCACATGCCAGATATTAGCTCCTTGGGCAATCACCTCCGAGGTATTCCAAGTCCCATGACCCTTAAAGTTCTGTGGGTCAGCTGGAATTAGATCATAAAGAGATCCAGCTTGTCTGTTGCCATTCTTACCAAGTTTTGCGTCAGGATGATTGAGGTTGTCCAGTACCTGCATTTCAGGACCTGTTTTCCAGATGTAATCAAACTCCTCTGTACCTCTGTAGAGGATTCCTGAGTTTGCTGCACTGTCCACCATCCAATCAACTTTGAAATGGAAGTCGGAGAACATCTTATCGTAAACGATATCACCTCCATCTGCTGCTCCAGCTTCACCTCGTCCTGAACCCTGGATGTGAATCATGCCTTCACTAATTTCCCATGCTGCAGGAAAGG
>CAYYNA010000002.1:22604-28570 GCA_964472815.1 uncultured Roseivirgaceae bacterium
ACATTGTTAGGTTTCAATTAATTATCCTGGCATTTCAGGTAAAGACCATCCATCTCTGTACGTATGTTTTACCAGTTCCTCTGCAAACGCATTTGCTGACATAGGATCAGTCCAGGTTTTATCAAAAGTAGGATGTCCATCGTGGATTTTGAAGCCATCTTTTATTACTGTCCTGATCTCCTCATTTGCTCCAATGTTCGTAAACTTCATGTTTTCTCCATCCCACTCAAGCTCCTTGTTCAGTGCTTGCAAGCGGACAGCCATCACACCCATCACTACCATTTCGTTAAATGGACCTGCCTCAGCAAAATCAGATGTGGTAGCTTTTCTACCTTCAGGGCTTTCTTTGCACGCTCTGACCCAGTCCATTTCGTGAGCACCATCAGACCATTTTTTACCTATTTCTTTTTCCACTCTTCGCTCGGTTTTACTAACACTTGGTTTTCTTCCCGAAAGAAGCTCAGGCTCTACACCGTAGCAACCAACATGTAGAATATCCTTAGTGCCATAGAAGAAGGTTCCACCACCCGCTTTATTTGGGTTTTTCCCTGATGGCCAGTTTGAAGGTAGCTCAGGTTTGATGCCACCATCGTACCAATACACCTCCACTTCAGGCATATTTACATTGCCTACTTTTTCTCTTTCAGGGAAAGTAAGCTTCACAGACTGAGCAGTAGGAGCGCAACCATCTAAGAGAAGGGAAGAGCTAGCTTGTGCCTTTGTTGGGTATTTTAGCTTCAGTCCCTCAAAGACAGGATGAAGAATGTGGCAAGCCATATCACCAAGTGCCCCTGTACCATAATCCCACCATCCTCTCCAGTTCCATGGATGGTAGATTTCATTGAAAGGAACCATTTTGGCTGGTCCGGTAAACAAATCCCAGTTTAAGGTATCTGGCACTGGCTGTGCATTTTCTGGTCTATTTAAACCTTGCGGCCAAATAGGACGGTCTGTAAACGATTCTACTTTCGTAACCTCTCCAATTTCACCGTTCGCAATCCATTCACACACTTGAGCAACACCTTCGCCGGAAGCTCCTTGGTTACCCATTTGAGTGGCTACCTTATGTTTTGCTGCCAGCTTGGTCATCAATCGCGACTCGTAAACGCTGTGTGTAAGGGGCTTCTGTAGATAAACGTGCTTACCTAATGTCATGGCATCAGCCGCCGTGATTGCATGGGTGTGGTCTGCAGTGGCAATAACTACTGCGTCAATATCCTTACCCATCTCGTCGTACATCTTGCGGTAATCCCAGTACTTCTTAGCTTTTGGATAAGCATCGAAGCAATTTTTTGCATACTTCCAATCTACATCGCAAAGGGCCACAATATTTTCAGACTTGAGATTTTTGAGGTTAGCAAACCCCATTCCTCCAACACCAATTCCTGCAATATTCAACTTATCACTTGGGGCAGTATGACCAAGCCCAGCAATGGTGGTACTCGGAACGATACTGAAGGCTGCAACAGCCATTCCTGATTTCTTGATAAAATCTCTTCGCTTGAGATGATTTGATTTTTTGTCCATATTAGGTTAGTTCAATTATGAATTTTACAATCGTTTATTGAAACTTTAAATTAATGATTAATAAACTTTTAGTGCCATTTCTTTCGCATTTTAATGATGAATGGCGATGAAGAAATGGTGATAAACCTTGTCAGATGATGAGGAAAGATTGTCCGGCTGTCTTCAGCTATTATGGTTGATCGTCGAGGATAAATCTTTCGGTGAACGTGGCGTAGCTATCCCAGTTGGACATGTACCTTAGATGGGTTCTCGTCATAGCATTTTCCCCCACTTCTAGATAGTACTTGGTTTCAAATGTCTGACCTTTATTATGAATCAACGTGTCTCCTAAAATATCCCAATAGCCGGTACTTGGCTGCCAATTCGGGTCTCCTAACGTTCCCAGTGCGTACTCTCCACGATTGTCCCATTGTAGCTGGTAATATCCTGCCTTATCGTAAACTACCTTTCGCTTATTGAGAATTGACCTGGAGTTGAAAGAAGTAGGCTCCATCACAGAGCTAAGAGTTTGACTTTCATTGAAATTTATTACAACATCTTCATATCTCCACGTCTTAGCCATCAGGGCCTCTGGGCCAGCGAGCTCTTCATTTACAGCTGGGAGTTCTTCTGGGTCTTGCCTGCAAGCGGCTATCAGAGAAAATACGATTAACAGCTTAAAGTACTTTTCCATTTGGAGAGAGTTTTCTGATGGTGATTTTTTCAAAGGGAACATTGTACGGACTATTGGTCACAATGATGATGTTTCCATCTTGTGATTGGATTATGTCTCCAGGTGTGCCCTGAAGCCTTCGGTGGAATACTTGGTTTCCTGTCGGTGTTAATCGATATAAATCAGTAACAATATCAAAAGGCTCTCTTGAAGGCTGGAATACCGTGAGCAACAGCATATCTCCATTATCCAAAGGAATAAATGCTCTCGGAGATCTTGTTGGCCCTGTTCGAGCAACAGGATCTTCCCATTTTTCAAAAGGCCCAACACTAAAGATTCTTTCTGATCTCAGAAGTTCATCGAGAACATTAACCTTGATTTCTCCAGGTGCATTTGTGTATGCTACTGCATACCTACCATCAGTGAGTTGAATAGGGAAATGTTCATTGTTGTTGATTGGTTGAAAAGTACCTCTTTGGTCCACGATAATTGTCTGCTCGGTTGTGCTACCAATGGGATTTCGAAAGAGCGTTTGAAAGTGTCCGTTTGCATTAGAAACCTGTCCAGAGATGATAAGCTCATTTTGATCATTGATAATGAAGCGGTTCCCCAACTTATTGGTCCCAGGGGCTAGAAAGCGATAATTTGATATGAAATTTAGGTCATGGTCGATAATGAAATAATCATAGCCCTCAGGTAGAGATCCGACCGGTTGAGAAAAGTCGAAATTCCAGCCAGCGAATAGAATTATCTGCGATTCGTTGAGTTCCTGCATAGACATTCTTATCCTGAATCTGAGATCCCAGTCAGCACCGAAATTCACTGGTTTTATTTCCTTGAGCTGGAAGTCTCCTGTAAGTGAGAATAGAAAATACGTTACAAACTGGCTGCTAGCAGTGGACGTTATCGTGTCGCCATTGATTATTCCATCAAAGTTTCTTGATTCGGCAAGCACGGTCCATCCACCTCTAGCGTCATTTACAATATCTATAAATCGAGTGGTGTTCTCAAAATTGATGAAATCAACAAATTCGGTTTCTGTATCATCAAATGGCCAAGCATGTGTTTCCTTGAGATTGCCATTGGCATCCGTAATGAATATGGCAGGTCCTTGGTCCTCAATTTCTCCAATTTCGGTTGCATCACCAGGGTTTACTACATCAAAAGCCGCGATTCCAAGTTCTCCCAGGACCATCAAATCACCGTTTTCAAGCTCCAAAATCCTTTCTCCAAATGAGTTTGTTTCTTCACCAAGTACCCTTACCCAATTTTCTTCCAGAAACGGAACGTCCTCCACACATCCTGCGAATAGAAATAGTACTAAAAGCAAATGGTACCTTTTCATCTCTTCTCCGATTTGAATATTGTTCTATAGATGCCAACTGTGAATCGATAATGATTCATTTTGAAATCATCTGGTACGTATGAGAACTTTTGAAGCAGAAACTCTTCGCTGTATCTTTCACTAGTCTTAACCAGGTTGTTTAGCCCATAATCATAGTAAATGCCTGCTTCCAATGCATAGAAACCAAATTGCTTTTGTATCCCAGCACCTAAAGCATAGTTGAAATTCAAAGCCCTACGTTGGAAAGTAAGTGTGTAATCTTCCTCCTGTCCTGAATTACCGAATATTGGTGGGGGAAACTCGCGATCCAATTCGAATAAGGTAAGATCAGCTTTGGAAGAAAGGATGAAGCTCCCGCTGACGCCCGCTGCTGCAAAGAAGCTAACCGGTTCAAAATTGACGACATATTTTAGGAGTAGAGGAGTATGTAGGGAGTGAATGCTTTCACGAACCCTAAGCTCCTGAAGATCAAGCAAAATCTCATTGAAGGATAATTGGTGATTTTGATAAATGAGCCCTACACTAACGAAAAGGTTTTTCCATATCGCATAATCGCCGGAGACACCCACTGATGGAGCGATGGTCGTCCGGTAGTCTGAGGGCTCCTCCCTGAATGAGGCATAACTTCGATATTGCATGACTTCAAAATCCGGGGAGTTAAATCCTACTTGAATGCCGAAATTGATTTTTGGCCTAATGTCGTAAGAACCATGCAGTCTTTTGAATTCCACTAAGTCAGTTGATCTCACTCTTGTAAGAGGAAACTGATTAAGCAGGTTAGCCATGGCGCTATCTGCAAGTGAATCCTCATTGAGTATTAAGTAAGAATTAATCAATAGCTTAAGTGCTGCCTCCTGATCTTCTCTACTGAATTGATTGTTTGATACACATCTTTCAATTGAAGAGATGGCCAGGTTCAGATTCCCATCATAGTAAGCTCTTTGTGCTGTATTAAGTTGTTCATCGCAGTTCTGAGCCAAACACGTCTGGACAGATGCTGAGACAAGCAATATGCTGATCCATCTATTAATCACAAGCGGACTTCATTTTAATGCCTTCTGCTAGATACTCTTCCCATTCTGCTACGGTAAGCTCTCTACCTATCTTCTCACATAGCCCTTCGGATAGATTCACGGCCAAAAGCTCGAAATGCATCAAAGATCCAGAGTAGCTCCCGGTAAGTACTTGGTCTTCTCTAAAGCATACGGCGGATGCCCAGTTGTCAAGATCATTCAGGATAATGGGCTGATTAGAACCTCCTCTCAATGGCCAAATTCTGACTGTGCGATCAAGACTGGAAGATGCCATAAAATGAAATTCATCACTTATTTCTATATCCGATATGGCGGAAGAGTGGCCAGATAAAATCTGTTCTATCTGTTGATTTGCAATATCCCAAACCCAGATATCTCCCTTCTGCGATCCAAGGATTATCTTTTGATCTTCCTCATCAATATTGATAGAAGTCAAGGAAGCCCCGCTTACTGGGTTGTATTTTCGGATCTCGTTTTGTGAAACCAAGCTAAGCGTGTTTCTTCCGGTTAGCATCCAGATCTCATCATCCCCCAACACCATGTCATTTATTCTTTCGCCAGTATCAATTCTTTTTTCAATCTTGAAATCCTTTGGGGAAGAGTAGATAAGGTCGCCATCAAGGTTTGAGGAAACGAGTGACCCATTATGTAGCAGCATACCTGTTATGTCATTCGAATGAATCTGTTGCTCATTGATGATTTCTTCAGTCGAAAGATCAAATATGAGCAACGTGCCGTTTTGTGATCCAATTGCCAAGCGTTCATCATCTAGAAAAAGGAGTGCTTCGAAGGCATACTTTGTCTCTAAAAGAGTTTGTGGAGTTCCATTTTCATATTTGATCAGCCGTCCATCATTCCCAACCGTATAGGTGACGCCTGCTCTGACGGCAATATCTTTCAGAACTGAAGAATGTGGCGTTAATAAGTTTTCACTTCCAAAGTACGCCTTTCTTGCTCGATAGAGCGATTGATAAAGATCTGGATCGTGCAGGTTTCCTTGGTTCTCCTGAATGAAACGCAAGGCGTGCAAACTGAGTAATGCTTTCAGGTCTTTATCCGCTGTGTAGGTTGACTTAATTGCCAGTTCTTTTGAAAGTGAAAGTGTTCTAAGTCGTAAGGCAATGCGTCGCTGTTCTTCTGCCCTATCTTTTTGGCTTACTGCTTCCTTCTCACTTATTTCAGCAGATTCTCGCGCTTTATTAGCCTCTTTCTTCTCTTTTTCAGCAATAGTTTTCTGTTCCAGGGCAATTAGACTTTGCTTTTCAGCTTCATTTTTGGCCTGGTTTGCTAGATCTGTTTGCTGTCGAGCGATGGCAGCTTGATTAGCTGCCTTGGCTTCATTTTGTATTGCCAGGGCGCGCTGTTGATCAGCTACTGACTTTTGGTTCTCTGCCCTTTCCCTTTGCTG
>CAYYNA010000002.1:28593-47215 GCA_964472815.1 uncultured Roseivirgaceae bacterium
GCCAAGGTCTCTGCCCTTTCCCTTTGCCGCTGCGCATTGAAAAGACCTAGAATAGATGTAACAAGCAAAAGGAGTATAATGGAAATAATAACGGTCTTCACCCTTCGGCTCCTTAGCCGTTTGGTAGAGTGCTTCTTACTTTTTTCTATGAATTCATTAAGCTCTTGACTAATCTCCAAGTTTCTTTCGTAAAATGAGATGTAGCTTAAGTCATCATCTGTCAGCAAGGTTCCTCTCTTTTCATACTCATTATAGCTGTAATTGAGAAACTGCTTGACATCTAGTAGTTCTCTTTCCTGATTGGTGATTTTTTCGAAGATCTTTTGCGCGAGACTATCGTGCCGTAATTCGTATTTATGGTTGTCATCATGGTCCTTAAGAATCCTTTTGTTGACAAATGATCTTATGATTCCTTCGACTTTTTCTCCGGTAAAATTGTATCCAAGATCAGCACAATAGTTGACGACCTCATCGACCGTATTTTGCACTTTTGTTCCCTGAAGTGATACAAATGATTTTAAGACCATCAGCGCTGCTTTAGGGTCATCCATTTGAAACAATTGCTCGTCAACGAACTCAGCCAGCACATCACCCAGTTGACCCAAATCCTCAATTTGATCATTTGTAAATTGGACACTTTCGCTGTTCTGAGCTTCGAGGGTGGCATTCTTGTAGATCTTGTCTAGAAAGACTTGAAGAAAGGTCAATTCTATTTGGCTCTTTTCGGGACTTAGCTTCTTAATGAGTTTTTCTTCAAACCCGGTATCGATTGAGATATTAAAAGCTTGGGCAGGACCTTGAATGATCTCCTTCGCTTTTTTCCGAGTCATTTTCTCGACTCTCATACGATTATCAAAAAATTCTGGTATCAGTTCCTCGAATTCAGATAGGAATTCTAAGTACTCTCCCCGAATGACGAAAATGAAGTGGATATCAAGATCTGTATCCATCACAAAGCGAATGGTAGATATGAACTCTTTCCACTCATCCTTAAAACCAAAAATGAAGAGTTCTTCAAACTGATCAAAAATCAAGTAGATTGGTTTGAAATGGTCCAGGTAGACGGAGTTTATAACTTTTTCCAGTCCCTTGTCAGTAGATTTTTCTTCGTCTGTTAGGCTGACCTTGTTTATTGCTTCTTTTTCAATTTGAGTAATGAGCGATTGTCTGATATTTCCACCTCTCCTTATATGTATGGGAAACCAATCAGATTCGTCAAACTTGTTTGCAAGACCGCAGTTTATGATACTCGATTTGCCAGAACCGGAAGCACCATATATCAATAGAAGCTTACCTTGAAAGACCTTATCATAGACCTCTTCAACCTCCCGGTCTCTTCCGAAGAAGATGGATTGGTCTTCGGCCGAGTAGCTATCAAGAAACTTATATGGTGATTGATCTAAGGCCATTTTATTGAGTTATGATATTCATAGCGTCTTCATATTCATCGAGTAGCAATGGATAGTTCTCCATTTCCGAAAGATCAGTTGGTGTCAGTACTTCTGAACCGGAATAATGGAGCTTTTCTCCATCAAATTTTTTAAATAGAAAAATGTCTCTTTTAACTCGTTTCCTTATATCCTTCGTGCTTTCTGAATGCGTGTCAATGACAAAAGGAGAGAGGTTCAGAAACTGGTTTGGTTCATTGGCTTTCTTTACCAGCAAAACAGCGTTGCTATCAGAATACTGCTCTAGTTCTTCCTCCTGAATTTTGAAATCAGTATCAATGCTATTAAGGATATGAAGTTGATGTTTGAACAGTGGCGACCTGTACTTAAGCTTATTTACTTTGATTGAACTCACATTAATGAGTTGGTAGCGAGAAAGAAAGGCCGCCTTTTTTATAAAGAATATGAGTGATTGTTCCAATGTCGAACAAGATTCCTGGATTGGTAGATCATCAAGCGATGAATGGATCTCAACCCACTCGTCCAGCTCACGGAAAAAGGACTCATCGAACAAGATATCCAGCTCTTTGATAAATCTGATGATGACGTCATTAGAAATCAATGAATGTGCATTCTTAAAAAGAAGGCATTGGTTACTTAAGTTGATTTCTTCCAAGCATCTTTTGCAGGCTTCTTTCAAATCACTTTTTAGATCATTTCTATTGAGTTCTTCTATGAGCTCGCTGAGAAGAAGGTAGGTAAAGAAGTCTAGGATTCGTTGTATAGCGCGCTTAAGTTGTACCAGTCTTTTGTAGTTTACCTCTTTCATTGCGCCAGAAAACAACCGCCTAAGTTCGACAGCAATTGGCCAAGGGTAACTGCGGATGATTTGAAAGGCCAAAACCCGAATGTCAATTGTGGATTCGTTGGTCTTGTCTTCAAAAAGATAGTTTTCAAGCTCAGGCTTAAATAGAATAAGGTGCTCGTACAGTTCTCTAATTAGGCCTTCTGAAGTGCCGGGGTGCAGTGCCTCGAAAGCTGTCTTTTCGTCTTTAGGAGCTGCTATTTTTTCCTTTGAATCAACTTTTCTTCTGATCTCTCCGGGGGAGATGCCATACCTTTCGCTAAAGCATTTGATGAAGTAGGTGCTGCTATTGAAACCAACTTTGTATGCGATTTCGGAGACAGTTCCAATATTGTCTTCCAGAAAACTCATGCCGTATTGAAGGCGGATGTTCCTTATATATTGGCTCACAGATTGGTTGGTGAGCTTATGGATTTTGCGATGAAGCTGTGATCTACTATATGCTAGAGAATCAGCAAGTTCTTCAACAGTAAAATGCTCGTTTCCAAGATTGTTTTCCACAACTTCATTTAGTTGCTTAAGAAATACTTCATCCATCGAACCTGTATTTCCGGGTTCTTGCATTTTACTTAGGTCGGTAGTTTTGACTTCAATATCGTTGATTCTTAATTTCAATCAAAAACTTCGTTGAGTTTGCATGCCCAATTATAGCTTTTGATTTTTTGAGAAAAGTGATTGTGCAACATACCTTAAGGACTTTGCAACATAAGTTTGATTGGGTCTGAATACTAAAATGGACCTTTGTTTTTCTGTAATAATCCTCGAGACATAGTTCACCAATTCTGTCTAGCTAGAACCGCCCCAATAGGGCGGTTTTTCTTTTTAGCCGAAGTGAATTTCATGCACTAAGTCACAGAAATTGGTTGCCGCAGACACGCAACATGATTTAAGACATTCGCAACGTGTGTTCTACACCATGCCTTATCTATCTGCTCAGCTTTGTCCAAGTGAAAATTTTAATCCCACGAAAATGAAAAAGAGAACACAACAAAAAAATGGGTACGGAAAGTCAGTGATTTTATTAACCCTTTTGAGCTTGCTTTTAGTACTGCTACAATCTTGTAGTGAAGACGAGACCTTAACGCCGGACCTTAAGGAAGAGGATACAGCAGTTCCATTTGATTACTACACGATATTCAGCGACGCAGAAGTTAATACCACCATTGTCAATTACTATGATGATCGTAGTTCGGACCTTACTTTGAAATATTTCGAAGTGCAGAACTCGGCCGATGAACTGAGACCTTTAGTCATACTAGCTCCTGGTGGAGGTTGGCAAGAATATACCCAGGTCGATGAGATTGAAATCTTGGCCGATAACTTAGCTAAGAGAGGTTATGGTGTTGCAGTTGTCAATTACACTGTAAATCAGCAAGATGGGGAAACATGGTTAAAGAGCATTCAGGATTTTAAAGTTGCCATAAAGTACTTCAAGAAATATGCTCTGGACTATGGAATTGATCAGGAAAATATTTTTTCAGGAGGATGGTCTACTGGAGCACAGCTTGCAATGTATACGCAGCATCTTCAGAGAGAAGAGTACTTATCCTTTGATCAAGATTTGATTCGTCTAATATTAGACCCTGCAATTGAGCAATTTGGTTTTGAGCCTAGCACCTACTCTGCATATTCTTCTGAAGTAAAAGGTAATCTTTTGATGATGCCATTCGCATGGGCTGAAGACTTTTTTGATAATGCTGGTCCTACCTTGATGATCGCAAACAGAAAGTCTGAGTTTAATGATGGAACGCTGATTTGGGGAAGTGAAATAAGCGTTGGAGGATTGAAGCACATCGGTCCTGATGCTATGAAAAGTTCTTTCGAGGAGCTGGGACTAGTAGATGGTGATGATTTGGAATTAATTATCACTGACCCTTCCTTAGATAACCTGGTCAGTCACATCAATTACACATCGCTACATGCGTCACACTTTGATGAAATTGCCTCATTCTTTCAAAGAAGTTTGTAGCAATAGATCGGATCAAAAAAAACCTCCTAACTAATCAGCTAGGAGTTTTTTTGCTATTCGTATCTCAAGGATGTCACCGGATTTACCAAAGCAGTAACCAAAGTTTTGAAACTTGCAATTCCTAAGGAAACTACCAGAATGATGATGGTAGGTACAACGAAGGTGAAGAAATCCATGGATTTGTATTGATTAAATATGGAGGAGATTAAGCCATCAATCAGGAAGTATCCAGCAGTCGCTCCAATAATTGATGAAATCATCAGAAGAATAAGATACTGACGATTCATTAAGACCACAATGTTCTGAATGCTACTACCGAGTACCTTTCTAACTCCAATTTCCTTGATCTTCTTGATCAGATTGATAGAGACCAACGTGAACAAGCCGAGGCAGGACATGATAAACGCCACTCCGCCCAAAAAGCTGAATACTTTCAATATGTTGCTGTTGATCTCACGTGCCTCACTCAATAATTCATCTTGGAAAAATCCAGAATACGTCTTGTTCGGTATTTGAGCGTTCCATTCATCTTCCAGATAGTCGTACACATCCCTGACTTTGCTAATATCAGCTTTGGCAACAATGAAACTATAAGTTCCATCATCTTCAAATCTCAAGCTCTGCAGTCGAATTCCGTAAGGCTCAACAGGTGCCCAGAAGCCGTACATATAGAAATCTTGTACCACTCCAACCACGGTCAGTGTGGTTGAATCATCGACGGCAACCCGTTGACCAATGGGGTCAATCCAGCCGAATTCTTCCACCAATTTTTCATTTACAATGATAGAGTTCTTGCTGTCAGAAGCTTCAAGCTCTTTTGTGAAAGTCCTCCCTTCCAATATTCTCAAATCCATCGTTTCCATGTACCCAATCCCAACATCCATCATACTGACATCCTTTTCCAGATCTTGATGCTTCATTCTAGTGCCGTAATTGCCTCTACCAATGTGATTTTTTGCACTGGCAATCATCTGGATATCAGGGTTTGCAAGCATTGAGGCTTTGATTTTCTGATATTGATTGTCATTCAATAAGTTTATTCCGATCGTCTGACTCCTATTGTAGCCCATATCCAGGGTATCCTGGTATCGGGCGTTTTGCACAAACGCAACGCTTGCAAACAAAGCTATGACCGTAAATGAGTACTGAGCTGTCAAAAGCACTTTGGTAAGCCTTCCAGCTCCACCGATACTGAGACTCCCTCTCAAGATGCTCACAGGTTTGTACTTGCTGATGTATAGAGACGGGTAGAAGCCAGCCAAGACAGTAGTGAAGATCAGCAGTCCAATCAGGAAGAGATATATTCTGAAATCCTGAGTGAAATCAAGCTTTAAGTCCATTCCTTCCCACATTGCACTGTAAGCAGGGACTAGTATGCCTGCTATCCCCAATGAAAGCAGTACAGCCAGAAAGCAGACCGTCAGGTTCTCCGCCATAAATTGAATAATTAGCTGTTTTCTGCCCCCTCCGAGCACTTTTCGGACCCCAATTTCTTTTAGTCTTCTATTTGAATTAGCTATGGCAGTATTTGTGAAGTTGAAGCAAGCAACAAGCAGAATCAGTATAGCCATGATTTGCGGAGTGATTACTGCTGCATCGTCCATAGGATTTTGAAGGTTGTCCCAACGAATACTTCTGGAGTTTTTTCCATGAGTGATCATTGGTGCTAGCTTGAAAGATGAAACTTGAAAATCTTCTCTTGCTTGGTTTTGCACTGCTACATACTTATCCAGTAGTGGTGCTAAGTTCTCGGCTTGACTTGGATCATTGAAATAAAGAAAACTTGCTTGAGCAAAAGACTCCCAATTGCCTTTTACTCCATCGTCATACATCCTATACCTGTTTTCAAAAGCAACCAATATTTCAAAACCAATGGATGAGTTTTGTGGAGCTTTCTCTACAACAGCAGAAATGACAAAATTGAAGTCGACTCCCGTATCGTCAAATACAGTTAATACCTTCCCGATAGGGTCTTCTTCTCCGTAAAATTTCTTAGCCAGTTCAGAGGTAACTACAGCGTTTTCAATTTGGTGGAAGCTTGAAGGGTCTCCTTGAATGACTGGGAAGGTAAATGCTTTAAGAAATCCAGGGTCTGCATAACTAACGTTGGAGCTAAAGACCTTGTCTAGTTCTTCATCTCTCACGGTAAAGACATGTCCTTCAAACCGAAAGGCTTCATCCACGCCAGCCAAATCATTCTTGATGGCATCAATCATGGGCATTGGGACTCTTCCGTATTCCGTTAGTCCATCCCTATCGACCATGGAGTGGACTTTATAGATGTTTTCGATCTTTTCGTGATTCTTATTAAAATCCCAGTTGAACTTAGAATTCAAATAGGCGACAATGCAACATGCGAGGGCTAATCCAAGGCCTATGACGTTAATAGATACATAGACCTTATTCTTGAGGAGGTTACGAAAAGTAACCTTTAGGTAGTTTTTGAGCATTTTGAGTAGTTGAGTTAGGACCTAACATACAGACGTTGAATGTGTGGAATAGGTTAATAATATTTTGAGAAGGATTCTACTTCAGCTTTTTTCTTTGGGGAGTGCCTTGTCTAATTGGAGGATTTGATGATGAATCTACATGGAAGGAGTACCAATAAAAAACTCCACTATAAAAGTGGAGTCTTGTGGGTGGGCCCACCAGGGCTCGAACCTGGGACTTACTGATTATGAGTCAGTTACTCTAACCAACTGAGTTATAGGCCCAAAGAATCTTTTGAATTTACAAAATTAAATAAGAAAAGGTCTTTGTAGGACCCTTTCAAAAGGGTGCGCAATATTACATATTTGCTATCAAATTTCAATAAGATGTCAGACCTACTTCAAGGCGTAGACGCCATTATTTTTGATTTTGGTAATGTTTTGATTGATTTGGATTATCCCCGAATCATTCAAGAGTTCAAGAAAGTTGCTACAAAGAATCAAGAGAACATACGAAAGCTCGTCATGGACTCGAAGGTTGTGACAAAATTTGAAACGAGTGAAATAGGCCCTGACCACTTCAGATCGGCTGTAAATCAAATTCTTGGAACTAAGCTTAATGAAGACGATTTTGATGTCCTCTGGAACAGCATGCTCAAAAGCATCACTAGGGAACGTATGGCTAAGGTGGAACAGATCAGTCAGAAATTCGATACGTACTTACTTAGCAACTCAAACATCATTCATGAGTTGGCATTTGAAGAAATGGTAATGGCAGCTACACGGAAGCCCAGTATCAGAGACTTTTTCAAGGAGGCCTATTTTTCTCACGAATTGGGGATGCGAAAACCTAACAAGGACATCTATGAATACGTGGTGGAGGACATTGATAACTATCCTTCGAGAATGTTGTTCTTAGATGATCGTCTGGACAATATTGAAGCCGCACGATCGATTGGAATGAAAGCGGTGCAAATATTTAATCCCGACAAACAGCTAAACGAGATTTTTGGTCTTGGGAAGTAAAATCAAGCAACCACTTATTCACATTGGACTCTTTGTCCTGACCTTGATTACGACCACTTTCGCGGGAGCTGAATGGACGATTAGCAAATTCTTGATTTTTGGAATGACCTGGGATGATTTCGTTTTCGGGTTGCAGTTTTCGGTTCCATTCTTGGGTATTCTCACTTTTCATGAGTTTGGCCATTATTTCACCGCTCGGTATCACAACATTAAAGTCACTTTACCTTACTATCTACCCATTTGGCTGGGCTTCTTAGCTATTCCATCTCTTGGCACTATGGGGGCATTTATTCGAATCCAGGAGACCATTTCTAGCAGGACCAAGTATTTTGATGTCGGGGTTTCTGGCCCGATTGCTGGTTTTATAGTAGCAATGATCTTGTTTGTTGTAGGCTTTCGGACGCTTCCTGAAACGGAATACATCTACGAAATTCATCCTGAATATGAAGTTTTCGGAGAGAATTTTGAAGAACGAATGATGGGATTAGACACGGTCATCCTGAAAAAAGACCTGAACCTGTCCAGAATGAGATACCCAGAGTTAGCTGATACGATCAGAACAAACCTTCCCGGTTCGATCTCTTTTGGTGACAATCTGTTGATGAGTTTTGGTAGAAACTACTTAGCGCCAGATGACAGATATGTTCCAAGCCCTAATGAGCTTATGCACTACCCACTGTTATTGGCAGCATTTCTAGCTTTTTTCTTTACTGCGTTGAATCTTCTTCCAATGGGACAGCTAGATGGCGGTCATATACTGTTTGGGCTCCTGGGAGCAAAGAATCACGCGATTATTTCCAGAGTTTTATTTATTGGCTTTCTTTTCTATGCAGGATTGGGCTTGGTGACGACTGCAAGCCTGGCAAATTCTTCGTTGGAAGCACTGGGAAGTTTCCTACTCATCACAGGGGCTTATTTGTACTTTCTGTATATCTGCTTTCAATACGTTTTCTCTGACAAGCGAAATCGACTACTGTATGCTACCGTCCTTTTTACTATCCAGTTTTTTGTGGCCTCCTTTTTCAAAATTGAGGGATATACCGGATGGTTGCTTTTTGCTTTTCTGATTGGGCGGGTTGTTGGTATAGATCATCCACCAGTGATTGACGATAGACCCCTAACCCCTGCAAGAAAGATTCTCGGTTGGATTGCGTTGGTGATTTTTGTGCTGTGTTTTAGTCCACAGCCCCTTGTAGTAGATGGAATTTGATTACTTGAAGACCACCGGTCGGCTGTCTGGACAGTTTTACTTAAGAACGATTTTTTGGGTAAATGACGTTGAGCCATCCACGACAGTAAGCAGGTACATCCCTGGGGGATAGCGAGAAAAGTCATGGAATTCACTCATTTGCTCTGACCTTAAGAGCTTACCTGATAGATCCCTCAGCTCCACTTTTTCATAGTCTGAGGAGATATGAATTAGACCTGTTGATGGATTTGGGTAAATGACAGGAGCTGTACGTTCCAACTCAACTCCAAGAGTAAAGTCCGCTACTCTTTCAAAAACGGCGCGGATCATCAATGCTCCTTGAATTCTCTCATTACGGACCCACTCATCAGCGATATTCTCAAATATATAGGGAGCAGCTTGTGGATTACTTCTATCAAAGCCCACACCAATGTATTGATTGGCGTCTTGCTCGTAGGTGACATAAAAAGTGTCGGATACAATTAATGGACGCCTTAACTCGTAGCGAGTAAATTCATTGATTGCAGATGCCGTAGCAATAATAACAGGCTCGGATCTGAGCGGAAATGCATCATCCAAGTTTTTAAACACTCTTAATGTTAATGTTTCGTCATTGCTTGATGGTGCGATATTCGGAAAGTAGATCTCAATGTGAGTCAATGTATCTGGTTCTTCCACCCAAAACTGGACGCCTACCTGATCTCCTCGTTCATTTACGCCTACAGCATATTCTGCTGTTCCATCATCAAAAGCGTAGTAGTCATGTAGAAGATATTGGTTACGAATCGTATCGTTAATCGTTAGATCGATGATTCCCCCTTCATCTAAAATAGAAGAGCCTACTCTGTTAGGAAGCAAAAAAGCAGTGGACTCAAGAACAACCGAATCGAATTGAGCAAGAGATGAAAAATCTTGCTCACTGAGCAGCAGCGGATTATTTTGATCCGTTAGGCCAAGCGTTAAATCAATGAAGTTGCTGCTATTAGATAATATACCAGCTGATTTTTCCTGATCATTTACGAGGAACTCATTGTTATTCAGCACTTCTATGGAATAGGTGATCTCCGCTCCATACAGATTCAACACTGAGTCTTCAGTTATTGGATCTGGATCTAGCTGATTTAAGTAGCTCAATGACGTTTGCTGATTAGCAATACTGGTACTGCTAAGTAAGAACTGGTGTACGGGCATGGATGAATAGGGCGATAAGAAAGAGGATACTTCATTGGTGAATGCCGCATCATCGTATCCATTTTCTACGATCTCTTCTTCGGTTCTGTTTTTATCTAAATAGATGTAGTCAAGGTGCCATGCATCAAAAGGGCCATCTTCATCTCCAAAAGACTGGAAGCGGAAGATTGCAGATCCTGTCAGAAAACGTTGCTCTATTTTGAAAAACTCCTGGGTGAAAATTGTGGTAGATAGATCATCAGAGCCTTCTACTGACCAAAGATTCTCCCATGGATTTCCATTCGCCGTATCTGCAGATGGGTTATAGAATTGCAGTCGGATGGAATCTCCTTCATCTGGTTTTTCCACGTTTCCTCCTGCCTGCCAAAAGAAAGAGAGATAGATATCGTCCGCTTCAGTGAAAGAGCCTAGATCAAGTGTATCTGAGTAGAGTTGATCAGTTAAACCTTGTGAATCTCCATAAACTTGCCCCAGAGCATCCAGTCCGTCAAAAGTGACGACCCTATATGTTGGAGGGTTTATTGCTAAGGTGGCATTCACGTACACTCCTACACTTAAAGAACTATTCCACTGTTTCGTTGTATCCGACCCCCAAATTCTATTTGCATCAGGGGCTCCTTCTTCAGTGACAGAAAAATCATCCCAGAAGGGGAGGGTGTTTTTCACCGGATCGGCGTTGAGGGTATACTCTCCCTGAATAGCAGCCCTGGAGTTTGGTATTTCCTTCACAAGTAGCTGAGCTGAGGAAACAAAAGAAAAATGTAGTAGAATCAGTAGAGCTACGCTTCTCATTGATCGTCCAATATGGTGGAAGAGTTCGTGCTGAGCGAATCTGGCTTATAAACCCATAGATCAATTGGATCCCCAATTTTGACGATGACCTGTGGTCTAGGGTATTGATTTTGAATACTACCTGGAGGAATATCTCGGTAGATCGTAGTGTCAGGCTCTAAGAATGCTGCTTTGCTTTCTGAAACAAAAGTGACTTTTCCCACTTTCAAGCCTGACCCAATTACGGCAAAGCTTGCCTCCTCCAGATCTAGTCCGGTCAATGTAGGTGAGCGAAATTCAGTATTTCCATAGCCATTGCCTGCCACTAAGTCTATGGTGGATCCTTTCTCAATAATTTCCCCCTCAAGCACTTCACGGCCATTCATTTGTGCTTCATGGACTACTCCAAAGAATACGTCTGGTACATACTTCACTTCGCCAAGTTTTAAATCGTACGACTTTAAAGTCATTTGTGCGCTTTTAAGGGAAAGGTCCTCTACTTTCGGCATTCGGACTTTGGGAGGACTTTCTGCATTGATTGTAACGTAGATTTTCCGGTTTTCTTTCACTTTGGCATTTGGCGGAGGTACTTGTCTCAAAACTTCTCTCGGCAAAGCATCTGGCGAATAGCTACTATCGGCAGTTACCTCATACCTTAAATTCCTTTCACCTAAGAATTCGTCCAGTTCCTCTAATGGAAGACCAATTACGTTCGGGACCGTAATTGTTTCTCCATGATTGGTGCTGGTTGGTAACCAGATGTAAAAAATTGAAACGGTTACAATCAATAAGATCGAAAGGATGATTGCAACGTGAATAAATAAGTCTTTGAGGCTGCTGGGCTTGAGAAATGACATATAGCAAAGTGAGCTTAAACCTAATCAATTAGGACTAACAAAGAGTCTTTCGGTCCTCACAAAATTGGGACTTGACACCCGAACAAAGTAGAGCCCTGGGTTTCTTGGTGACTCAAAGGATAAAATTTGATTGAATGCATTATCTACTTCCTCAGAGATCACCACTTTACCACTCATGTCAATAAGCTCGATTGCTACAGCTTCCTTGGTGGTTAGGTTAAAGCCAAGGCTGAAATCAAACACTGCTGGGTTTGGAAAGACCCTGAATACATCTTCATAATTAGCTGGTTCATTTCCACGGATACTGATGTCATCTAAGTAGAGATCGTTTCCATTTCCATTGATCATGACGAATGCAACACGAATCGAGTCTTGAACAGGTATCGATTCGGAAAGGTCCAATGCGAATTCTTTCCAATCTTCATCGGAGCTCGGTTGCCACTGTTGATTAGAGGATGTGATTGCCAAAGAATCTGAACTCACTTGAAGGAGCGGGCTCAGCTCATCAAAAGTTCTTCCACAATCTCCTGAAATCAAGACGCTAAACTGATCATTAAATCCAGCCCTGCTAGCATATGATAGTCTAAAAAACAAGCCGGCACTGTCCAAACCACCGGTTGAAAGTGCTGGGCTCACAAACCAGCTTTGTATGCCTAGGGTCTGCGTTTCAAAAGAGGACGCACGCAATGCGACGTTTCCATCCGGCAGTGTATCAGTAGACCACAGCGAGTTTTGCTGTGGAGAAGTATTGATCCATTGATTGGATTCCTCAAAATCTACGGTCAGAGGGTAATCATCTTCCTCCGAATTGATGGTGATGGTAGCTTCCACTGAGTTACTTATGGTAGATTGATCGACTCGGCCATTGACTTCTCCTACATTTAAGATGATACTATTTTCCGTGTTGTTTAAGGAGCTGACGTTGATGCTAAATGATTGATATTCTTGCCAATCAATGGATAGGTTTTCAAAACTTTGTGTGAAAGGCTCACTATTCACAAATCCTTCTATGCTGAATGATGTAATCGGTTGCGAACCAGCATTTTTTATTTGTATCCGTATGTCAACATCGTCATCACAGGTTACTAAGGGCCCCTGGATGGATTGAAGACTGATGTCGTACTCAAAAATTTGACTTTGCTCTATGCGTATATCGTCAAGGTAGAGATTATTACTTCCGTTCAAGCCAATAAACTGGAACCGTACACCGTCAGTGTCTTGAAACTCTGAAATATTGATTGTAGTATCTCTCCATTCTATTTGGTTTGATGGAATGAATTCACTGGCAGTTGGAAAAGTGGTCTCAAGGCCGGTTCCAATTTCAGAGAAAATTTCTTCGTTATAGGAAAAACCACAATTCGCACTTCCCCGGACGATCAGACCATCGAAAATGCCTTCTGGGGTCCCCGAGTAGGCATAGCTAAAAGAAAGCACTGCTGTATCAACTCCATTTAGATCGAGTGGAGGAGTCGTAAAAATCAGTTCTTCACCGAATGAAGCATTATTGCCAAAAGACCTGAAGAGTAGTGCATTGTTGTTGGGAAATTCCCTTGGTGCGTTTGCAATTTGCCAGGCGTTTTGATCCCCAATTTCACCAATCAACTCAGTGCCATCCTCAAAGTCTTGAACAAAGGGCAGGTTGATGCTGCTCAAGTAATTAATATTCTGGTAGATTAAATCATTTGTTGGGTTGGTGTCTAGTCCCTCATTTACCTGGTTTATTCTAAAGGAGATTTGAGCACCTTCACTTGGAAGTATTTGATTTGGAAAGCTCACTGATTCACTTTCAAAAGGCAGTAGGGAAGTATTTCTTGAGACGCTGAAGGCTTCAACCCCATCTATAAATAGGCTGATAGCATATTGGGTAACCTCACTCAAGCCATGGTTAGTTACCCTCAAAATAGGACTTATTTGATTATCGCACTCAGCCTGATCTGGTGAGAGGATTTCCGTTAGCGCAAGGTCATTTACGAATTGCGCAGGGGCAATCAAGCCTGGAGAACTAAGAAGAGACAATCTTCTGGGAGAGTTTTCTAATACAATTCGCATTCGGTCCTTTTGACCTTCGGTGAAAAGATTCATGCACACATCATCTGTGTAGTCCATGTAGTTCTGAAACATCACAGGCTCACCTTCAGTACACTCATTTACCCCTTCAGGTCGAGGAAATGCACATGGAGAGGAGTACCCGCCGTTATCATCAGCTGCGAACGGCGTGTCAGAAACAAAATCATCGAAGGAGCATCCACCATCTCCCCAGATGTGTCTTAGCCCTAGGAAATGACCTACTTCATGCGTCAATGTTCTTCCTCGACTTACGAAAGCGGGAGCATTATTATTTCCAAAATATTGATAGTCAACAAAAACCCCATCAAGGTATTGTTGATCTCCCTCTGGATCTACCCCCACCAGCTCATCTGACTCAGGAAAAATGGCAGAACCAATTAGGTCCCTACCGTCGCTTCTTAAGTCTGCGACGTAGATGTTTAAGTAGTTTTCTGCTGGCCAATAAGATAAGGTCCGCATATCAATCAAGTTGCTTGTGCGGAATGGATTGAATACTCGTGATGCATTGGCACGCACAATTCCATCAGTAATGTTTCCCTTGGGATCTTGTCTTGCCAGTACGAAGCTAATTTCAGTGTCAACCGCAAATGGTAGGAAATCTTCTGGCGTATTGACTCTATCGGCATTCGTCCTTCGAAAGTCAGCGGTGAGTGAATCAATTTGAGCCTTTATTCTCTCTGAACTTAAGTTGGTGCCTTGTCCGATGGATTCTCCTCTGTGCAAAATATGAACCACTACCGGAATTTCATATACCGTATTCTGCCCTAGGCTTGGAATTATATAAGCTGATTTTTTCAGATCACGCTTTCTGCTGATCCAGTTTTCAAATTCTCCTGTTGTTGGAGCCTTAGCTGCACACCTTTCTTGCGCTACAGTAAAATGCGAAATAAAAAAAGTAAGTAGGATTAAAGAGTAGGGTAGAGACTTAGTTAGCAAACGGAAGCTTTGCGTTCGGATCATCCGGTGATGTAACATTGACTGCATGTACACTTTTTATCTCAGGAACTTCTCTCTTTATTGCTTCTTCAACGCCAGCTTTCAATGTCATAGTCGACATAGGGCATGATCCGCAATTACCCATCAACTCTAAGATAAGATTTTTATCTTCATCGATCTCTATGATTTTCACATCTCCGCCATCTGCCTCCAAATAAGGTCTAATAGTATCGAGTGCTTTGTCTACCCTTTCTTGTAATTCTGACATACTCTAAACGGTTACTTCTACTTTTTTAGTCTCTGAGATAGTCGCATTGCGAATGGCCACCTGCCTAGCTACATTTTCTGCAAGATGAGTAAAAGCTTGTGAGATTTCACCATCCTTTAATGCAGAAGGGTATCCATTGTCGCCACTCTCACGAATTGATTGAACAATTGGAATTTGCCCAAGTACCTCTAAATCGTTCTTTTCAGCGAGTTGCTTGCCTCCGTTTTCCCCAAAAATAAAGTACTTATTGTCAGGAAGTTCTTCCGGCGTAAACCAAGCCATATTTTCAACTAGACCTAAAACAGGAACATTTATCTGAGGCTGCTTGAACATAGACAAGCCCTTTTGGGCATCTGCTAGCGCTACTTTTTGTGGAGTAGTCACCACAAGAGCTCCAGTTACTGGAACCGCTTGTACCAAGGTCAGGTGTATATCGCTAGTACCTGGGGGCAAATCAATTAATAAGTAATCAAGGTCTCCCCATTTTGCGTCAGTAATGAATTGCCTCAATGCTGAACTTGCCATGGGCCCTCTCCATACGACGGCATCTTCGCTGTTGGTCAAAAAACCGATTGAGATCAGCTTAACTCCGTATTGCTGAATGGGGACAATCTTGTTTTTTCCATCTTCTTGAACAACACCGGGCTGTTCGAATTCGCAATTAAACATGGTCGGGATGGATGGACCAAAAATATCTGCATCAATCAAACCCACCTCAGCTCCGCTTCTTGCCAGAGCAACTGCTAGATTTGAGGCTACTGTTGATTTTCCAACTCCCCCTTTTCCTGAGGAAACAGCAATGATATTCTTGACACCAGGTAATACAGGGCCTTCATCACGGTTGGTAGTGACATTTGATGTCATATTTATGATCAGCTTCACATCCCCAATCGTACTTTGGATGGCTTCCTCGCAATCTTTTTTGATAACTTCCTTAAGAGGACATGCAGGTGTTGTTAATACCACATCAAAAGCTGCCTTATCCCCCTCAATGTGGATATTCTGGATCATACCTAGCGTTACCAAGTCCTTTTTTAGGTCAGGATCTTGTACTTTGCTAAGTGCGATTAATAGGTTTTCCTTCGTCAACTCCATCCGGGGCGCAAGTTATAAATCATTGTCGTATCAACCATCTATAATTGCTTTCGGTTCGAACAATCCGGTAATTTTGTTCAAGCATTAATCATGATCCATCCATCCACCATAGAAGAGATAAAAAATCGAATTGACATTGTCGAAGTGGTGGGTGATTTTGTGACGCTCAAGAGGTCGGGTTCAAGTTTCAAAGCACTTAGCCCCTTTACTAACGAAAAGACTCCATCATTTTACGTAGTACCCTCAAAGGGAATATTTAAGGACTTCAGTTCAGGGAAAGGAGGAGATGCCATCACGTTTGTCATGGAGGTTGATGGTCTTAGTTATGTAGAAGCACTGAAATACCTTGCTGGAAAATACGGTATTGAAGTCAAAGAAGAAGAGCAGTCTGATGAGGCGCTTCAAGCCCAAAACAAAAGGGAAAGCCTTTACATCGTACTTAACTACGCTAGTGAATACTTCCAAAATACTTTGCACACTTCAGAGGAAGGGAAATCCATAGGGCTTAGCTATTTCAAGGAACGTGAGTTTACTGAGGAGACCATCAAGAAATTTGAGCTGGGTTATAGCAAGGAAATCTGGGATGGCCTTATAAATGAAGCTCAGCAAAAAGGATACAAAAAAGAATTGCTGGCCGAGGCAGGTCTGATCATTGACAAGGACGGTAAATCGTACGACCGATTCAGGAGTCGGGTAATGTTCCCCATTCACAATGTATCAGGGAAAACAATTGCATTTGGTGGCAGAAAGCTCTCAAAAACCGACAAATCTGCTAAATACATAAACAGTCCGGAGACTGAGCTCTACATCAAGAGTAAGGTGCTGTATGGCCTGTTTCAAAGCAAGAACGCCATTCGAAAGGAGGATAATTGTTTCTTAGTAGAAGGGTATACTGATGTTATTTCTATGCACCAGTCCGGCATTGAAAATGTAGTGGCTTCTTCTGGAACGGCACTAACGGAAGATCAGGTCAAGCTCATTCGAAGGTACACGGGAAATGTGACGGTGATTTTTGATGGAGATGCAGCAGGGATTAAAGCCTCCATGAGAGGGATTGATATGCTTCTGGAAGGAGATTTGAATGTAAAGGCTGTGGCTCTTCCAGAAGGAGAAGACCCAGATAGTTATGCAAAGAATCTAGGCGCTGTTGGGTTTAAAGATTTTGTTGCTGAGGAGGCACAAGATATTATTCGTTTCAAGACGAAAGTTTTGCTGGACGAAACTGGAAATGATCCAGTGAAGAAAGCGGGGGTCATCAAAGACATCATTGCCTCCATCACTAAAATTAGCGATCCGGTAAAGCGAACGGTTTACATAAAAGAGTGCAGTGATTTATTGGGAATTGCCGAGTCAGTCCTAATAGCAGAGCAGAATAAGATCTTAATTGATTCAAGGAGAAATCAAAACAAGCTCCCCATCTCTGAACCTGAGATTCCCATTCAAGAGGAGGTAGAGGTAGCTCTTGACAAGACGGATATTGCCAAGGTTATTGAATTGCAGGAAAGGGAGAGTGTGAGACTATTAGTCAATTACGGAAAAAACAAAATCCACACTCGTGAGCTTAATGATGAGTATCAGATTAGTTATTTCCTTAATGAAGCAGATGAGATCCAATTCACAAATGACACCTATCGGAAAATAGTCGAGACTTTTCGTGAGAAACTTCGAGAGGGTGAAATAATAGACGGAGAGTATCTGCTGACGCATGAAGATGAGCAAGTCCGAAGGACCGTTATTGATTTAAGTGCCGATAAGTATGAAATAAGTGAGAATTGGTCTGAGAAGTATCAAATCCATGTGCCAAGAGAGACTGAATTTCTTCGAGATGCAACGTACACCAACATTCTCAGATTGAAATTCAGGATTGTTCAGCAGTTGATTCAGGAGGAAACCAAGAAACTAAAGGAAACTACTGACGAGCAAGAGATAGATGAACTTTTGGACGATGTAAATGAGTTAAAAAAAGTGTCAGTAGAAATAGCTAATATTTTAGGAAACGTTATAGTAGGATAAATGCTAGATAAAATCGAAGAGGCTCTGGAAGCCATTAGAAATGGGGAAGTAATCATTGTGGTAGATGATGAGGACAGAGAAAATGAAGGAGACTTTATATGTGCTGCTGAGAAGGTTACCCCTGACATTATCAATTTTATGACCAAAGAAGGTCGAGGGCTTATTTGCGCTTCGATTCCAGAAGATCGATGCAAGGAATTGGAGCTTGACTTGATGGTAGGGAAAAATACCGCCACATATGAGACTCCTTTCACTGTCTCAGTTGATCTAATAGGTCACGGAACCACTACTGGAATTTCTACCTCAGATCGATCCAAAACGGTGCAGGCGCTAGTTGATCCTAGTACCAAGCCTGAAGATTTGGGAAGACCAGGGCACATTTTTCCGCTGAAAGCTAGAAACGGAGGTGTTTTGCGAAGAGCAGGGCATACAGAAGCCACCGTTGACTTCTCAAGACTTGCTGGATTAAAGTCTGGAGGTGTATTGGTGGAGATTCTAAAAGATGATGGTACTATGGCTAGGCTCCCCGATTGCCGAAAGATTGCCGACAAGTTTGGT
>CAYYNA010000003.1:0-5135 GCA_964472815.1 uncultured Roseivirgaceae bacterium
CCTCAAATTAATGTCGTACTTTCGAATAAACATTAAAAAAATAAATATTTAATGTCTATTAAATGGTTAGCCTCGGAAAATGCAAGACCCACTGTTTCAAATAAATCCTGATCGAAATAAGCCCTGGAATGATCTTCCGGATTTACCCATTCATGAGGAGCTGTATCGAAAGGTCACGATTATGGAGCAGTTGGCAAATGCTAAGTCAGCCTTGGGCCGACTGCACGGAAGATCAGTTGCCATTCCAAACCAGGGAGTATTGATCAATACGATCTCTTTACAGGAAGCCAAGGCCTCCAGTGAAATAGAAAATATTTTCACTACGGATGATGAGCTCTACCAAGCCTACAGTGAGGAGGGTGAAAATGTAGGAATAAAAGGAGCACCGAAGGAGGTGCTGAAGTATAGAGAGGCACTATGGGAAGGACACCAGCATCTCTTGGAAAATGAGTCGTTTGACCTGGATTATTTCGTAAAGGTTTATCGTATTGTCAAGCAAACCAACGACGGTTTTCGCCCGCCCAGTGCGAGGATATACATCAAGCAAGGAGGAACTGGACCAAATGCCGGAACGGCGATCTATACACCCCCTCGGGGGAAAGGTATTCTGGAGCAGAAACTGCAGAACCTAGCGGAGTTTGTAAATGATGACGAAAAATATCCCATTGATCCATTGATCAAAATGGCGATTGCCCACTATCAATTTGAGGTGATTCACCCTTTCAGAGATGGAAATGGACGAGCCGGCAGAATATTTAATATCAATATTCTCACTCAGAAAGGGTTATTGGACTTACCTATTCTTTTTCTCAGTCGTTACATCATTGACCATAAGAATGATTACTACTCCCATTTAGCAAGCGTCACGCAACGCGCCAAGTGGGAAAGATGGATCCTATTTATGCTTAAAGCAGTGGAGGTGACCGCCAATCTCACCTTTGACAAGATCAACGACATCATTGCAGCCAAGGAGGGAATTACAGAGACTATTCTCGAAGAAACGAAGATCCGAAAGCCAGAGCAGTTGGTACAAATGATTTTTACGCAACCACTAACTAAAGTCAGTCACCTTACAGATGCAAAGATCTACGCGGAGAATACGGCAAGAAATTATTTAAATGCGCTGGTGCAACTGGGAATCCTGGAAAAGCGCACCATTTCAGGGCACCACTATTATTTGAATTTGGAACTGTATCGAATTTTATCTGAGTAAATTTAGAATCCTAGACAGCCTTACATGTCAGAAGAAAAATCACAAGATCAGATTACCCAATGGCTGAAAAAGCTGGAGAGAGAGAGCTGGCAACTGGAGCTGTTGGTTTCCGCATTTACCATCTTTTTGTTGATAGGGGCTAGTGAAAGTTTTGGAAGCTATTTGCTTGAGCTCAACTATTCCTACTCTTTTGATAATTCTCTACTTGGACTTATCGTCTTCTTCCTATCTCTACTGCTTACTTCCATCCAAGTATTGACAGCCTTTCTGATCATCCATCTCTTACTCAGAGGTTTTTGGATTGGCGCAATCGGCTTGCGCTCAGTACAGCCTTCGATTAATTATGAAAAACTTAATTACTCTGAATTTTTTCTTGAACGTCTCAAGAAAAAGGTCATTGGCTTAGATCGACTAGTTGTGATTTTGGATGAGCTATGCAGCGTGATTTTCTCACTTTCGTTTTTGATCATCTTCATGATCATCTCTTTCGGCTTGTATTTTCTTTTTGTTGGAGTCATTGGAGGAGCGTTGGTAGGCATGGTGAATTTTTTTGGTGCCGAGGTAGAAGGGGTCTTTTTTGTCATATTCATCATTTTCTTCTTTTCAGCACTCATATCTGGATTGATCTACCTGATTGACTATTTCACCCTGGGATTCTTCAAGAAAGGAAGGCGATTTGGAAAGATTTACTATCCGATTTATCGGTTCTACAGTTTCATCACGCTCAGCTTTATCTCAAGGAGTATCTACTACAATCTCATAAGTAAGTACTCCAAGAAAAGAATTAGGCTACTCTATTTGGTTATTGGGCTGGTGGTTTTTTCTAATTGGTTTATGGATTACGATCAGTACCAGTATTTCCCTGAAGGTCCTACAGAGCTGGCAATAGAAACCAACTACTATGATGACACTAGAAGTGAGAAAAGCTATGTGGAGCGAGTGAGTGTAGAGTCAAAGTATGTTTCTGGAAGCTTTATGTCTTTGTTTCTGAGATATAATCCGGCTGACAATGAGCGCATACAATCCAATTGTCCTGACTTTGAGCCGTTGAAAAATGATGGGATCAATCCGCGATTGGCCTTTGTGGCAAAAGATAACAGCTACTTTATTCAGTCTCAAGATTTTGAGGATGAGGATAAGGAGAAGCTTTTAGAATGCCTCAGTAGTTATTACGAAATCTCAATAAATGATTCTATTTATGCAGACCTTAAGTTCTATTTTCATGAGCATCCTGCCAAGTCTCAAAAGGGAATCCTGACCGTTATTCCTACAGATTGGTTTGAGCTGGGCGAAAATAGGATCACTGTCAAAAGAACCTTTGTCGATCCCGACGATAGTGTGGCTACTAAAAGAGATTTTGCAACGCTACCCATTTGGTTTAGTCCTAAATAGCTTCAAACAGGAACCTCGATACCCATTCACTCTGATCAATTACTTCAAATGATGTGCTCCATTTTGAGTAACTCAGGAAGATTAGCTGAGTTCTTAGTTGGAAATTGAATCTGATTCGGTAGTACTTTTAAGCTCAGAGGCAGGATTTATTTCATCATATAACGCACCGATTTCTTCTTCGGTGAAATTGGGGAAGGCGTATTGTCCAGCTGCCACTGCTTCCTCTTTTGAATCATAATCTGGAAGATATTTCTTCATCAATTCGCTTTCTATCTCCTTCCTCCGAACTTGACCGAGTTGCGCATTAATTATCTCCAGCGTAGAGACAGACCTTTTAGCCACCAAACCAAGGTTTTCAGCTCTACTTTCGAAGAAGCGAATGAACCACTCATAGTTTTCCATATTGTCGACTCCACGATTCAATCGCTCCTGAGGTGTCATTTTTTCGTGAAGCGGTTTGTACTTTCTTGACGTTTCCATAATAAGCGTCTCGGCACTTTCTAGGCTCTTTATTGTCACGAAAAGAGACTGCAATTGATTAAATAACCTATAGTCAATTACCTCAGTGTTCTCGATTCCCAACGCATACTCAATGGTCTTGTAGTTTCGCTGAGGAGGAATAAAAATCCAGTTAGAGAAATCGACGTAAAGCCCTTGATCTAGTTTGGATTTCCACTCAGACACTCTGTTCGCTGCATATGTTGCTCTACCCGGAAGAATGGTGCGAAAGTATTCAAGCTCGTACTTCAGTTCAGACAGCACTTTGACTCTTTCTTTGTGATCGCGTTGCTTTAATGCATAATTCTGAATAAGAAACGCGCAATACACCCCAATGATCACGATCAAGAGGTCAATGAGCACCCAAGTGAGTTTATTCTTTGAGGAGAAGATTTTACGCAAGAACATGCGCTAAACTACTTATTCTTGAATTGCTGAATAAAGCTCTTAGTAAACTCTGAAAGCGCCAGTTTGCCACTCGTTTTTGCCCGATCTGCAAGTAGTTCATCCCAGTGATCTGTCCCCGTCCAGAAGACCTTTTTCATTTCTTCCATTGCTTCAGGGTTGTAAGCCGCGAGTTTTTGAGCTAATTCATCTACCGCTTTATCCATGCTTTCAGCGTCATCAAACACTTCATTGAAAAGTCCTTTCTCTCTGCACCATTCGGGCGAATAAAATTCACCTGCATTGATACCCATCTGAGACATAGCTGATAAGCCCATTTTTCTTTCTATGGGCGCGGAAACAATAAATGGCCCGATACCTAGTGCTAGCTCACTCAGTTTGATTGCTGAGAACTTAGTTGCAAAACAGTAGTCGGTGGCGGAGGCTAGTCCTATACCACCACCTACGGCTTTTCCTTGCAGTCTACCAATAATGAACTTTGGGGCTTTTCGCATTGCATTGATTACGTTGGCAAAGCCCATGAAAAATTCGTGACCTCTTTCCGGACTGTCAACAGCGATCAGTTCGTCAAAGCTGGCGCCTGCGCAGAAAGTGCGATCACCACCGCTTTTTAAGATGATGACTTTTATCTCTGGGTTGTTACCCGCTTCGGTTATGGTTTCTGCTAACTTTTTAAGGATATCTCCAGGAAGCGAGTTGCTCTGCTCGGTAAAGAATTCGACGGTACCAATCCCGTTCTCGATATTTAGGTTGACGTAGTTCATTAATCTTGATTCTTCTTTTTGATCATCGTTAAAATGGTAGCAATCGCAACAGTCTCTCCCGTTTCATCATATACATCCACCAAGAACTTGACGATACCTTTTGCGATATCATCTTTCTTTTCTTGATCTACTTTTTCCTTCACCGTAGCTCTTACCCCAATGGTCATTCCTGGGTAGACTGGTTTTGTGAAACGGCATTCTTCTAATCCGTAGTTTAAAAGCACAGGACCTTTTTTGGCTTGCACAAACAAGCCTGCAGCTGCCGACAAGACAAAATACCCATGCGCGACTCTCCCTTCGAAAGTAGTTCCCTCCAATGACGTCACGTCGGTGTGGGCATAAAAATGGTCCCAACTAACATTAGCGAAATCCACAATGTCAGACTCTGTCACGGTACGTTTTGCGGTAATGACAGTATCCCCTACTTCTAACTCTTCGAAGTATTTGGAGAAGGGATGCTTTTCTGTATCCTTATATTCTCCACCATATTGATATTGCTGAGTGATTTCCGTGAGCATCGTAGGCGAACCTTGGATAGCAGTGCGTTGCATGTAGTGCATTACACCTCTTTTGCCACCCATTTCCTCGCCACCGCCAGCTCGGCCAGGTCCTCCGTGAACCAGCATAGGCATTGGAGATCCGTGCCCTGTGGATTCTTTAGCGCAGGCCTCATTGAGCACGAGAATCCTGCCATGATGCGTAGCTGCTCCTACGGTAAAGTCAGTGGCAATTTTTGCGTCCGCCGTGGTAATGGAGGAAACTAAAGAGCCTTTCCCTTTCTTAGCTATTTCCACCGCCTCATCGATCGTCTTATAAGGCATGATGGTACTGATAGGGCCGAAGGCTTCAATGTTGTGCACATC
>CAYYNA010000003.1:5235-17322 GCA_964472815.1 uncultured Roseivirgaceae bacterium
GTGACTTCTTTTCTTACCTCCTTAATGAATAGATCGAACTCGGGAGTGCCCGGTACTGCATCTTCGCCTAATACTGCACAGTTCAAAGAGTCTGCCTCAAGATTGAAAGGGACAGAATTTTCCACAATTTGCGGGAGCGCTTTTAGTTTCTTTCCAGTTTCGAAGGATCCCGTAAATGTCACCACATCATTCATGTCCACATGATCCAATATTCCATTCCCATATCCTGATACCAGCTGTAGTGCACCCTCAGGTAAAATCTTCGAATCGATGATTTCTTTGACCATGACCTCCGTCAAATAGCAGGTTTGCTCTGCTGGTTTGATGATACAAGGCATCCCTGCCAGCCAGTTTACGGCCGCCTTTTCCAGCATTCCCCAAATCGGAAAGTTGAATGCATTGATATGGACAGCCACACCTTCTTTCGGTACCATGATATGATGACCAACAAATGATCCGCCCTTAGAAAGACCCACAGTATCTCCATCTACATGGTAAGGAAGGTCAGGGAATTGTCTTCGCAGCGAAGCATTGGAAAAGATATTGCCAATACCGCCCTCTATATCAATCCAGCTGTCAAGTCTGGTGGCGCCCGTTGCTTTGCTTACTTCATAAAATTTCTCTTTTATCTCAAGCAAATGAAAGGCGAGTGCTTTTAGCATGAGGCCTCTCTGCTGAAAAGTCATTTTTCTTAAAGAAGGATTGCCAACCTCCCGTGCGTGCTTATACGCATCTGCAAAATCTAGTCCTTGGATCGTGTGCTTGGCATAGGGTTCGCCGGTAATTGCATGATGAAGGATTTCACCATCACCAGATCCCTCTATCCACTGGCCGGCTATGTAATGTTGTATTTTGGGTAATGACATGTCGGTTTAATGTTGTCTTACAAATTTATCAAAAGAGATCAGCTAAAGAGTCCGTGCAGCTCAGTATCTATTTTGTAAATGATCAATGAAAAGTCTTCTGCGCGGTTCACAAAATCAATGTCAGTGATGTCTATGGTTAATAGTTTTCCTTGCGTGTAGTTTGCGATCCACTCTTCATAATGTTGATTGAGTTCTTTGAGGTAATCGATCCTGATTTTGGTTTCATACTCTCTACCTCGCTTCTCAATGTTTCTTACAAGTTTTCCGATATCTGATTTTAGATAGATAAGTAGATCAGGGGGCTGCACAAATTTGACCATCGATTCGAAGAGGGTCAGATAATTCTGATAATCACGTTCTCCGAAAAAACCTTGTTTATAAAGGCTTTTGGCGAAAATGTATGCGTCCTCGTAGATGGTTCGATCCTGAATAATCGTCTTATCTCTCTGCCTTAATTGATTGATTTGATCAAATCGACTGTTTAAAAAGTGAATCTGTAGATGAAAGGCCCATTTGCCCATGTCCGAGTAAAAATCTTCCAGATAGGGGTTGTTATCCACGGATTCAAATTCGGGTTGCCAGTGATAGTGTTTGGCCAACATTTCTGTAAGCGTAGTTTTTCCAGCTCCGATATTTCCGGAAACCGCGACATGCATATTCTTTTTAGCCATGCTTATTTTTTGGACTGGTTCCAGGTTTGATAAACCGCAGAAGCTGTCGGTCTGTTGGACTCAATTTTTTCTAAGGGCTTACATTCACGTAGGGAATCATGAAGCTCTTGAGGTAGTTGCTGATAGAGTGCGGTACCCTGAGTTTTCCAGCTCACCATCTCATCACTCACCTCTTTGATTTTTTTTGCCGGATTCCCTACGATGAGGCTCCTCTTCTCAAAGACCGAATCGGCTTTAATAAAACTTAAAGCTCCCACGATGGACTCATCACCAATTTCTGCATTATCCATAATTACGGCATTCATGCCTACAAGCACATTCCGTCCGATTTGTGCCCCATGTATAATCGCTCCGTGACCAATATGAGCACTTTCTTGAAGTGTAATCGTGATGCCAGGGAACATATGGATGGTACAGTTTTCCTGCACATTGCACCCATCTTCGATGATGATTCGTCCCCAGTCTCCACGAATGGCTGCACCAGGTCCAACGTATACATCCTTTCCAATAATCACGTCCCCCGTTACAGCTGCTTGCGGGTGAATAAAGGAAGTAGGATGTACTACAGGAATATGGTCCTTGAATGAGTAGATCATCTTATGCTCTTTCTAAGACGACTGCATATCCCTGACCAACACCGATACACATAGTGACTAAAGCGTATTTTTTGTTTGTTCTTGTTAGCTCAAGAGCAGCGGAATAGGTAATTCTGGTTCCTGTCATACCTAGCGGATGACCAATAGCAATCGCGCCTCCATTTGGGTTTACTCGTTCATCTGTATCATCCAATCCAAGTGTTCGAGTGCAAGCAAGAGATTGAGCTGCAAAAGCTTCGTTTATTTCAATTAAGTCCATTTGATCAAGAGAGAGCCCAGCTTTCTTCAGCGCTTTTTGGCTAGCCTCAACTGGCCCAATACCCATGATTCTTGGCTCTACGCCAACGACTGCAGAAGAGACAATTCGTGCTTTTGGTTCAAGACTATGATGCTTCACCGCATCTTCCGAGGCAATTAAAGCTGCCGCGGCACCATCATTAAGGCCTGAAGAATTTCCTGCTGTGACCGAACCTTCTTTTTTGAAGGCAGCTCTTAGCTTTCCTAAGATTTCCAAGGATGAGTTCGGCTTGATAAACTCATCTTTATCAAAAACGATTGGCTCTGATTTACGCTGTGGGATGCTAACTGCTACAATCTCTTCTGCCAGTCTGCCGCTTTGCTGCGCTGCGGTTGCTTTCATTTGAGATCTCAGTGCAAATGCGTCTTGGTCTTCTCTGCTGATCTTGTGTATCTCTACAAGATTTTCCGCTGTTTGGCCCATTCCGTCCGTGCCATACAGCTCCTCCATTTTGGGGTTGATGAATCTCCAGCCGAAACTAGAGTCATACATTTTTGCGTCTGTTCCAAATGCTTTGGCAGACTTGGATATCACCCACGGCCCTCTGGTCATGTTCTCCACTCCGCCAGAAATGAAAAGATCACCATCACCAGCTTTGATCGCGCGGTTTGCATGGATAATTGCTGACATTCCAGAAGCGCACAGTCTGTTCACTGTTTCTCCTGGAACCGAAAATGGGATTCCTGCCAGCAGCAAAGCCATTCTTGCGACATTACGATTGTCTTCACCTGCCTGGTTTGCACAACCCATGATCACTTCATCAATTTCTTTGGGATCTATCGAAGTGTTCTTCTGGATCAATGCCCTTAGGACATGTGCAGCTAAATCATCGGTTCTGACTTGAGAAAGCGTACCACCAAAGTTTCCGATGGGCGTACGAACACCGTCTATAATATATGCTTGCTTCATGGGTAGTTGTTTATTGCGCAAATATTTGATTTACAATTCTTCATTCCAATAAACCAGGATACTAAATAAGTAATTCCTTTTGTGGCCGATCCTTCATGTTTTAAATTTGTCAGAATTTGTTTTAACCTCAATAAAATCTTTTAACCCGTTTTCGAATGCCTAAAAATCCTAACATCAAATCCGTTCTCATTATTGGAAGTGGTCCCATTATTATCGGACAAGCTTGTGAATTCGACTACTCAGGCTCACAGGCCTCAAGGTCGCTTAGAGAAGAAGGAATTGAAGTTACGTTGATCAACTCTAATCCGGCAACTATCATGACGGATCCAGTGACGGCAGACAATATTTACTTGAAGCCGTTGACGAAAAAATCCATACGAGAAATCCTTGAAAAGCACCCAGAAATTGACACAGTCTTGCCTACGATGGGAGGTCAAACTGCACTAAACCTAGCTATTGATTGTGAGAAAGCGGGTATTTGGGAAAAGTACAAAGTCAACATGATTGGGGTGAATACGGACGCCATTGAGACCACCGAAGATCGAGAGAAATTTAGGCACAAAATGATCGAGTTGGGTATTGGGGTTTGCAAAGGAGAGACTGCTACATCTTTCCTAAAGGGTAAGGAGATCGCGCAAGAAATTGGTTTCCCTTTAGTAATTCGTCCATCTTATACACTTGGCGGATATGGAGGCGGCTTTGTCAATGCTCCCGAAGATTTCGATACAGCATTAAATGCGGGTCTTCAAGCTTCTCCCATTCATGAGGTACTCGTAGAGCAAAGCATTCTGGGCTGGAAGGAATATGAGCTAGAGCTGCTTCGAGACAATGCTGGAAATATTATCATCATCTGCTCGATTGAGAATTTTGATCCGATGGGTGTACATACTGGCGATTCAATTACCGTTGCTCCTGCTATGACGCTCTCGGATACCGTGTATCAGCGGATGAGAGATATGGCCAAGAAAATGATGAACGGAATTGGCCATTTCGCTGGAGGATGTAATGTCCAATTTTCAGTAAATCCAGATACTGAGGATATTATTGGAATCGAGATAAACCCTAGGGTTTCTAGATCATCAGCTTTAGCATCAAAAGCAACAGGATACCCTATCGCAAAGATCGCAGCTAAGTTGGCCATAGGATACAATCTGGATGAGCTAAAGAATCAAATTACCAAGACAACTTCGGCCCTGTTCGAACCTGCCATTGACTATGTAATTGTAAAAGTTCCAAGATGGAATTTCGATAAGTTTCAGGGTTCAGATAGAAAACTCGGATTGCAAATGAAGTCTGTGGGTGAAGCCATGGGAATTGGGAGAAATTTCCAGGAAGCACTGCAAAAAGCTTGTCAGTCATTGGAGATCAAGAGAAATGGACTTGGAGCTGATGGCCGAGAGGTGAAAGATCAAGACACCATTCTTCATAGTCTAGAGCATCCAAGCTGGAATAGGTTGTTTCACATTTATGATGCATTCAAGTTGGGCATCCCTTTCAAGACTATCCACAAGCTCTCCAAGATTGATCCATGGTTTTTGAATCAGATTGAGGAGTTAATAACGCTTGAGAATGAGATAGAGAACTACTCGATTGATTCTATTTCCAAAGAACTTCTGAGGGAGGCTAAGAAGAAAGGATATGCAGATCGACAAATCGCTCATCTGCTTAAATGTCTGGAAAGTGAGGTTTACAAGAAACGAAATGAACTTGGGATCAAAAGGGTATATAAGCTGGTTGATACCTGTGCTGCAGAGTTCGAGGCGCAAACTCCTTACTATTATTCCACATTTGAAGACGAGAATGAATCAGAAGTTACGAACAACAAGAAGATCGTTGTGCTTGGTTCAGGACCCAATAGAATAGGGCAGGGAATCGAATTTGATTATTCATGTGTGCATGGGGTTTTGGCTGCAAAGGAATGCGGTTATGAAACCATCATGATAAACTGTAATCCGGAAACAGTTTCCACTGATTTTGATGTCGCCGATAAGTTGTACTTCGAACCTGTTTTCTGGGAGCATATCTATGATATCATCCTCCACGAGAAGCCAGAGGGTGTTATCGTCCAACTTGGTGGTCAAACAGCGCTAAAGCTAGCAGAGAAATTGGAGCGCTATGGCATTAAGATCATAGGGACAAGTTTTGAAGCCTTAGATCTGGCAGAGGCACGTGGCAGATTTTCTGACTTACTAAAAGAAAACGAAATACCATATCCCTTGTACGGCACCATTGAAAATGCTGAGGAGGCAGTTGACTTGTCAAAAAACTTGGGATTTCCATTGCTAGTTCGACCTAGCTATGTCCTTGGAGGGCAAAGCATGAAAATCGTCATTAACGAAACAGAGTTGGAGCAGCATGTTGTCAACATTTTAAAGGATAAGCCAGATGGCGAAATCCTTTTAGATCATTTTTTAGAAGGAGCAATCGAAGCTGAAGCTGATGCCATTTGCGATGGAGAAGATGTTTACATCATTGGCATAATGCAGCACATCGAGCCAGCTGGTATCCACTCGGGAGATTCTTATGCTGTTCTTCCTCCTTACAACTTGGGAGACTTTGTTATTCGCCAGATTGAAGACTACACGAAGAAGATCGCATTAGCACTAAAGACCGTAGGACTTATCAATATCCAATTTGCCATTAAGGATGATAAAGTCTACATCATCGAAGCTAATCCTCGTGCCTCGCGCACGGTTCCATTTATCTGCAAAGCCTATCAGGAGCCGTATGTCAACTATGCCACTAAGGTCATGCTAGGAGACAAGAAAGTAAAGGATTTTGACTTCAAGCCGGTTAAGAAGGGATACGCTATTAAAGAACCCGTCTTTTCGTTCCATAAATTCCCTAATGTGAACAAGGAATTAGGCCCAGAAATGAAGTCCACCGGAGAAGCCATCTATTTCATAGATGACTTGATGGATGATTATTTCATGGAAATATATTCTGAGCGAAACCTATATTTGAGTAGATAAGTTATAAGGAATATGCTCAAGTTTCTTCTCATACTCGTTCTTATCATCTACGTCTTTTATAAAACGGCAGGGTTTTTATTTAAAATGGTGTTTGGTGGCTTAAGAAGTGATCCAGGTCACTTCCAAAATAGAAGTCAGCAATATTCAAAGAAAGCGCCAAATAGCAATCTGAATATCGATAAAGTTCCGCATGATAATTCGTCGCAAAATCCTAAATATGATGGCGGTGAATATGTGGATTACGAGGAATTGAAATAGGGGAACTCCTTCCTTTTGGCAATTATCATTTAGCTTTGAAAATTCATAAGAGCGATTATCTGAATGGCGTGGTTTAAGCGACAAGACAAAGGAATACTAACCAAAACCGAAGACAAAAAGGAAGTCCCTGACGGGCTTTGGTACAAAACACCAAAAGGTAATATCATACACATGCGAGAGTTGCGAAATAACTCATACGTATGCCCGGATGATGATTATCACGTGAGGATAGGATCCAAAGAGTACTTCGAAATCATTTTTGATAACAATGAGTTCGAAGAGTTAGACGCAGACTTGTCCTCTGGTGACCCGCTAAAATTTGTCGACACTAAAAAGTATACGGATAGAATCAAAGCAACCCAGCAAAAGACCAATTTGAAAGATGCAGTTAGGTCTGCACATGGAAAGACGAATGGTCTGGGAATCGTTATTGCTTGCATGGATTTCTCATTCATCGGTGGATCTATGGGATCAGTCGTTGGGGAAAAGATTGCAAGAGCAATTGATTTTGCCCTCTCTACAAAGACTCCATTCTTGATGATTTCTAAATCTGGCGGAGCTCGTATGATGGAGGCAGGTTTTTCGTTGATGCAATTAGCAAAAGTATCAGCTCATCTTACCAGGCTTTCAGAGGCAAAGATTCCATACATATCGCTGCTTACAGATCCGACTACTGGAGGAGTAACTGCTTCATATGCCATGCTTGGAGATTTCAATATTGCTGAACCAGGGGCATTAATTGGTTTTGCTGGTCCAAGAGTTATCAGAGAAACAATTGGCAAGGATCTTCCCAAAGGATTCCAAAGTTCTGAGTTCGTTTTGGACCATGGATTTCTGGACTTTATTGTTGATAGGCGTCAGTTAAAATCAAGACTGACGCAGCTCTTGAAAATGCTGAAATAGCATCTTTTCGACTAATTCTACTACCTAGCAAACATTCTAACAAAACAAACGATTAGGGAACAAGTATCGAGAATGTTATCGTTTTATATTTGCTCTGAAATTGATTTAAAACAAAAATAGGTATGTCTTCAATTGTTGTAACTGCTATTATAGCCTTTACCGTTTTAATCCTTCTTTTGGTCTTAGTACTGCTAGGAGCTCAATCTAAACTTGTACAGTCTGGTCCTGTGAAGATTACCGTGAACGGAGATAACGAAAATCCGATGGTGACAACCGCCGGATCTACTCTTTTATCAACACTGTCACAAAAAAGTGTGTTTCTTCCGTCAGCATGTGGCGGTGGTGGAACTTGCGCTATGTGTAAGTGTAAAGTGATTGAAGGTGGAGGAGATGTTCTTCCTACTGAGGTAGGTCATTTGAGCAGATCAGAACAAAAAGAAAATGTGAGGCTAGCGTGTCAGGTTAAAGTGAAGAATGACATGCAAATAGAGATTCCTGAGGAAATATTCGGAATTAAGAAGTGGGAGGCTACCGTAGTAAGAAATTACAACGTGGCTTCATTCATTAAGGAGTTTGTGGTAGAGATTCCCGAAGAGATGGACTATGAAGCTGGTGGGTATATTCAGATTGAAGTGCCTAAATGTGAAGTCAATTTCGAAGATATTGACATCAGCGCTCACCCAGATGAGCACCCTGGTGAGCCTGATAAATTTAAGATGGAATGGGACAAGTTTGGCTTGTGGCCATTGAAAATGAAAAATGATGAAACGATAGAGCGTGCTTACTCTATGGCATCATACCCAGCGGAAGGTAGAGAAATCATGCTTAATGTTCGGATTGCTACTCCACCTTGGGACAGAGCTAAAAATGCTTGGATGGATGTAAATCCTGGTATTGCTTCCTCATACATTTTTGGTCTAAAGGAAGGAGACAAAGTAACAATTTCAGGACCTTACGGAGAGTTCTTTATTAATCCATCTGAAGCGGAGATGCTCTACGTGGGAGGTGGTGCTGGAATGGCTCCTATGAGATCCCACCTCTATCATTTGTTTAAAACATTGCAGACTGGTAGAAAAGTAAGCTACTGGTACGGTGGCCGCTCAAAGAGAGAGCTCTTTTACCTTGACCACTTCTGGGATCTAGAGAAGAAGTTCCCGAATTTCCAATTCCACATTGTTCTTTCGGAACCATTGGAAGAAGATAATTGGAATCCTAAAAATAGCATGGATGACGAGGGTGATGGATTTACAGGTTTTGTGCATCAGGCGGTAATTGATCATTATCTGAGCAAACATGATGAACCAGAAGAAATTGAATTGTATTTCTGTGGTCCTCCATTGATGAACCAAGCTGTTCAGAAAATGGGAGAGGATTTCGGAATTCCCGACGAGAACATCAGGTTTGATGACTTTGGAGGGTAAAACATTAGAATTTTTTATCAAAAGCCTCGCTTCGCAGTGAGGCTTTTTTTGTGATGAAATTTCAGGTCTAAGCTATCTTAGTCGCATGGACCTAAAACTTTTTTTTGATCCCGTAGATATTGAAGATGAAAAAGTAGCCTCTTCTTTTCAATTTGCGGTTTACATCAATCAACACAAAATGCCAGATCATGAAGGACTTGATATAGCATTAATTGGTGTTTCCGAATATCGAGGGTCCAATGAACAGCCAAGCGAACATTCAGCAAATGAAGTCAGGAAGCAACTCTACAAGCTTAAGAAAGGCTTTGGTGATTATGGAATAATTGATCTGGGAAACTTCAGAAATGGACCGAGTCTTGAAGACACCTACCTTAGACTGAAGGAGGTGTGTTCCTATTTGATAAGTAAGGAAATTGTTCCCGTCATATTTGGCGGCAGCCAAGATATGATGCTTGGTCAATACTATGCTTTCGAAGACAGTGAGAAGCTAATTTCAGTTCTCAATATTGACAACAAGATTGATCTGGAGGGATTAACCTTAGAAGAAAGTCATCTTTCTAAATTACTTCAGCATAATCCAAACTATCTCTTCAATTACTACCATTTAGCTTATCAAAGCTATCTAACGAATCAAAAGGATTTGGAACTAGTAGATAAGTTGTCTTTTGAAGCGATTCGACTAGGCGCGGTTAAGGAAAACATAAAAGAGATTGAACCCATCGTCAGAGATGCTGACATGATGGTTGTAGATATGTCTGCACTTCAGGTAGGATACGCACCTGCTGCTTTTGATGCAAAAGTCTACGGTCTCACTGGCGAGGAGGCTTGCCAATTGACTTGGTATGCAGGCCAGAATGAAAAAATGAGCTCTATTGGATTGTACAATTATTCTGCTGACAAAGACTCTGCTGATCGAAAGACTGCTTTTGTTATTAGTACCATGATTTGGTACTTCATTGAGGGCTTCTACCACAGAAAAGGAGACAAGACTTTCAGATCAAATGATTATTTGATGTATGAGGTTCACATGGGAGGAGAGCCTGACACATTGAGGTTTTACAAAAGCAAGCTATCGGAGCGTTGGTGGATGGAAGTACCGAGCGCGGAGGATAATGGCTTGTTTAATCGAAATCGGATGTTGGCTTGCAATTACTCAGATTATGAGATGGCAACCAAGGGAGAGCTCCCTGATCGTTGGGTAAACTTCTTCAACAGAAATTAGTACTGCGGAGGTATGACGATCCACAAGATGATGTAGACGAGGAGGCCGGGAAAAGCGGCACTAAGAAGTGACAATATCAGGTATCCTATCCTTATTAGTGTTGGGTCCAAATCAAAGTAATCTGCCAATCCTGCGCAGACACCTCCTAACATTCGATCATTCGATCTGAATAGTTTTCTAGCCATGACTCTTCATTTACTTTAAAGATGATAATTTTTCTCCAAACTTGATAAGTGCGGATTTGCTAGCACTTTTCAGTATATCAAATTTGACATTCTGATCGAGAGCAGTTGGTCGGTTTTGGCTTGGGAAAGAAATGATATCAGCTGAGTGGAACGATCTTGCATTCAAAGTGAGCAAGCATGCCAAAATGATACCCAAAAGAATAAGTAGCGTTTTGTTAATACTTAAGTTAGATCGTTTTGCAGACATGCTATAATTTAAACAATTGCCATGCCAAAAATCGTAACTTATTGATTGTTAATGGTTTAATTTGAATCGTAAACCAATTTTGTCCAATAATGGACAAAACAAACTATTCAAATGAACACAATTGGGAAATAAAAAAGGGTATCTCGTCTTACGAGATACCCAATCACCCTAATCACATTGCAGATCGCAATATGCTCTTCACATAGGCACGTAGTTGAAACTAATGCCTAGAATATCTTCATAGTCTTCTCCAGCCTCCTTCATATCAATGTCACTCTCTTCATAGTACCAATTGATGACAATTTTTGCTCCTTTCTGTTTATAGGATGCCAATTGCTTTAATAAGTCATATATGCACTTAGACGAACTGGTATTAAAGTACTCAAACCAGAAGTTTGCTGTCAAAGCATTGTTGCCACTCCTAAAAGTCTTATCTACTCGTCTCATGATTGGAGTATAAAATTTGATGGAAGACTCAGGTGACGACCTCCCTTTAAAGTCAAGCCTTTTCTTAGACATGTCCAGCCGACAAAATGGCGTAACCTTAGTTGGTTTAATTCTAAATGAGTATTGGTTCATGGCGGCTGGTGCTAACAAATGACATAGCAAATAGATATATTTAAAAGAGTATTTATAATTGAGAGACACCTAGTATTAATTTAGTAATTATGCTTAAGTAATATATATCATCCTCTTGTAGTCCGCTATATTAATATGATACTATCATACATTGAGTGATTTAGCTTCAGAAATATTACAGAAGAGAATCCTTGAATCCATTCCATTTGGGTTTATCCAAGTAGATCTTAACGGTCAAATAGTTTATGCCAATAATTCAGCATTTAAGTTACTGGAACTAGGGGCAAACGAACTGATAGGATTATCTTATAATGAGCTTCCCTGGGATCAATTAAATAAAGATTACTCCCCCTTAAAAGAAGATGAGCATACCATCTATCAAGCCTTACAAGGAAACACAAATGCTGGGATTGTCAGAGTTCTCAGGATAAATGAATCTCTAAAATGGTTCTCTGTTAGCACCTCACCATTTTATGACGATAATGGCCTATTGATTGGAGCCATTTCCAACTTTGTAGATATTTCTGAAAAGGTAGAGACGGAATTTCAAGTTCAGGAAAGCCAAGAAAGATATGAACGTCTGATTGAGGAAGCACCTTACGCAATTACTATTTATGACAAAGAAGGTCTTCTAGTAACTGCAAATAATAAGTGTGAAGATTACTGGAAGATTCCGGTTTCCGAGTACGTAGGAAACTTCAACATTTTTGAATCTCAGCTATTCAATTTTGAAAAAGCTGAAAAAGTCATTGAATCTGCCTTCAATGGGAATTCTGGGGAGATTACGACTGCAATTGAACTAGTCCATGCAAATAACGAAAAGCGACATTTCAGGATCAAATACTATCCACTCTATGATAAGTCAGGAAGTATCGAAAAAGTGGTGTTCTTCACCGAGGATGTGACTTCTTATGTGCTTGTAAGACAGAATATTAAGGAGGAAGAGGAGCTAAAGAAAGA
>CAYYNA010000003.1:17422-26858 GCA_964472815.1 uncultured Roseivirgaceae bacterium
CTAAAGGATGGCAAATGGTATAATTTGAAGGTAAACCCTTTGGTTGGGAGATTTGGTGCAGTCATTTCTTTTCAAAATATCAACACGCGAAAGGAAATAGAGATCGCACTTGAAAAATCTCTCAAAAAGTATCGAAATATATATAACAAGGCTCCAGTGATGATGCACTCTGTGGATAACAGTGGCAAGATTATTAGCGTAAGTGATTTCTGGTTGGACAAAATGGGGTACGATAGAAATGAGATTATCGGAAAATCTCCAAAGTACTTCCTTTCCAGTTCATCTCACAAAAAGCTTGATGAGGGAATGCAGATGCTTCGCGAGGCAGGAGAGATAAAAAATCTGGAGTTTGAGTTTATCAAGAAATCTGGTGAGGTAATTAATGTATTGCTAGGATCAGTAGCGGAGTTTGATGAGTATGGAGAGTTCGAACGATCAATTGCTGGCATGATCGATATCACGGATCAAAAGAAAGTTGAAAAAGATCTAACACAAAGCACCTCCCAATTACTTGAAGCACAGCGTATTTCTAGGATTGGTAATTACGAGCTTGATGTCCGAACCGGTGATTTTGTCTCTTCACGAGAAACCAATCTAATCATGGGTTTCATCGATGCACAGAGTAATTTGTCAATCAGTGAGAAACTTATTCATCCGGACGACCTGGTGGACTTTAAGGAGAAGCTTGAAAACTGCATCAAATCAGGTGAGAATTTTTTTCATATTTATCGCATTCATCACCTTAAGACACGAAAGCTGAGGTGGATTTCGGGTAGAGGTCGTATGGTGAAAAACGATAAGGGAGAGGTCGTGAAGATGATCGGCACCATTCAGGACATCACCGAACAGCGGCTTGCAGAAGATAAGATCAAAAGACTGTCTGATAGAATATTGCTTGCTACCGAGATTGCCAATCTAGGAGTTTGGGAGTATGACAGATCCACTAATCAAATATTCTGGGAGGATCAGATGTTTGTTATTTTCTCAGATTGGTCCGAGCCCATTCCATTAGAGAAACTTCATGAGGTCATCGTGGGGGAAGATGAGGGCTTTCTAGATGAAAAATTAGATTTAATCAAAAGTGGTGTCAGTTTTGTAGAGGTTGAAGTGATGGTCAAAGTAGCAGAGGAGCATAAATACCTTAGGACCTTTACTCGGATCATTCGAAGGGATGACGGTTCTCTCAAAGGAATGATCGGCGTAATATATGATATCACTGAGGACAAGCAGCTGCAAAATGATTTGGAAAGTTCTTTGGATGAAAAAAATATACTCGTACGTGAAGTCCATCACAGAGTTAAAAACAATATGCAGCTAATCTCTTCAATAATGGCACTCAAGTCTTACGATTTAGAGGATGAGAAATCAAAGGTCATTTTTGATGAGATCAACACAAGGATTAAGGCCATGTCGGTCATCCACGACAGGCTTTATAAGTTCTATAATGTTTCTGAGATCGAAATTGAGGATTTCTTAACAAACGTTTCTAAAGAACTTCACGTGCTTCTTGGCGCAAACGCAATCCAGATTAACGTTGAGGTCATGCCAGAAAAATTAACCATTGATCAAGCGCTTTTAGTCGGCCTCATTATCAGTGAAATGTTTACCAACGCGATTAAGCACAGTTTTGAGGGAGTTCCTGAGGGTACGATTGAGATCAAGTTTGTTAAGCTGTCAGAGGAAAGGTATTCTTTGAGTGTGACCAACGATGGTAAAGCAATCGCAGAGGACGTGTTATCGAACAATACTGGCTTAGGGATTTCCCTCATTAAGACGTATGCCAAGCAGCTGAAGGGAGAGCTCTCCATTGATAAAGCGAATGGCTTTAGAGTTGAATTTTAAGAATGGCAGAATAATCGAGTGCAGCTTTTATCAACCCACTTGTCGTCTTAGATCCTACTTTCCGCATAATATTGCCTTTATGCGCATTTATGGTTCTTACGCTTACATCTAGTTCCGTTGCAATATCTTCATTGGTCATGTCCTTCATCATCATAACCAAAATTTCATTTTCGCGCTCTGTAAGAGATGCGATGCATTTAGCTTGATCATTAATTTTATTAGAAAAGAGTAGGGAGATCATTGCGTCAGAGTAGAAAATATTGTTGCTAAAAACTGCATCGATGGTTCTGGCAATATCTTCATGTTTCATTTCGAACGAAATGATCCCGCTGATATAGAACTTTGTTGTGTATTGCAGGAGAAGCGGCCTTAGTTTATAAGAAAAAAGTAAGGTTGGCGAATCTGAATGATACTTTTGAAAATCAGAGAACTCTTCAGACTCTGTGTCAAAAATTACTAAGTCAGCTTTGTTAGAAAACTTTGGCATTAGATTCCAGTTTTCATGAGGGATAACTTGATTCAACAACAAAAGAATATTGTTGATTAAGTCGGTGTTTTTTGATGCAATAAACAGATCTCTCATAGACTTGAATCAATATCTAGGATCAAATGTAATATTTTAAAAATCTTTATAACTTAAACTCATAGACCAACTAACCATGGGAAAGATACTCGTTGCGGAGGATTCGTTGATTGTAAACCAGCATATTGTTCATGCATTAAAGTCTGGTGGTCATGATGTTGTGTCTGTTTATTCAGGTCGTGAGGCAGTTGAAACAGCAATGGAAAACCATCCTGATTTGATCTTGATGGACATCATGATGGAGACTCAATCAGATGGGATCGATGCTGCTTTTGAGATTAAAAATACCATCGATATTCCGATTATTTTTCTCACAGCTCTTACCGACGAACCCACCATCCAAAAGGCAAAAATCAGTCTTCCTTACGGGTATGTGGTTAAGCCTTTTAACGAGGCAGAGCTCTTGTCAAATATTGATGTTGCGCTCTACAAAGCTTCAGCGGAAAGGAAAATTAAAGAAAATAGCGAGCTGTTTCAGTCTATCATTAACTCAATAGACAAAGCAATCTTTCTTTTGGATTCATCCGGAAAAATCAAGTACACAAATGCAATCGGAGAGAGGGTTACAAGCCAGTCTTTTGATGTACTGATGGATGCTCCTGTACAAGACTTTCTACAGTTTTTTACGATGGATGGGCAACCGATAGAAGACATTTACACCCTACAAGACTATGGAAATGAAGAACTGCAGCTGAAGGGTAGAGAGGAAATCTACGGCGATTTTTACTCTCAGATGGTTGAGTTGGAAAGCGCATATCATCTTTTCATATTTAAAGACATAACAGAGCGAGTCAAGATAAGAGAGGCAAATGAAAGTTTGAAAACCAAGAGGCTTTCCTTTTTTATCGAAGGACAGGAGAAAGAAAGAGAACGTATCGCTAGAGATCTACATGATGGGGTGGGTCAGATTGCTAATATGATAAAACTGTCTGTGAAGCAGGGGGAGACCGGTGAGGGTCTGGTAGAGATGATTGATCAATTTTTAGATGAGATGAGAAAGGTGACCGATGGATTGCTTCCATCCAGGATAGTGGATTTTCCAATAGACGTGTGTATCAAAAAGATCGTTGATCAAGCAAACCAGGCATCTAAAATAAATTTCAATTTTCAGGCACAAGACGTCCCTGAACTAGATCTAAAGTATAAAGTAAACTTGTATAGAATTGCGCAGGAAAACCTTTCCAATATTGTAAAGCATTCACAAGCGAACAACGCCACTGTCCAACTTTACGGATTTGATGATTACATTCAAATGACCATTGAGGATGATGGCGTGGGGTTTAAGGTCGGTCAATACAATGACGATGATTCTCACCACGGAATTCAAAACATGATGTTTAGAGCAGAAGTGCTTGATGCCGTCTGCAATCTGGAATCTAATGAAGGAAATGGTACCTTTATAACAATTAAAATACCGCTAAATGGGAAAGAGTAAATTATTCTTAGTAGAGGATCACGAGTTAGTACGAAAAGGGGTAAGGAGCATCATTGCCCAGGAGAAATCTCTTGAAATCATTGCGGAATTTGACCGAGCTCAAAAAGCCATCGATGCTTTGGATGAGCACAAGATCCCGGATCTGATATTAATGGACATATCCATGCCAGAGATGACGGGACTTGAAGCGGCAAAGATCATTGGCGATAAGTATCCTGAGATTCAGATCATCATTCTCAGTATGTATAAAGATGAGGAGTATGTGATGGAGGGTCTTAATTTTAATATTAGTGGATATGTTGTCAAGGACAGTGTTGCTGAAGAGATAGTTGTGGCAATAAACAAGGTCCTAAGTGGAGGAAAGTACTTCAGCAGAGAGGTCATAGATACGGCGCTTAATTCTTACAAAGAGATTAAGCAGGAGCAGAAGAAGAAAGAAGATATCCAACTTACGAAACGTGAATTAGAAGTTCTAAATGATATTTCAAATGGCCTGAAGAGCCAGGAAATAGCTGAAAAGTTGTTTATCAGCGAGAGAACTGTGGAAGCTCATCGAGGAAACATCATGAAGAAGCTTCAAGCAAAAAACATGGCTGAACTCATTAAAAAGGCCATGAACCTAGGACTTCTCGACGGTTAGTGTAAGTAAATTACTTAGCAAAAGTTTCGTAATTCTCCTCCTTCCATAGCACTTGGAACATTCGTACTTTAGTAATAGAACATTTCACCACAGCTATGCGCATTCATAAGACTCACCAAACAATCTCAGCTCTTTCGAGGGTTGTTCCAGATGCCTTTCTGTTTGTTATTGATACGACTGACAGAACTTTTCTTTTTAAATCAAAAACCGAAACAAGATATCAAGACATGATTGTTCAGTTTGATGAAGATTTCGGTATTGATCAAAAGGTAGAAAATAGTGGTCACTATTTTGATAACTATTGCTCCAAGTTCATCGGCTTTAAGAATATTGGAACTAACACTTACCTAGGGTTTTGTCTTGATCATCTAAAAGTGGAAGATCAAGATGTAAACCATGCAAGGAAGTTAGTTACCGAATAATTGCCTCAAGAGATTTTACTTTCTATTTCCTCAATAAGCTCATCTACGGTGAGATTACCATCAGTGTAGTTTACGTCTACACGTAATGCTTTTAGTCCATGAACCCCTTGTAAGTCTTCGAGCGGTAAGTCTTCTATCGAATCTTTTAGATATCCCTTAGAAATCAGATAATTCAAATAGGTTCGATACTCCATTGCATCAGACTCTTGCGAATAGACAATCGCGATACTTCCTGGTCTGGTAATACGCTCTGCCGTTCCCTTGATATGCGCCTTATCCACTCTTTTCTTTATGATTTCATATCTCGCATTGTATGCCCCCTCTACGTCAAATTTCTTTTCGTCCATTCTAAAGTGGACGGAAATCGGAGTATTGTAAACAAGAATCAGGGAAGCCACTTCAATTTCAGTATGTAGCTCTTTCTTCAGTGCTAGAAATTCATTTTCCATTTCGCACATGGTCAAAAGCTGCCACAACCGTAAGTTTCTAACGAAAATCTCATTGAAGTTATCCTCCTTGGTGATCGAAGGGCCGATGTACATATTGAATTCAACTCCGTCGGTTTTGTACCTCTCAAAGTAGTGCGGATACATTTCCTGTGCTTCCGTCTGCTTTTGATCTAAGAAGGACGCTAGATGTTGATTGATATGGTTGACACTGAGGTCGTATTTTTTGCGTTCTTCGTATACCGTATGCAACTCATCATCAAGTAGTCCATAGTATTTGTCCACCATGAGACTCAGTTCTACGTCCGACTTCTTTAAGTAGTCAAAAACAGTGTAAACATCCTGCTTAAGAAAAGTCAGTATCCGGTGTTCGCTCCCTGCAGCTAAGTCTCCTTTTAGATCATTTATGAAGGAATTCACTCTGAACATGAGTTCTTCATAGATAGGCATTTCGTTCTTTTTGGTTGCTGCCTTTAGCACTTTTTGAGCTTCCTTCAGCTGTTTGATTAAATCAATTGAAACAGCTTTATTTCTTCGCTCGGAGGATCCCTTGATGTCTAGCTGACCGTACAAAGGGTACAGATGATCAAATACAATATCCTTGAATATTGGCTGTTCTCCTTCGAGCTGTTTTTGCATGAATTTTTGTGCCTCTTCTTCAAACTTCCACTTTACGGATGGGTGAATAGTAGTACACTCTTGCTGGATAATGGCTTCCACCAAGTTCTGAGCCTCTGTCTGGAACCGTTTCTTAGCCATGGATAGTATAGGCATTACTTGATCCAAGATCTTCAAAGTGCCTTTATGTAAATCGTATTTTTTGGTAGACCCGATTTCCATAAATCCTAGTAGTTCTCCTTCATGCACTGCTGGTGCAATCACATAGCTCTCAAATTCGGACTTGAGTAACCTTTTCGAAAAGTTACTTGGACCATTTGCATGAAACTTCTGCACATCGGTGATTACCAACGGTTCCTTTTTCTGCATTAACGTATGTGAAGAATAGTCACAGAGATCTGCATCGCAGCTTAAAAAATCACCTTCGTTGATCAGCAAGCTGGAAACATCTCTTTTTTCCATTGCTACAAGTTTGTTGTTTTCAAGGCTTATTACACCTATGGACAAGCTGGGGTTACTCAATAACTTCTTGATTTCTGAAGAGATTTTCTCGAATGTTCCTTCTTCAGCAACCAAAAGGTTCGACGTAATGGACGTAATAGCCTGATCGGCGGTCACATCCACTAAGCTCAGAATATTGAGACCTCTCATGATCCAGCTGTTTGGTGGAAACTTCTTCTTCCAAAGTTTCATATCACCAAAATTTTCAATTAGCTCCTCGTAATCTTCGCGAGTTATATCTACTGCCTTTTCGGTGGGTGTGAAGTCGGACATGTCCGCATTAATAAGCAGCTTGTATACACGGTCAATACCTTGAACCTTGTTCCTGATTTCGAAAAACTGCGGCACTGAGCTTCCCATGGGGTATCCATAATAGCGCCCTAAAATGAAATAACAGCAGTAGAGATAAAACATATCCACATCCACGTCTTTCATGGTAAAGGAGAATGGTTCTCCTGATGCCTCAATGATGTTTTGAAAACGCTTTGATGAATAAAGCGGCTCGAAATAAAACGGAGGAGTTAAAATCTTAATCTCATTCGAGGTGAGTACTTGAGGAAACATGAGGCTCCCAAGCTTTTGAATGGACTCACTATAATCTTTCAGTTTGCTAACATCAGAAATACCATCGCGCAATTCGGGATACTTCTCCACCTCTCGCAACAGCTCCTTTGCATAATTTGCTTGTGCAATGTCTTTCCCGTTTGCTTGATCCTCCAGCGTCTCGATAAGCTTGAAAAAACTTACCTGCATGATGGCTGGAAATTCGACTTCTTGCCCGTTGTAGATCATTTGTAGTTAATTGAAAATTAGTGATTTAGAATAACGTGAATATGTCCTTTTGGATTCCATCGGATCACAATTTTTTCAGACGTACTTCGAAATAGTCCTTCCAGTCTAAGGGGAGGCTGGGAGAGTCAATGGCTTTTCTAAGGAGATCTTTATCGTGCTTTCTAATGGTGTAAAGCTGTATCACTTCATGAATACTCAGACCATATCCATCTTCGAATACTTTCTTGATGGGATTTCCCGCCTCTATTTGTCCCTCCTTGATCACTTTGAAGTAGAATCCATTCTTGCCTTCTTGCATAAAATCCCGAACAAACCCTGGATCGTTCATTCTGATGCCAAGCTTAAAGCAGGGCATTCGAGGGCTTGTGATACCTAGGGTAACTTCTCCAATTTCAAATTGGTCTCCAATGCAAACGGTTTCATCCAAACCAGAAACAGAAAGATTTTCGCCGAAGACTCCCGGATCAAACACCAGGTCACTTCTTTTGTCTTTCCAGAAGTCATAGTGCTCTATGGGATATGCATAGACAGCTTTATCTACCCCGCCATGCACTGTAAGGTCTGCTTGTTGGTCACCGTCAATATTTGTTTTGGTCACCTTGACTTTGCCATCAACTGGGCTTTTATAGATGCCTGTTTTGATCGTTTTCCCATTAAAGGAGGCTTCTACTGGCCTGCCTACAAATATGTATTCTAATTTCATAGCCGCTCAAATTCATTTATAAGTTAATACAAAAGGAAGCTAGTTTTACTTCCATGAGTGAATTCGTTTTGCCAATACTGTTTTTTGCCATTGCCTTTTTCTACTCTTCAGTGGGCTTTGGTGGAGGATCCAGCTATCTAGCCATCCTTAGTATTGTCCTAACCGAATTCTATGAGATTAGAACTACAGCTCTTGTATTCAATCTCGCAGTAGTGACGATTGGCACAGTGAATTATGTACAGAAAAAGGTTTTTGATTGGAGAAAATTTAGACCTTTCATCTTGCTTAGCATACCCATGGCTTTTTTTGGTGCTCAGCTGAAACTCTCTGAAAAAGCATTTCTTTTGATCTTAGGCAGTTCTTTACTGTTATCTGCCTGCTTCATGGTCCTTCAGGTCCTTAAACGAAAAGACGAGAACAGATCATTTTCTTGGAAGAAAAGAGGAGTCTTAGGAGCTTCTGTGGGTTTACTTTCCGGAGTAGCTGGAATAGGAGGAGGGATTTTCCTCTCACCCATCTTAAATATCTCAGGGTGGGCCAATCCACGAACCGTGGCATCACTTGCCTCTACATTCATCCTTTTTAACTCGGCCTCTGGCTTGATTGGGCTACTAGTTTCAAATTCATTTGAGCTAAACGTTGGTTTTGCCTTCCCGCTTTTGATAGCGGTTATCGCAGGAGGAGCACTGGGCTCGTATTTGTCCAATAGCAAGTTCAATATTCATCTTATTCGGGGGTTGACCGCAATACTTGTGGCCTATGTTGGGCTAAGGCTCATCTTGCTTCATGGAGCAGGGATAAGAATCTGACAATGAAGTTGTACAAAAGGTATCTGGCAATTTTAATCTCCCTCCTTGTGATTTTTATTACTTGCGAACTACTTAGATTCTACTTAGGCCCAGCGAATGGTTGGGTGGTTTATCCTCCTGAAAGTGCTATGATGAACGAGCAAATAGAAGAAATTAAAAGAGATCATAAGTCTAGACTCGAGCTTCATTCACTAATCTCTAACATTAAGATGGTAGTAAATTGGATGTTCTTTCTTGTAACTATGTTAGCTTTTCGGCACTTAGCTCCAAAATCGAATTAGATCACCAATTACTAAGAGTCTACTAGCCCTCCATATAAGCTGCCGGCTCTTTCTCGAAAGAGACCTTGCAACCATCGCAGCAGAAATAGACTTTTTCTCCTTTGTAGTCCAAGACGTGCTTAGCCGTACTTTTTTGAACGGGAATTTTACAAACCGGATTGATATATAGGTCTTCCAACTCTTGGGTCACCTCTTCAGAAGATTGATTTTCATCCGACCTCTTAGCTTCAACAATCTGTGCCAGAATGGAAATAGCTACCTCCTCAGCAGTTTTTGCGTTGATATCAATGCCTGCCGGAGTTTTGATCTTTACCAACTCATCATGTGGTACCCCATTTCGTTTCAGCTCCATGAATATCGAATT
>CAYYNA010000003.1:26958-30205 GCA_964472815.1 uncultured Roseivirgaceae bacterium
CCAATAGCACAAAGGGCTTTCGCAATATGCGACCTTCCAAAAATGATGATGTTTGTCATGGGCATAATCGGTTCTATGTAAACGTCTACAGAGCCGCCACTGGCGCAGGTCATTTTGTAGTTCTTCACTCCCTCTTGTTCTGGCGCATCTGTTTTTGGTTCAATTCTCACCAGCCGTGGCTTCTGCTGCTGGATGGCTTCCAAAGCTTCTTTGATGACAATTCCCTTAGTGCAGCCACCTCCAATCCATCCTTTCACCTCTCCATCTCTGGTGATTACTGCGCTATCACCTGGCTTGCCTGAGGATGGTGCATCTCGACGCACAATCATAGCTAGCGCCCTAGGCTCATTTTTTTCCTGAACTTCCTGGATTTCTTTGATCGTAGTTAGACTAAGCATTTCCTAATATGTTTTCCAGTTCCATTAAGCTACTCAAATTATGGGCGGAATGAAAGTTGTCTACCGATGGAAGCGCAGCAGCCATGCCTTTCGCCAACGGCTCGTAACCCTCCATTCCTTTCAAAGGATTTAACCAGACCAGCTTATTGGTTCTTAATTTGATTTTTTGCACCTCCTGACCTAACATGTCAGCATTTCCATCGTCAAGCCCATCGCTGAGTATGATCGTGATGTTTCTTCCGTTCATCACACGCTTCGAATACTCTTCGTTAAAAGCCTTTAAGCATTCGCCAATCTTGGTGCCTCCTGACCAGCTTTTAGCATGGTGAGTCATTTGAAGCATAGATTCCGAAAGCTGATCATGATGAAGCATTTCTGTGATTCTGATCAATTCTGTACTAAAAATGAATGCCTCAATATTCTTTAGATGAGACTTCAAAGACCAAATGAATCTAAGCAAGTAAAAGGAGTACTTGTCCATTGAGCCACTAACGTCAAGTATTACGATCAGTCGATTCTTTTCAATTTTTCTGGTTCTTCTGGTCAACTCCAACAGGTCATCCCCATAGTGAAGGTTGTTTCTAATGGTTTTCCTTAAGTCGATCTTGCCTTTCTTCGAAGTTTGCAGTTTTCGCTTCAATCGGTGATTAAGCTGACGTAGAAGTCGCTCTGTCAGCTGGTCTAAGTAATCGCTATCTATGGTTGCTACCTTGGAGAAATCCGTATGCTTGAGGGACTCAATCTTACTAGCCCCAGTGACATTACTTGCTTCTTCTTGGTCTTTTGGATCTTCTTGGTAGCCATTTGGGTTAAACCCCGCCATCACCAATGAAGACTTACTTTTTTTTCTAATGTTTGAAGTTCCTTTAGAGTTGGTTTTGTGAGCGTAGTTGTGCTTCCTTTTTCTCCAGTAAACATCAAAGCATTTATCAAAAGCAGGGTGCTCTTCTACACAGGTGCAAAAGAGAGACTTGAGAGAATACCTGAATGTGTTCTCGTCTTTAATGATTCCTTTTTTTGAGGCCTCAATTGCCTCATGGGTGTGACTGAGACCCACCATTAGTCCACTTTCACGACATATTTCACTAAAGCCTACCATGGCTTCACTCATGGAATCATGATGCGTGAAATGGATAACACTCATACTTAACTAGCAATTTCCTCCAGCATTTCGTTCAGATTGGATCTTACGAGCTGAATATCTGCATTGGATTTCAGGACGCAACCAAGGGTCTGCCCGATGATCTCCGGACTTAATGCCTTGGTGTTTAATGTGATAAGCGCATTCGCCCAATCTATGGTCTCTGCAATGCCTGGTATTTTTTGAAGTTTTTGGCTTCTAAGATGCTCAACAAAAGTCACCAGCTGCGTAAGCACTTGCTGGTCGATTTCCTGAATGTGTTTCTTGATGATCGCATGCTCCTTAGCAAACGATGGAAAGTCTACCCAGTGATACAGGCACCTTCTCTTTAATGCATCACTTAGCTCTCTTGTTCGATTAGAAGTGAGTATGACAATTGGTCGGTGTTTGGCTTTTATGGTTCCCATTTCCGGAATGCTTATCTGGAAATCGGATAACAATTCAAGCAGAAATGCTTCAAATTCCTCATCTGCCCGATCAATCTCGTCTATTAATAGGACTGTCTGATGATCTGAGGTGATCGCTTGTAATAGTGGGCGCTCCAAAAGGAAGTCTTTTCCAAATATGTGTTCTTCCTTTTGAGCTGAAGTCAAGCTGGATTGCTCATCGATTTTAATGGATAGCAGCTGCTTTTGGTAGTTCCATTCGTAAACCGCGTTGTTTACGTCAAGTCCTTCGTAGCACTGAAGACGGATCAAGTCCGTGTTTTTGTATGCTGAAATAATCTTTGCAGCTTCAGTTTTACCAACTCCTGGAGGTCCCTCCAGCAATATAGGTTTTTGGAGATTTAGCATAAGAAGAAGAACTGTTGCCAGCTCTTCTTCAACTACATATCCTAACTGATCAAATCGTTCGATTAGCTCATTGACTTCAGGAATCATCTATCCCTCTTGTTTTTCTTTTTTCTTGAAAATACCCTTCACCATCGATCCCATCATGTTGCCAGCTTTGAGGTCATTATTGAATTCTTCTCCCTTTAGCAACGCTTTGAAATTGTCTACGAACTGGTTCATCAATTGAGCAGATACATCATTGATTAATCTAGAACCAAACTGCGCAATGGTACCCTGAATGTTCACAACCATTTTGAAGTCGACATCAGTGCTATCACCATTTGAGGTTGCAGTACCATTCATGGTCATTTCTGCATTTCCTTTTCCTTTAGAGTCAAGGCCTTTACCCACAAGCTCCATTTTGTGGTCGTCATTATCCATTTCCTGAATGGTAATGAGCCCATCGTACTTGGCTTTTATGGGGCCAAATTTCATGGTAACCTCACCTTTGTAATTGACATCATCCACTTTTTCGGTAATGGTGGCTCCCGGCACACAGCCAGAAATTCTCATCGGGTCACTCAGACCTGCCCAAACCTTATTGATAGGTTCTTCAAGGGAAAATTGTTTAGTAATTGTTGCTTCCATTTTTCTATATCTTTTAAAAAAAAATGCCGGTAATTAATTCAACCACCGGCATTGAATGTTTGTTTAATTATGTTCTATTCGGTTATATCCTTATCTAAAACTCCCATGTCCTTCAATTTCTTGAAGATTTTGTAAGGAGTAATAGGAATATCCATGTGTGTTACGCCATAAGGCTTCAATGCATCCACAATCGCGTTTGCAATCGCTGGTGGAGCCCCCACTGTTGGAGACTCTCCAATTCCCTTAGCACCAATTGGGTGATGAGGTGATGGGGTCACCGTGTGACC
>CAYYNA010000003.1:30305-45484 GCA_964472815.1 uncultured Roseivirgaceae bacterium
TGAACTCTGATTTCCGCACTGTCAAACATCTTGATTCCAAGAATGTCGAAATCCTTAGAAGGACCGGCTCCCACGATCTCAGTGAAAGTAGAAAGCCCAATGCCCATCAATTCACCTTTTTTGCGTTTTTCCGCTTGTTCAGCTCTAAGAGCGTCATAGTCTACCGCCTTCATCGCAAGCTTCAATCCCGCTTCGTAATCTCCCGAATCGTACTCCCATCCGGTTGGGGATGGATATGGGAATTGATCCTTTTGTATAAAGTTCTTGAATCTAAGCTCAGCAGGATCCATATCTACTTCCAATGCATATCGATCTGTAATTCTTTCGATTGCGTGAACAGCTTCTGTCACACGGAAAGAGCACCTGTATGCCACACCCCCAGGAGGTTTGTTGGTATATACTGCATCTGCCTCCATATAGGCGTTGGGATAATCATAGGATCCAGTTCCAATGGAAAACATTCCAGTCGGGAATTTCGAAGGGTTGGCCGCAGCGTCCGTGTATCCATGGTCTGCAAGAACTTTCATTCTTGTGGCAAGTATCTTCCCATCTTTGGTTCCTGCCATTTCCGCAGTAATGTGGTAGTCTCGTGCAAAAGAGTCTGCTTGAAGATTTTCACTTCTATCTTCAATCCATTTTACCGGCTTACCAATCAAAAAGGAAGCTGCAATCGCTACAACATAACCAGGATAGACAGGCACCTTACCACCAAATCCACCACCAATGTCATTAGCTATCACACGAACTTTTTCTTCTGTGATCCCAACGTGACCAGCTACGAGCGCGATTACAGTTCTAATCGCGTGAGGGGCCTGAGTAGTCAAATAGACAGTCAAATGATTATCTACCTTGTCATAATCTACAACGCACCCACATGTCTCAATGGAAGCCACGTGGATTCTTGGGATATGCATTTGCTCTTTTACTACTACGTCAGCTTCATCAAATATTTTGGCAGTCTCGTCCTTTTGGCCTACTTCCCAGTGCCAGATATGATTGTCTTTCTGATCCTCTTTATCTGGTCTTAAAAGAGGTGCATCGTCATCAAGTGCTTTGTATGGATCTACCACAGGCTTCATCACCTCGTATTCCACCCTTACTTTTTCTCTAGCATCTCTAGCAATATACTTTTCGGTAGCAATGACTGCTGCAACTTCCTGCGCCTGGTACATCACTGTATCGGTAGGGAGTACCATCTGGGTGTCAGACATCAAGGTCGGCATCCAGTGGAGATTATATTGTTCTAGATCTTTACCGGTAACCACAGCTAGCACACCATCCATGGCTAGTGCCTCGGAAGCATCTATATTTTTGATTTTTGCGTAAGCATATGGACTTCTAACAATATCCATATAGAGCATGCCTGGTAGCTGCACGTCATCAACGTACTTACCCTTTCCATGAACAAATCGATCATCTTCTTTTCGCTTCATGGAGTGACCCATGCCACCGATTTCTTTCGAAGTTTTACACTGTATCATTTTATTTCTTCTTTCTTAGGTTAGTTATTCTACAAATTCAGGTTCTGTACTTGGCGTTTCTTCGCCTCTCATTTTCGCAGCAGCATATTGCGTCGCTTTTACGATGTTGTTATATCCAGTACATCTACACAGGTTACCTGAAATTCCCCATCTGATTTCCTCTTCAGTTGGGTTAGGGTTTTTGTCTAGAAGTTCTTTGATTCTCAACATCATACCTGGTGTACAGAAACCACAGTGTAGTCCATGATTTTCTTTAAAGCCCTCTTGTATAGGATGTGGCCCTTCAGCAGTTGCTAAACCTTCAACTGTGGTGATCTCTTTGCCATTTGCTTGCACGGCAAGAATGGTACAAGACTTAGCGGATTTCCCATCGATCAAAATGGTACATGCTCCGCAACTTGAGGTGTCGCATCCGATATGAGATCCGGTCATGCTCAGTTGCTCTCGGATGAAGTGGATGAGAAGCGTTCTAGGCTCTACCTCAGCGGTAACTGCTTCTCCATTTATTGATAAGGTTATTTCTTTTTTCATTTTTTAGGAATTTGCTCGTTCTAGTGCTTTGTGAATCATTCTCTTGGTGAGGACTTGAATAATTCTTCTCTTATAATCCTCATCACCTCTTAAGTCAGAGGATGGACTACAATCTTCAGATGCATAAAGTGCTGCATTTGCGATTGCTTCATCATCTACTTTGGTTCCAACCAAAGCTTCTTCGGATCGCTTAGCCCTCAGTGGGGTGGGGTTCACATTGGTTAGCCCTATTCCTGCATAAGTGCAAGTTCCATCATTGTCAAGAACGACCTGTACCGCAACTCCGCCTGTAGCATAGTCACCTACTTTGCGTTCGTTTTTGTGATACGCATTCCCAACTTTTCCTTCCATTACTGGGACGCGGATTTCGGTGAGAATTTCATTTTCTTGAACCGCCGTGGCGTAAAAACCATAAAAGAAGTCATCAATGCCTACGGTGCGGTTGCCTTCTTTCCCAGTGATTTCCACTTCAGCGTTCAATGCGATCATCACCGCTGGGTGATCGTTTGCTGCATCGCCGTGCGCGATGTTTCCTCCAATGGTACCGAAGTTTCTTACTTGAGGGTCGGCTATCAGTTTAGCTGCATCTTTGAATATTGGAAAATGATTACCAACCTCCTCGTTCTCTTCAAGCTCAGTTTCTCTTGTCATGGCACCTATTCGTAGGTTTCCATTTTCAAAGTTTGCATAAGCCATTCCAGGAATGTTATTTAAGTCAATAAGGTGCTCGGGTTCAGCAAATCTCAATTTCATCATGGGGATCAGGCTATGGCCCCCTGCTAAAATCTTTGCCTCATCTCCAAGCTCCTCCAAAAGGTTCAGCGCCTCATCAATAGTGGAGGGGGCTGAATAATCAAAAGATGCAGGAATCATAATTTAGTAAGGTTTTAGATTAGTCTTATTTAAAATTTTACAAATAATATAGGGATACATTTAACACCTGATAATGGTTGGTGTTTTGAGAATCTTCTACGGAGTGGCTATTTAGAATGATTCTATGTAGTTAGATCTGAGTTTAGATCTATTAATATTTTCTCCTAGATAATATGTACCGAATTAACTTTGGTTAGGTGGCTATTGAGTACCTGCCACTTAGTATTTATTTGGTTTCGGTAAAAGAGGTTGCCGTTTGTGGTCCCGAACAAAAAGAGGTTCTGACTTTTGACAAAGGAATGTCTAAGGACAATATCAAAGCTCTTAGCTGTTGGTAGACCTAGATTATCTGACTTCCAATTCTTACCAAAATCAGAAGTTTGAAAAACCTGAAGTTGAAGTCCAGGAGCGATTCTTTGCTCATCACTTTCGACCGGGATTACCCAGGCTTTCTTGGGATCTTCATCGTCTATCGCTATTCCAAAACCATAGTAAGGCAATCCATTCTTCCCAGAGCAATCGACCCACTTCTTCCCACCATCTAAAGAGTAGTATATGCCGCAGTGGTTTTGCTGCCACAGTATATTGGAATTTTTAGATGACATGAGTAAAAGGTGCGGGTCATGGCCGACCTCCACATTTGGATTAGGTAAGTAGGCTGCTTTCAGCCCCTGGTTTCGAGGTGCCCAGTCTTTGCCGCCATTTTTTGTTTCAAAAACCCCAGCGCAGCTTACCGCGATGTAGACATGATCGGAATCTTCCGGATTTACTACAATGGAATGTATGAATGGGTAATCACTGCCAGCTCCAAACCATTGACCTTCTCGGCTTCTACTCGGGTGATTCCAAAGTGTTTCTACCAACTCGAAAGAATTGCCATTGTCTTGACTGTAGAATAAGCTTCCCGGATCAGTTCCCATCCAAAGTTCGTTGGGGCGGTCTATTCCTGCTTCGGCCATACACCAAACTTGCCTGAGCTTTGCTGGTTGGCCGTTTGGCAATGATTTCCCCTTGAGGGAGGGTATTGGTGTCTCTTTCCATGTGTCTCCTGCATCGTCTGAGTAGTGTAGTTTTTGGCCCCAGTGTTTGTGGGAAAGACCCACCCACCATCTATGGTTGCGTGCATCGCAGAATACCATGTTGGTTGAAAAGCCTGCGAAATGAATGTCTTTTAGAACTGGTACTCCTGAGAAAGGGAAATCATAAACTACCAACCCCTTTGCAGTACCAATAAGTGCAGTTTGCTTATCCACCAGAGAGAGCCTGGTAGATCAATATTTCATCTCTTTCATTAACGGGATCTGAAAGCTGATGGCGGTCATGGATTAGCTCCTCTTTCACAAAAATATTGACATGCTTCCTTAGGCTACCATCATCTTCAAGGATGTATGTATTTAGCCCTGGAATTTCTCGGTTGATTGCCTCTAAAATTTTGCTTACCGTATCTCCTGCTACTTCCATTTCTTCAAGGTTTGGGAAAAATCTATTTAGTGCTGATGTGAATTTTACACGTGCCATGTTGATTTTCTGCTCTCTATCCGATTTTTGAGATTTGAAACAAAAGATAACAAACTTCCATTCAACCAAATGGCGAAAATTATTAGGGCCGCCCCTAGATTATAAAAACTGGAGCTGATTGCTAACTGATGAACAGCGATCAACATAGCAGACCCGAATGCTGCAAGCACTAACGCAGCAAGGGTTCTTTGGCCTCTATAGTTTCTCACAAGAATGTACAAAATGACCGCACTTAAAATAAGTGGTATATAGGATATCCAATTGTTTTGGGACATGTAGAGCGATTTTCCACCGCACATTGTTACCGCGCTGGAATAAGCCATTACGCAAAAAGGACACTTAGGAATAACAATGATCAAAAGACTGCTCATAAAGGAAGACTTCAACTTCAAGTTGAGCTTACTTTGTGACTTACATTTGGTGCAGGTTTGGTCCATCTTTTGTGAAAGTGGTAATCAAACTATCTAATGGACTTATTGTTTTGAGAAATTATGAATGAATACCTGGATATTTTAGAAAACTGGTCAGCATCCAAAAAAAGTGTGGCTATTGCGAGAGTAATCAAAACATGGGGTTCTTCCCCGAGACCAGTTGGCTCAGTGATGCTAGTAAATGAAAGTGGTGAGATGGCCGGTTCAGTAAGTGGCGGCTGTGTTGAAGTGGCGGTAGTCAAGAAAGCAACTGAGGTAATGGATGGAGGTACATCGATTAAACTAGCCTATGGTGTTTCGGACGAGGATGCTTGGTCCGTTGGTCTCTCTTGTGGTGGTAGCATTCAAGTTTTTGTGGAAACAATTGATTTTGAATCGTTAGTCTGGAGGCAACTACTGGAGAATATCAAGAGTAATAAATCTTCCATCTTAGTTTCTTCTCTAGAAGATGGAGGAAAAAAAACGTCACTCATCTCAGAAGACGGGCAATTAGCTGGTGCCGAAATTTCGGAAGAACTTAGATCGGCAGCACTACAGGCTTACGATGAAAGAACGCATAAGACCATCACTATTGGGGATACAGAATATTTTATTCAGCTCTTCCCAAGGAAAGCTCAATTACTTGTTATTGGGGCAGCACACATCACAGTGGACCTGGTTTCCTTAGCGAATGAGTTTGGATTTGAAACAATTGTGATTGATCCAAGAAGTTATTTCGCGGAGAAGACCACATTTCAGGATCCACCTGATCAAATCCATAACGTTTACCCTTCGGAAGTTCTCAATGATTTTGCGCTTGATGCCTACACATTCGCTGCTATCCTTTCGCACGACCCTAAGATTGACGATAATGCACTGGAAATTCTCTTGCCTTCAAAAACTGCCTACATTGGAGCTTTGGGAAGTAGAAAAACGCACGCAAAAAGGACTGCTCGTTTACTCGAAAAGGGCATACCCCAAGAGCTTATTGATAAAATCAAGGCGCCCATTGGGGTAAATATCAATGCCAGATCAGCCAAAGAAATCGCCCTGGCGATCATGGCTCAGATCATTGAGGCAAAAAATGCAAACTTGATTAGGTAATCAAAAAACGTTCATATCTGGATCGAACTTGTCTTTCCAGGCGAGGATACCACCTTCAAGGTTCTTGAGGTTGGTGTAGCCCTCTCTTTGCTCGAGTAGCTTGATTGCGTTTCCACTACGCCCTCCAGAACGGCATTGCATAATCACATTTCCTTCTTTAGGAATTTGATCCAAATGATCAAGAATACTTCCCAGTGGGATAAGGATTCCATCGAGGTTGGCATCTTCGTATTCGTGTTCTTCGCGTACGTCGATCAAGGTAAATTCTTCACCCTTGTCTTTGAGTTCTTTGAGTTCTTCTACAGTAATGGTTTGCATATCGTTTTCAATTTTTAATCCGCAAAATTCGTCGTAATCTATGAGTTTGGTAATGGTCCTATTATCTCCAGAAATGGGATTTTCAGGATCTTTTCTAATATTCAGCTTTCTTGTCGTAAAATCCAAAGCATCAAATAAAAATAGCTTGCCCGAAAGTGGTTCTCCGATCCCAGCAACTACCTTGATTGCTTCGGAAGCTTGAATGGACCCGATGATTCCTGGGAGTACGCCTAATACGCCTCCTTCAGCACAGCTTGGAACTAGCCCGGGAGGCGGAGGTGTCGGAAAAAGGTCCCGATAGTTCGGGCCCTCTTGATAGTTGAAGACACTCACTTGACCTTCAAACTGGTAGATGGAAGCATAGACGTAAGGCTTGTTCAGTAGAACACAAGCATCATTGACCAGGTATCGGGTGGGAAAATTATCAGTGCCGTCAACCATTACATCGTACTCCTCCAGGATTTCCAGCGCATTGGATGAGCTTAATGTGACTTGATGCTCAATGAAATCTACGTTCGGATTTTGATCTTTTAGCTTATTGATTGCAGTGGTGGTTTTTGGGTTTCCCACATCAGAAGTGCTAAATAGTACCTGCCGTTGCAGATTACTTTGGTCTACCACATCAAAATCTACGACCCCAATAGTCCCAATTCCCGCAGCTGTCAGATACTGCAAGATTGGTGCGCCCAATCCTCCGGTTCCTACTACCAGTACCTTGGAATCCTTCAATTTTTGTTGGGTCTCCTTTCCAAATTGTGGGAGGTTTAGGTGTCGAGCATACCTACGAATTTCTTCTGATGTGAGGGTCATGTAACCGAAGTTATTTCATTGTCGAACCGTCAAACCAATTCAATAGTTTAACATTGTTGTAAGAGCACTAACCTAAAATTAGTTCGATGGACAAGAAATTTTCCCATTTGAATAAATCTGGCGACCCCACCATGGTAGACGTTACAGAAAAGGGGATTACAGCCCGTACCGCTACAGCCCGCACGCTGGTCTTTTTGGATGAAGAGATCATCGCCAGATTAGAAAACGATGAAATTCACACCAAAAAAGGTCCGGTCTTTCAAACAGCTATCTTGGCAGGGATCATGGGAGCAAAAAAGACGAGTGATCTGATTCCTCTATGTCACCCCATTGGATTAGATAAGTGCACGATTGATATTGAAATCAATGATCAAAAACTGGTGGAGATCTGGTGCACCGCGAAAATCGCTTCCAAAACGGGAGTGGAGATGGAGGCACTTACAGGAGCATCCATTGCAGCGCTTACCATCTACGATATGTGTAAAGGTTTTTCACACAACATTGAAATAAGAGAAACGAAACTGATGGAAAAGAAAGGAGGGAAAAGTGACTTCTCCAGAACATAAAAAACATGCAGATGTGCAGAAACCTCTGGGGGGTAAGATTCACAGAAATGAGATCGCCATCCTCGGAGCACCTTGCGGTATCATTCAAGAGCTGAGCCGTAAGCTGGCTACTCACTTTTCTGACTTTCGGGTAGGGTATTTAGATGCAGCTCACAACAACAAGGAACCAGTAGGAGCTTACACCATTGGGTATACGGACAGAATAGATTTTCATGAAGTGAAATTTACCTCTGAGTACATGGAGTATGAGTTTCGTAGTATGTTCAATGCCTGTGACCTGGTACTGGTCAACGGAAATCATTTTAAGGCGGAGAAGCAGCTTGTGTTGATTAATGAAAAAAAGAAAGAGTCTTTAGAGCGAAAGCTGGACCGTTTGACTGATGTTCTGGGTTTTATTTTAGATGAGGGTGAGCATGAAATTCACGACTATTTGAAAGTAGCCCACAGTGAACTTCCAGTGGTACAGCTGACCGAACTTGATCGGATTGCGTCACTCATTCAACGAGAGGTGAAAACGCCAGACATAAAAGGTTTGGTGTTAGCGGGAGGCAAAAGCATGCGCATGGGAGAGGATAAGGGTGCCATCGATTACCATGGGCTGCCACAAAGGGAACATATTGCCAATTTGCTGGACAAATTTTGTGAGCGGACCTTCATCTCCACCACGAAGCAAATTGAAACCTCCTTTGAATTGATTCCCGACAGCTTTGCGGATCTTGGTCCTTTTGGAGGCATATTATCCGCTTTCAGGCAAGATCCCAATTCAGCCTGGTTAGTGGTGGCAACCGATATTCCGTTGCTAGATGAGACCTCCATTAGTCAATTAATTAAACAACGCAACCCATCGAAGGTGGCTACTTGTTTTCACAATCCGGAGACCAAGTTTCCTGAGCCATTGATTACACTTTGGGAGCCGCGGGCATATCCGAGATTACTGAATTTCCTGACCCTCGGGTATTCCTGCCCCAGGAAGGCATTGATCAATAGTGAGATAGAAGAGCTGGAAATTAATAATTTGGACGCTTTACTAAATGCGAATACACCGGCGGAAAAAGAACAATTGTTAGCCAAGATCAATGGCTAAAGTTTCAGCTATTATTCTGGGCGCAGGCCTGTCTCGACGAATGGGAGAGGAGAACAAACTTTTTCTTCCTATTGGAGGCAAGCCCATGATTGAGTGGGTTATTCAGCATGTTGGTTCGGCAGGAGTGGATGAAATCATTCTGGTAGGAAGTGAGCTTTCGCTGGATCGATTGAAGAAATTTGAAAATACCAGAACAAAAGTGGTGGACAACCCTGACTATCAATCGGGAATGACCAGTTCTATACAGGCTGGGGTGGAGATGGCCGCAGGAGATGGCTACATGATTTGCCTAGGAGACCAGCCGAATATTAAAACACCTACCTATGATGTGCTATTGGACGCATTTAGCTCAAATCCAGCCGCCATTGTTTTGCCTTTTTATCAAGGTGAGAAAGGTAATCCTGTGATTCTACCGAAAGTTTTTCACGCCGACATTCTAGCTCACGAAGAACCAGAAGGGTGTAAGGGTATTGTAATGGCCAACAAGGAACTTGTGATCCAAGTGGATGTTGATGATCCAGGAGTGCTGCAAGACATTGATACCAAGACTGATTATGATAGGCAGGTAAACCCAGCCTGATAGATATGTTCATTGAAAATAAGAAGCCACCCTATTGCTAGGGTGGCTTGATCAGCGGAGGGACTACTATTAGCGCTACAAATCAATAAACTCATAGATGTTTAAATCCGAGAAAGCCTTTTCTCTGTGAGGTACAAGTTTTTTGTATTCTTCGCTCTCGAACAGCCCTTTTACTTTCTCTCCATCTTCAAACTCCATGAAGAGGAACAATGGATACTTCGCTACTCCTTTGATCACATTTTTCAGCTTTGCCCGTCTCAGTGCTTTCCCGCCAGCGTTTTCTAGAAGTGGTAGTACCCCTCTAGTATACGCCTGTATATCGGCCTGATTTTCAGGGTTAGGTGTTGCGTTCACGATTAAATAGGTCTTCATACTTTGATTTACAAAATTGGTGACACAATCAGAACGTCTTTGTAAGGGGCGGCTTCTTCTCTTTTCGAAACGTTCTGCTTAAACTCGTCTCTTTGTAAAAGCTCCTCTTTCCCTTTGTATCCTGCTTTCCACTCGGAAAAGAAAACCAGATTTGGGTGGTAAGTCCCATCCGGATCTCCGGTAGAAACCAACTGAGCAATCAACTCAAACTGGATCTTGGGGTCTGCTGCCAATGGCAATACTGCCTCGAAATACTCTTGCAGAAGTGGAGCGTTTTGGAGCCAAAGAGCTGCAAATTCATACGTTTTATCTGAGGAAAGTGAGTAGGTAATATCCTTGTCAACCACAAATGACCCGGTTGTAAGAAAACTCAATGCCTCATTCCGAATATTGACGATTTTCACAAAGTCCAAGTCGGCGTTAAATTTTCGGAAGTCTTCGGTACTATTCCACTCGAAAAAGACCAGCATCTGCGCCGGTACATTCCCATCGTCCTTTTGCGTGATGGCAAAGCTGCCAATGTGTCTTGCTCCGTACTTCGTCCCAATCGGAAAAGCCTGCGAAAAGTAATCCTGGTTGAATTGCTCTTCCATTCCCGGCTTGATGGTAAGTAAGGCTACCTCGATCAATTTATCTTTTTTGAAAACGATTTCCCCCTCTTTTACTTCCTGCTCCTCGACAGATTGCTCTTTTGAAGTCACTAATGCTTGGTCAGATCCTTGTTTTTTATCTGCTGCTTGGCAGGATAGCACTGCTATCGCAAAAAGCCCAATGAATATTTTACTTAAATTCTTCATGCTTATGTTATTAAGATTGATTTTCGGTGCTCGTCACACCACTAGGATTTGTAGTGCTTTTTGATGGATTTGAAATTCTCCACTGTCACTTTTTCTCCGGTTTTGATGTGGTGTTCTATGGCTAGAAAATAATCTTCTAGCATCCCTCTGAACTTCCCTTTTGCCATGCCTCCCATGAAAGCTGGTTTGGTTCGGTACATCAAGTTGGCTTTGATCTTGGAGGTATTACCATCAATCCTTTCTACTGAATAGACCACCTCGGTATGCTCCTTATCAATCGGGAATTTTTTATAATCCTTGATGATTTGAGTGAAGGACATCTCCTCAGCGTTCCACTTGGTGATTTTTTCGTGGAACATCTGAGTACCCTTTTTATTGAAGTAACACATTCTCTCGGCTCCCTCTTCTCCCTTCACAGTTCCTGATGCATATTCTGATTTAATGATCGCTGGGTGACTGTTTGCGATTGCACCGTAATCCTCTGCCAAGATGTGCCAAACTTTGTCTGCTGGTAGGTTGACTGTGCGCTCGGCAACTACTTGTTGCTGCTTCTTAGTCTGTGCCATTGCTGCTGTGCTCATGATTGCGATAGTTACTATTGATAGATATTTCATTTTGTATTTTTTTGGTTTGAATAATTAGTAGTTGAGTTCTGCGGCTAGGGGTTCTAATACCTCGTCCAATTCGTTGTTTGTCAATTGGTTGGTGAAGTTGGACATGACTTTGGTCGAGATATTTGTCACCACATCTAGTGCCTGGGCGTTGGAGTAGCCAGCTTCCCTAAAATTTGTAAGGGCCTCATTGCTCACGCTACCCTTTCCTTCATACACTGCTAGTGCAAAATCTCTCAAAGCGTTGAGTTTAACTTCAGGTAAATCGGATTCCGCGATGATATTCTCCATGACTTCCTCTGATGACCCGAATACCATGCGGCCAGCCATGATGTGACCAGAAGCACAGTACCTGCATTTGTTTTCCACCGCGATACTCATTTGCACCACGTTGTTTTCTTCCGGAGTAAGTGTCCCGATTTGCAGCAAATTGAGCTGGGTCTGCCAATAGGATCTGAGCAATGCAGGAGCCTCGCTCATTACACGAGAAAGGTTTGGCACAAACCGAAAGTTTTCCACGTACCAATCGAAAACTTCTTGGATTTCGGCAGGCAGCTGTTCTTTCAATTCTAGGTTAAAGCCTCTTTTTGTCTGTTTCATATTATTTTCTTTAAGAGTTGAAAAATGATGAAACAAAGATTTCAGAGACCAGAAGGAAAGAGCTTTTGCTTTGGTCCTAAGAACTTTTTATTTGGCTCAAACGATACTTTTTTGGAGAAATGCCAAAGTGCTGAGAGAATATGGTAGAGAATCCATCTGGGTTGTTGAATCCGCATTCATAGGCGATACTCGTGACAGACTGTTCAGAGATGGTCAGTAATTTTGCTGCCTTTTCCAGTCTCTTCGATTTGATGTATCGCGCAGGAGTTTCGTTATACGATTTTTTGAAAGCTCTCTTGAAGCTTGAAAGGCTCATGGAACATAAATGCGCCAGTTCATCCATGCTAATATCAGCATACAAATGATTTTCCACGATCTGTTTTAGAGAGGCTGATTGTGGGTTGAATAAATCGGTCATCAACTCTAGCACCGATGAATACTTATCAGTCTTTAGCAGCAGCATGATGATCTCTTTTAACTTCAATGTGACCAAAGGCTCGTCCACAAGAATGGGGTTATCAAAATAGAAGAGCAGGCTTTCTATGTACTTATCGATCAGTGCATTTCCGGATACTTTCTGGACGATATTTTCACTTGTACTTTTCTCGAAGAGGTTTGGGAGCTCATTGTAAATCTCTTTAAGTAGATCCTCATAAAAGTAGATGGCTATGGCTTCACATGTGTCTGATTCTGCGGTGACAAGCAGCTCAGATATGTAAGAACCACACCGTTTGACCACACCATCTTTTTTTCCTAGCTCTATCTTGTTAGCATCGGAGTGCGTGCGGTAAGCTCCTTCTACCATGTAGAAAAAGCAGGCCCTGTTCTCCTTCACCAAATTGGACTTGTATCTGAAAGGTGCTTCGAAAATTGCTTTTTCGAAAATGGGTCTTCCATCCAAGCTTTTTATGCTTTTCACGTCCTGTACCATAGCAATAAAATTAGACAAGGCCTTTCTGGAGAACCTTATGATTTGGTTCAGAATTCTACGGATTTGGCTTAGGCTCGAAGGTCAAGTTTTTCAGGTTCGTAAAGCATCCAAAATTCGGGTCCTCGTTTTGATCCACAATCTCAAAACCCGTTTCTTCTAGTTTAACAATCAGCCATGAGCAACTAAAGGAAATGGACCTTTCTATAAATACCAGAGAATCGTCGATAGTCTCTGGTGTCAGGACTATGCGCTGATTCTCCAACTCCAAAAGGTCTTCACTTAAGGAATAGGTCCCGCTGATCGTGTCCTGTGTCAGGATCAAAGGATCTACCTGAACAACTCTTGGAACCAGGATCAAGTGGTCGCCATTCTCCTGAAAGGAGATTTGATCGATTTCCGTTAGCCCATTGTTTGTTTGTACCCAATCCGTACTCGTTAAAATTTCTGTGGCCGATATCTTCTGTTCCTCCTCGCTATTGCAAGCAACAATTAACGCGAGTATTGTCTGGAAGAGTAGGTACTTGCCCCATTTGAATGAGGTTGCACAGTTTGAATGATCCATTTATCTGATTAGTGCCGTGAAATCAAAAATAGTCTGCCGATAGTTATACAGGCAAAGGAGTTCCTATTTTTGAATGGTTTGAGATTGCAATTCAGTGAATATATCAAGTAAGGGAAAATATTACGGATCAAAGCATTTGGAGTTAACCTCCAATAAGATCGTGCTCTCTCAATACAACTACACCATCGAGAGGACACCATGGCACTACCATGAAAACCCGTATTTCATGCTTGTCCTTCAGGGAAACATGCTTGATTGCAACAAAAGGGAGAAGTCTTTGCTTCCTCCGGGAAGCCTAATGTTCAATAACTGGCAAGAACAACATTATGGCATCAGGCATTCCGCTCAAGCAGCAGGGTTTCATCTGGAATTCGAAAGATCTTGGTGTCGGAAGAATGGATTTGATCTTGAAATGCTGGAAGGAAGCGAGAAAATCGAGGATCCGCAAATTCAGTGTCTTTTATACAGAATATACTTTGAGTTCTTACTTTCGGATGAGCACAGTGAGCTTTCAATTGATATGCTTCTATTGAAAATATCCGATGCGCTAAGTCTAAAAAAAGTTCCTGATTTCGCTGCAGTTCCAAGTTGGATTGCAAGGTTGAAAGAAATCTTACACGAGGATCGTTCCAATCTGACACTTGAGAAATTGTCTCAGGAATTAGGTGTGCATCCCGTTCATATTTCTAGAGCGGTACCTAAGTATCTTTCGATTAGTTTAGGTGAATATATTCGTAAACTCAAGCTGCAAAGAGCCACAAGCATGCTCCTGAATTCAGACAAGACTTTGACAGAAATTGCGCACCAGGCAGGTTTCTCGGATCAAAGTAATTTCAATCATGTCTTTAAGAGCTACTATAAAAGAAATCCAGGATACTTTCGAAAAAGGTTAAAAGTGAGATGATGTTAATCTGACACAATTTTCGGTTCTATATTATTCCCACCTTCGCAGCAAAAGATTCATTTTCAAAACATCAAAATTCCCCGATGAAAGCGATCAACTACTTTTCAGCGTTAGCGCTTGCACTTGCTATTTGTAGGTGTAGTCCAAGTTCCGAGCAAGACACATTTCACTCTGAACTCAAAGTATTGCGAGATTCCATTGAGGGAGAGGTCTATAAAGACGTGAATGCTATTGTGGTCTATCAGAATGGTGAAGCACTCATAGAGGAGTACTATAACGGCACTTCGAAAGATGACATCCATGATGCTCGATCTGTCGGTAAATCCATCACCTCTGCCCTGCTCGGCATAGCACTTGACGAAGGATACCTTGAGTCACTTCAGCAGCCCATATCTGACTTCTACGATCTAAAAAATTATGACAATTACGATCCAAAGAAAGAGCAAATAAAGCTCCGCGATCTTGTGACCATGACCAGCAATTTTGATGGAGATGATAGTAATTACGATACCCCTGGTAATGAAGAATACATGTATGACAAGGATAATTGGGTGCAGTGGACGCTAAACCTACCCCTTGATAGTACACGAGAGTCAGGTGATAGCTGGAAATATTTCACTGCCGGAACGATACTTATTGGTGATATTCTGAACCGTGTAGTTCCGGATGGCCTGGAGCAGTATTCGGCTGAAAAGCTCTTTGGGCCACTAGAAAACAAAAACTACAAATGGTCTTTTACCCCTCAGGGAGTACCAAGTACTGCGGGGAATTTTAGAACTACAGCCATCGGTTTTGCAGACTTTGGACAATTGTATTTGAATGGAGGTACTTGGAATGGTGAACGTGTCATCTCCGAGCAATGGATCTCAGAGAGTCTGACCAGCAAGGTAAAGACCACAAGTGCTCCGAGAGAATATGGCTATTTCTGGTGGATTAAAGACTTAACGTTCGGCGATTCGACCTACAGGTTTAAATATTGTACCGGGAACGGAGGAAACAAAATCTATGTAATTGAGGATCTTGATGCTGTGATTGTGATTATGGCAAGTGCCTACGGGAAAAGTTATGGACACAGTCAAGCACGTGAAATCACCAGCGAGTTTTTGCTGCCCATCATCTCTAAGAAG
>CAYYNA010000004.1:0-17880 GCA_964472815.1 uncultured Roseivirgaceae bacterium
ATCTCCTTCGTTAATAGCGCATCTATCGAAATGCCAAAATGCTTGGCAATTTGAATCACCGTTTCAATTTTTGGTTCAGCTCTTCCCTCCTCATATGCCCCAATGCTAGGTCTTGCCACATCAAAAATCTTAGCAAAATCATTTTGGCTCATTTTTTTTACCATTCTGATTTTACGAATATTTTTACCTATCTGCGACATATTTTCAACTTTTTGGCAACCTTTATCAAAACTGCACCGTAAATATCATCAATTTTATTGCTAATTTTATTGTCTTATGCTAAAATTATTGTCTTGTGCGTTTATCAACGCATTTAACCAATTACCAAACTCACTAAGTAATCTCTATCTTAGTAAAAACCTTAATCGAATATGAGTTATTTTGAAACAGTACGAGAATATTTATCTGAGTTAGACCTTGCTATCGTTCATGAGGATGCAGAAGGAGAAGTGTTTGTGGTGGAGAATGAGGATTCCGGAATTAAAAGTCTGGTCATCGCCTGCGCAGATCCTATATTAATCATGGAGCAGTATCTCTTTGAGCTGCACAATTCATCAGAAGAAATTCTTTCTTCTCTTTTGAAGAAAAATAGGGATATCATTTCTGGCGCGTTTGTGCTGGATGAAGCAGGTGAAAAAGTCATCTTTAGGGATACGCTTGCTCTCGAAAATCTTGACCTTAATGAACTAGAGGGGTCCATCAATTCGCTGGAGCTGTTATTGAGTGAATACTCGAGCGAAATCATCAAATTTTCTAAAAACTAAAAATCAAAACAATGGGAATATTTAAGAGACTATTTAAAGTGGGTGAGGCGGAAGCGCATGCTGCGATCGACAAGCTGGAGAACCCAATCAAATTGACAGAACAAGGAATAAGGGATCTGAAAAAAGACCTTGACAAAAGTTTGCAATCATTGGCCGAGGTGAAGGCCATGGCTATCCGATCAAAGAATGAAATGATCAGCAACAAAAACCAAGCTGATAACTACGAGCAAAAGGCGATGCAGCTGCTGAAAAAGGCGGAAGCCGGCGAAATGGATGCAGCTGATGCCGATAGGTTGGCCACAGAAGCTTTAAGTAAAAAAGAACAGGCAATGCAGCAGAGTGGAAGAGCCAAAGAAGAAAAAGATCGTTTTGACGCCAGTATCGCTCAGCTTGAGCAAAATGTTCGGCACCTTCGTTCTAATATTAGCAAGTGGGAAAATGAATTGAAAACGCTGAAAGCGAGAGACAAAGTGAACGCTGCGACTAAAAACTTGAATAAGCAATTGGCAAATATCGATTCCACTAGCACGGTTTCTATGCTAGAGAAAATGAAGGATAAGGTAGAACAAGATGAGGCATTGGCTCAGTCCTACGGGGATATTGCTAATGAATCACGAAGCGTCGATGATGAAATCGATAAAGCTTTGTCTACTCCTTCATCGAACAATGATGCTTTGGCAGCATTGAAGGCCAAAATGAACAAGAAATAACAAGCGACAATACCGGGTTATCTCTGCTTGAGATAACCCTTTTTCATTCACCCAAATCAATACTACATTATCAAATGGGACTGTTCGACGCTTTTAAGAAAAAAGAAAAAGATCCTTCTTACGACCCTTCTAACATCACTATCAAAGACCTTGATGAGGGTTTTGTCTTTGAGTACGATCTCAAAACTTGGAAAGTAGAGGAGGCTTACGAATATGATTGGGGGAGCAACTATTTCTCCAAAGAATTCAAAATTAGTGATGGAAGTGAAACGCTCTTTTTGGAAGTGGAAGAAGACGATGAGTTGGAAGTTTCTTTGCACAGAAAAGTCAAAGTTCCAGTGATAGATCCAGACCTGCCAGATCGAATGGTGAAAAAAGGAAAGCCTCCAAAAAAACTAAAATACCAGGGTGTGACCTACTACAGGGACGAAGAAAGTCCAGGGTACTTCAGAAATATGGCGGACGATGAAGAAGAAAAAGACTCCTGGTCAGAGCTAATTTCATGGAGCTTTTATGATGAGAATGAGGAAAAAATCCTTACCATTGAGCAATGGGGAGAACGACAGTTTGAGGCCTCACAGGGAGAATACATTGAACCGTACGAGGTGTCCAATATTTTACCAAAACTCCAAGAATAAAATGACTAAAAAAATTATCGGACTACTACTTGTTGTTTCCATTTCCAGTTGTGGTGGAGGTGGATATCAAAAAAACCCGGTTGATGTATTGATCAGGGACATGTCAGATGCGAAATCATTCTCCATCATTCTATATGATATGGATGTGAAGGGAAACTTCTCAAAAGAATACTTTCATCAATATCGAATCATTGAAACGGTAGATAGCAATCCAAACGACGAATTGCCTGGAGAAACAGATGAAGTAACCACAGAGTGGCTACAAGTTCCAGAGAAATACTTTGAGAAAAACGTCGATAACATGGGAATGGAAATTGCCGCCAAAAGCGACGATGGGACCGTAACAAAGGTGGCTTCTCCTCCAGGGTATTCTAACTATGTAGGCAACTCGCAGTATGGGCAGTGGCGAACCCACCGAGATGGGTATTCATTTTGGGAGTTTTATGGACAGTACGCCTTCATGCGTTCCATGTTTAATCTCGCCACTTTTCCAGCAAGAAGATCCTATTATGATGACTACAGAGGTGGATATTACGGAAGCAGGCCTTATTACGGACCAAGATCTTCCGGTGTTCCAACCTATGGAACTAATAGCCGCTACAGCTCACAGCACAAAAGCAACAGTAGCTGGAGCAAAAACCCAAGAAAGAACTCATTCACACAAAGAGTCAACAACTCAGTGAAGAGAAGTAACTCAAGGTATTCTTCTTCACGGTCTATGCGATCACGAAGTGGGGGAACTGGTAAATAATCATTGAACTAACACTAACTTATCATTCATGGAATTTGTAGATGCATTACTTTCCACATTAACCTACTTGGTTAGCTCATTTGTACTATTCGGAATAGGGATTTTCGCTTACCGTACTTTTCACAAGAAGATCAAAATACAAAATGAGCTGGTAGAACGAGATAACCTGGCCTTCTCTTTTGCCTACATTGGCTACTTTGTTGGGCTCATTTTTGTAATTGGCGGGGCGCTGCTTGGGGAAAGCAAAGGAATTTGGGTAGATGTGGTGAATATCTTCATTTACGGAATATTGGGAATCGTACTTCTCAACCTTGCCATAAAAATCAATGATATCGTCATCCTGAATAAGTTCAAGATGTACGACGAAATCATTACGCAAAAAAACTCGGGAACAGGAATCATAGAAGGGGCTAATGCAGCTGCAACTGGTCTTATCCTTATGGGGTCCATCTATGGCGAGGGAGGTGGTATCTTGACTGCCATCATTTTCTGGGTAGTAGGACAGGTTTTGTTGATTCTGACAAGTTATGTCTACAATCTTATTACTCCATACGACATTCATGAGCATATTGAAAAGAATAATGTAGCTGTAGGAATTGGTTTTGCAGGAGCTTTCATTGCCATTGGCAACCTAATCCGACAGGGCTTGATGGTTGATTTTGAAAGTTGGCTAATCACTGCGGAAAATGTAGGCTTTGATGTTGTGCTTGGCTTCCTGTTTCTGCCACTGGCTAGGTTGGTCACAGATAAGCTGATACTACCCGGCCGAAACTTGACCGACGAAATTGTCAATCAAGAAAAACCAAATATTGGAGCTGCAGTGGTCGAAGCTTTTGCGTACATCGGCGGGTCTGTACTGATTTGTTGGAGTGTCTAGCAACAGATGCTGAAGTCAAAGGTCCTTAAGATTGCTCTATTCGCAACCGGACTAGCAGGGATCGTAGCAGAGTACGTGCTGTCAACATTGGCAACCTACTTTCTCGGAAATGCTGTAATCCAATGGACCTTAATCGTTTCCATCATGCTGTTTTCTATGGGTCTTGGAAGTAGGATCAGTAAAGTGTTTAAGGAGGATTTGTTAAAGAAGTTCATTTTGATAGAGTTCACACTTTCATTTTTCTCAGCATTCTCTGCGCTGATTGTGTACATGATCGCAGCATATACTGCATATACTGGTGTAGTTATCTATCTTCTTTGCATCATTATTGGGCTATTGATCGGGATGGAAATCCCACTTGTCATTCGACTAAATAGCAACTATCAGATTCTAAAAGTCAATGTTTCTTCTGTATTAGAGCAAGACTACTATGGAAGCTTAGCTGGCGGCCTGTTTTTTGCTTTTGTTGGGCTGCCCATTTTAGGGCTCACTTACACCCCATTTATCCTCGGCACCATTAACTTTTTAGTTGCAGTAGGCCTTATCGCCATTCTATGGAATGAAGTTTCGAAGAAAATGAAAAGGCAGCTTTCTATTGCTAGCAGTTCTGTCGCAGTAGTTCTCCTTGTCGGGTTCTTCATTGCCCAGCCGCTAATACTCTTTGGTGAGCAGCGACGGTACCAAGACAAGGTCATTTTTTCGGAACAGACAAAGTACCAAAAGATTGTCCTTACTCAATGGAAAGAGGATTACTGGCTATACATCAATAATAATCAGCAGCTGAGCACCATTGATGAAGTCATGTATCACGAGCCGCTGGTTCACCCTGTGATGAATTTGCACCCTAAACCTAGCCAAATATTGGTGCTAGGGGGTGGAGATGGCTGTGCGGCACGTGAGCTTCTCAAGTATCCGTCGGTTCAAAATATAACCCTAGTAGATCTGGACCCAGCGATGACTAATTTGGGAAAAAGCCACCCCGTTTTGACGGAGCTTAACAATGCTTCCTTAAGCAGCCAAAAAGTGCAGGTTCTTAACGAAGATGGGTTCATTTTTATTGAAAATACTGAGGCGTTCTATGATGTGGTCATCGTTGACCTGCCAGATCCTAACACAGTCGATCTCAATCAACTTTACACAAAGGAATTTTACAGCCTAATCCACCGCAAGCTGCGACCGGGCGGACTGCTAATCACTCAAGCGGGTAGCCCCTACTTTGCGACCCGAGCTTTTCTGTGCATCGATAAGACCATGTCTGCCGCAGGGTTTACCACGCAAAAGATGCACAACCAGATTGTCACTTTAGGTGAATGGGGTTGGGTCATTGGGTCAAAGAATGACTCGATTAATCTAAAGGGCCAGCTGCAAGCCCTGACCTTTGAAAAGGTAGAAACTAAATGGATCAACAATGAGGCCATGTCTTTGATGACCTCTTTTGGAAAAACGATCTACGGAGAAGAAGTGGATGAAGTAGAAGTAAACACCATTCACAATCCGGTGCTGTATCAGTATTATTTGAGAGGAAACTGGGACTTATATTGACACGTGATAAAAAGAGAAGCAAGATGGAAGAAATAAATACAGATCAAAACCTTATACATCGATATGTTAGTTATATCGCCTTAACAGATCCTGTCGAGATCAAACAGATTGGAAACGAGTTGCTTTCTCAGTGCGAGTATCAAGTGCTTAATTTTATGGAGCATCATTTTTCTCCGGAGGGTTATACCTGTATTTGGCTGCTTGGCGAAAGTCACCTTGCCATCCATACATTTCCAGAAAAAGGCTCTTCCTATGTTGAATTGAGCAGTTGCAATGAAGAAAAGAACAAGCAATTCAAAGTATTGCTAGAAAGTAAGTTCGAATAGTCTTCCAGTTTTCTAATAAACCCTTCCTTCGCTCACTCCAAAATCCTCGGAAATCTTTTTCTTTTCAGTGCCATTGGCCATGATCAATAAGTAGTCCCCTTCATCAATAGCAACTTGATCATTCGGGTTTTTATGTAACTCTATTTGCTCTCCTTTCTTTTTGCTAATGCCCATCAGAATTGCATCGTGCTTATCCTTCATTTCATGAAAGGCTTCCCGTCCTTTTTTCCCAATAAATGGGTTTGAAGCGATGACCCGATATTCCTGAATATCATAGTCTGAGTCCTGCTTGGCGCTTGCTAACAGGTCTATATTTAGGTCAGCAACATCTGGTTCAAATATGTAGCTGGCCACAAGCTTGGAAGCAATTTCATTTCTTGCGATCAGGTGCGTCACTCCAGCAGCGCGGAAAGTGTCTTTCAATTTCGAGTTTTGCAACGAAACCACAATCTCCTGATCAGGACAAGAATTCTTAATGTTCAGAATCATCATCAATGCTTCTGCATCATCCAGCATGGTCACGAAGATTACCGCAGACTTTTGAGCGTTGAGCTTTTCTAGCGCATCGCTATTTTGAAAGTCTGAAAAAAGCACAAACAAATTATTCTTGCCGTACTGATCGTAGATTAGATCTACATCATCTTTCTTATCTGTAAGAATGGCTAGTTTCTTTTCGGTGTGAATAATCTCATCTGCAACCATTCGGCTAAACTCATTCCACCCAATAAAGACGATATGATTTTCAAAACTTGTCCCGCGAAAACCCAATTTTTTTTCCTCTAGCATGGTGTAAATTTTATTTGAAATGACGGTAAACAAAAAGCCTAGAATACCAAGGCTCGCAAACACATAGATGTAGCCAATCACTCGCCCTCCAGTAGATATTGGATACATGTCTCCATAGCCAACCGTAGTGAGCGTCACGATCATGTACCAAATAGAATCTGGAAAGGAAGATATGGAAGACCCCTCGACCTGACTTTCCCATTTTATCAAAAGGAGGTTAAGAAAAACCACCGTGGCTAACCCCGAAACTACAATTAGACTATTTTTCTGTGTAGTAGTCATCTTTAATGAACAAGCTAATTAATTAATAACACTTGCGTTAATTCCTCACCGTTGTAGCAAGAAAATTTATCACATGTAGAAAATTAGTGCCCCAATGCCACTAAAAATGATCATTGACGAGATAATGTACATGAAATTCAGAAGTAGTAGTTTCATGAATACAGTAAACCACTTTTGCTCGTACACCTTCCGAAGGGCTATAAGGAGATAGAACTGAAGAATGACAATCAGAATCATAAAAGACCATTGACTCAGAAAGACGCTGGAAGGAAAAATGTAATCTATCAGGATGACCATTACAGTCAGGAGCACAAACGCAAACGCATGGTAATGAATGCTGAAAATGAAATGAGTCAGGTAAAACCTTCCGGGCTTCCTAAAAAGAAGAAATAGAAAAAGTGCAAATAAGGGAAGCAGCAAAAAGAACAATCGAGGAAACCAGACACTAAAGAACGTGTCTAGAAACTCCTCTTCGTCAGATCTCTCTAGAGCCATGGTGTTGTCTACGGGACCCAAGACCAAGAAAAAAATGATGCTTATGAAAATGAACATCCGCAACGGCGGTATGTACCTTACTCTTCTGCCAATCAAGAATTCATTTGTCAGGAAACCTGGATTGAACAACAAAGGACTAAAGCTTCGAATAATTAAGGAATCGAACGTAAAGTAGTCTCCTAGAAAATCAAGTATAAACTCCTTGAAAGTAACCACCTTTTCCTTGCTTTCCTGTCCGCATTTGGGACAGAATTGGTAATCCTCCAATAATTTCGTCTCACAATTTTTACAAATCCTTTCCAAAAACTTTGCTTTACATTATCATTGATGTAGGTGGAATTTAATCCGTTGCTTTGCGTCGTAAATTAATCACATCCTTCCTTCTTCTACTAGTAGTATCTGGCGCAAGCTATGCCCAAAGCATTGTAATTGACACCTCTTCCACAAGCAAGTACTTAATCAAAAAACCATCTCAATCGTCGGAAGAAACCGTGCAGACTGAGAGCAATTCGCAAGAAGATTTGTCATTCAGCGATCGGGCCATGTCCATTGGAAAAGGTATCCTTAATCGCTTGAAGGCACGTCTAAATCTTGAAGAGGCAGCAGAAAGCATCAAAGAGAAAAAGGAACGGTTTATTGGGTCAGATAAAAAAGAGCAAAAGGAAGAAGATGGACCTTAGGATCGGTTGATTGGTAAGGAGACGATAAAAATGGTCCCCTTTCCAGGGTTAGATATTACATCAACATTTCCATTATGCTCCTCGATTATTGAATATGTAATAAAAAGGCCCAATCCAGTCCCCTCGCCTGGTGGTTTAGTGGTGAAGAAAGGGTCACCGATTCGGCTTAGGTTTTCTTCTGGAATGCCTTCCCCATCGTCTTCGATGGTCACCTCAATGTTTTCTCCAGTTTTTGCAGTAATAATATTGATTGTACCCCCTTTTTCAACTGCTTGCACCGCATTGGCGAGAATATTTAGCATGGCCTGATGCAACCTACCCTCGTTTCCCGTTACCACGCCATTATCTACAAATGAAGTGAGAATGTGGGCTTTGTTTTTGATTTTATTATGCAAAATGAGCAAACAGTTTTCAATGATCTCTTTCATATTGCACTGCTCATTCATGCTAGGGCTTTTCCTACTAAAATGACTGAGACTCTTAACAATCTTTCCTGCCCTATCCACTCCTTCTTGAACTATGGTGAATAGTGGGTCGAGCTCAGTACGCTTTTCTGGTAGATCCTCCGCGATTCTTACTCCGAGTGCATCGACTCCATTTTTTATAAAATTGAGCGGGTTATTTATCTCATGCGCGATACCCATGGCCATTACTCCCAAAGACGCCATCTTTTCGGAGGTAACCAGAAGTTTTTGTGTTCTCTGGAGCTCCTCGTTAAACGCTACTAGTTCCTTATGCGCTCTATTGTTCTTTCTCAATAAAACAAGTAGAACTATTATCAATGGAACTGCAATAAGAAGAACTATTGCATAGATGCGATTTTGATACCGTCTTCTCTCTAGCTCCGTTTCCTGATTTACCAGACTAGTGTCCGCCTTGTCTTGAACTTGAGAAACTTCCTCCACTATTTCGTCAGTAGCTATTGCGCTGGAACCATCATTCGGTTGACAGAAGATTTGTGAATGCATCACAAAAGCTAGCATTATCGTGAAAGCGGATCTCATGGTTGGTTGCCAAGACGCAAAGTAAAAGGTACTTATTTATCGGGAGACAAAAGAAATTTTAGTTTTCAATTCTTTCGAAAGCTCCAATATCAGGATCCAGATCTCTAGGTGCACCCGTAACATCTATAGATATCCCTATAGCAGCACCTTTATCCTTGGCAAAGGCTAACGTATCCAGTGAATAATCAAAAAGAAATGGGTCCTTAAAGCCAGGGAAGTTGAATTCTTGCGAAAGAAAGTTATTTTCCAGCTCTTGAGATGATCGAATGATATTGTTGTTTATGCTTAAAACAAAGCCCGATCCTCCGCCATTGTTGAGGAGAAGCTCTTCATCTGCCGAGCCCCAAATAATAGAATTTTCAAGCACCAGCGATAGATCATCCGTTAGAAGGTCATTGTTGGGTGGTAGCAGCACATTGTCTGTGAATTGAACAGCAGGTTCGTCCCTTACGAAAAGGCTGGGTTCATTTGAGAAGGTGCAGTGTTGGTAAGAATAGTTGCCTCCCGCAAAATTTCCTACCAAGTACGTTCCACAATTATACACTAACGTATTTGTCACTTCTACATCTGATCTGAACGCAAGGATCCCGGAGAAACTCATGTTATAAATGACTGTATTCTCAACCGTTAAATCTGGCAAGTCATCATCATCTGGAGTCCCCACTCTTAGACCAACCTGCCCATTGAAAATATCTGCGTAGGTCACCTGGTTGCCAGTACTACCTTCCAAAAAGTAGATTCCGTTCCACTGCCCAGGCACAGCATCAAAAATTCCATCAAACCTGGCGTTTCTAAATTCAATGTGATCTGCAGAATCCCCAACCGCATTTAAGGAGCCTTGAATGAAAAGTGCCGCATCGTTCTCAAAATACACTTTGGCACCTTTTTCAATGGTCAATTGACACCCTGCGGAAACAAGAACAGTGTCTGAAAGAATGTAGGGGCGATCATTGGTCCAAACCTCATCGCAAATAGCCTCATTCCCTTTCCGAATACCATCCTGCCCATAGGCTACTAACTTTACGTGAGTCGAGTTTGTATTCCAGTTGAAGATGATAGAATCCTTTACCAAAAAGGGTTCGTTCAGGTTTCTCGAGCGAGCGTTGACTTCCACCAAGATAAGTAAGCTATCGCCACCTAAAAGCACCTCGTTAAAAACCGAATTAGCTTCTCTTCCATTGATAATGACTGAGTAATCTGATTCATCTCCTCTTCCGAGGGCAATACTTGTGAATTCAATGGCTGATTTATTTGGGTTGAAAACCGCCAGTCTTCTAGTACTGCTCGGTGTAGCTGAAATCAATGTATCAAACGCCACTGTGTCTGTACTGAAAATAAGACCAAGGCCAGGGTCAGTAGAGACAGACTCTTCATCTAGCGAACAGCCAACCCAAACGATTGACGCCAACATCAAATATTTGAAATTCCGCATGGTAGCTTAAGAACGAACTATGCCTCGGCTTCTTTCATTATCTCCGCATTCTCGGCTATTCGCAGCTGCTCTACAAATTCTGTGATATCCCCATTCATAACGTTTGGCAGATTAAACACCGACAAACCAATCCGATGGTCTGTCACTCTGCCTTGAGGATAATTGTAAGTTCTGATTTTATCTGACCGGTCCCCTGAGCCAACCATACTTTTTCTTTGGCTACTGATTTCAGCGTTGTGCTTTTTCAACTCCATCTCATACAACCTGGACCGCAGTACTTTCAGTGCCTTGTCATAGTTGGCATGCTGAGACCTCCCATCTTGACACTCCACTACAAGACCAGAGGGAGCGTGGGTTAATCTGACTGCTGATTCAGTTTTATTGATATGCTGTCCTCCAGCTCCAGACGCTCGGAAGGTGTCTTTTCTTATATCTCCCATGTTCAGCTCCACGTCAACTTCTTCCGCTTCTGGTAAAACGGCAACAGTAGCAGCGGAGGTATGAACTCTTCCTTGAGATTCTGTAGCAGGGACTCGCTGAACTCTATGAACCCCAGACTCAAATTTCAACTTTCCATAAACATCTTCTCCTTCTATCGCAGCTACAATTTCCTTGAAACCTCCCGCGGTTCCCTCATTGAAGTTCATCACTGAAAACGACCATTTTTCATTCTCTGCAAAAGATTTGTACATCCTGAACAAATCGCCCGCAAATATGGATGCCTCGTCCCCCCCAGTTCCTGCTCGGATTTCTAAAATGATGTTTTTGCTATCATTGGGGTCTTTAGGGATCAGTAAGACTTTAAGTTCTTCTTCTAGGGAAACGATCTGCGGTTCCAGCTCATCAATTTCTGCCTTGGCCATTTCACGAAAATCAGGATCCTTTTCGGTAGCTAGCATCTCCTTCGCATTTTGTAGATTACTGCTTGCTTCAGAAAATTCCTTGTATTTGGAGACTATCTTTTCAAGGTCCTTGTATTCCTTATTAAGCTGGCCAAACTTCTTCATGTCGGATACAATGTCCGGCTGGACAATAAGTTGGCCTACCTCTTCAAAACGATGCTTGATCTCTTCTAACTTCTCAATCATTTAACCGTGGAGTTATCCTACAAACTTAACCTGTTCGCAACTCTTAGCCATTCGAAGGAGTGGCGTTTCTAACCTTCGACCAGCTCTTTGTATCTAAAACAGTCGACGGTATGATCGTTCACCAACCCAATAGCTTGCATGTGAGCGTACATCGTGGTGGATCCTACAAACTTGAAACCTCTTTTCTTCAGGTCTTTGGAAAGCTTATCTGATTCATTTGTTGTCACCGGGACTTCACTCATGTTTTCCCAATGACCAATAATCGGCTGACCGTCGACGAATGACCAGATATATTTGTCAAAAGAACCAAACTCCTTTTGGATCTCCTGAAACCTGATAGCGTTGTTGATTGTCGCTTCAATTTTTTTTCTGTTTCGTATGATAGAAGCATCTTGAAGTAGCTCTTCCACCATGGACTCACCGTACTGAGCTACCATCTGCACATCAAAGTCAGCAAATGCCTTTCGATAGCCTTCTCTTTTTTTGAGAATAGTCGCCCAGCTCAAGCCTGCCTGCGCACTTTCCAGAACCAGAAACTCGAAGTGCACTCTTTCGTCGTGGACAGGCACCCCCCACTCTTCATCGTGGTATTTCACGTACTGCTCAAACGTGTTCTCGGACCATTCACATCGTTTCTTCATTTAATTCTCTTTTTATCGTTTTGAAAAATTCCGAGCAGGATCTCTTTGTCATCGATCACAGATTAAGAAATTTCCTTGTTTCATAATTTAGCATATTCGCCGTTATATAATGAGATTTATAGCGCTATAGATTCGCAGTTTTGCATATGAAATTCATTTTCTTCCTTTTATTTCTACCTCTTTTTTTCACTGGAGTCGGTCAGGTTCCTTTGTACGAATACCTAGATATAAAGAAAACACTTACCGTACCAGAAGGAATCAACAGCGAACGAAGCGTGGTTGTCATACTAGTTCCAGAGAAACAGGGTGATATACCCAGGGTTGGAAATTGGGAAGATCCATCTGCCAAATTGCATAAGGCCTTTGCCACCATGGGAGTGGATGTAGTCATGTACATCAATCATTACGATTTGAGTGTCAATGAAAATTCCAAAGATGCCTATGCGGAACTTCTGAGCAAAAGAGACATTAAAAACATCATCTTTCTGACTGAGAAAGAGAATTCGTATCAGCTTCTCATCGCTCCATTTAATAATACCTCCACTTTCATTGACCATGAAAGTGACCTCTTCTATTTGGAAAGGCCATTGCTTTCGGAAGTCTTGCTGCAAACGGGTCGCGAGATAAAAAGAGCAGATAATGAGATCGAGAATTTTCTCATTCCATCCAAACCCACTTTTGTTTCTGGAATCTCTATCGTCGAAAAATCGCTGCTGAAGAATTATCCAGGCATCCTGAGAAGAAGTACCTTGTCTGTCGAGCGATTTGAAAAAATGGAAATCCCAGCTGCTGCAAGTGAAGACGTTCTAAAAAAGATCGAGCGGTACAATCTGGTCATAGAGCAAAAGAATGTACTTCTTGATACACTAATGAAAAGTTATCCGTATAAATATGAACTAATTGATCCCCTAAGTGATGAGGATTTACTTAGGCAAAGAAGACAATTTGTTCTTCGATCAATTAGTGGTCAGGCAAAGACACTTAGAGAAATGCTGGATTATAAGGTTTCGCCTAATGAGACGGATTTTATATCAGTGATCCCCATACTACCCGATCAGACGCGTGCTAAACCAATTCCGAAAGACGCACTGGTACACAAGTTTTACATCAAGCAAAACATTTCGAAGAACATCCATGTAGGGGAATGGGATGCTGACATAGAATGGGTGGATGCACTGAACAATATGATTGGGAATTTAATTCAGGAACATAAAGTAGACCGCTAGTGAGTCGATTGAACTACTTTCAAAATCGACCCAAACTCACCAAGATTGATACTGCATCTTATCTGCGAAGAATCCACTTAGCGCCCGAACCTCCAAGTATTAACTTCCTCAGAAAACTTCACCGATCACATTTACTTCATATTCCATTTGAGAACCTTGATATTCATTATCAGAAAAAGATCATACTCAACTATGAAAAGATCTACCAAAAACTGATTCTTGAGGGAAGAGGCGGGTACTGCTATGAACTGAATGGTCTATTCTACCATTTGCTATACCACTTGGGGTTCAATTGCCATCTGATTTCTGCTAGAATAAGGAATGAGAAAAGCGGAGAGTTCGGAAAAGAATACGAGCATATGGCAATCATCGTCAAGTTTGGTGAAGAAAGCTGGCTGGCAGATATTGGATACGGCAAGTACCTCATATACCCCAAGAAGATCGTGCTTGGAGAAGTCCAGATGGACTATACTGATTATTGGCGCTTTACACAAGATGCCGACGAAAACTTCTTGGTGCAGAGTTCTGAAGATACCTCATATTTCAAGACGAAGTATCTTTTTTCAACTGAGGAAAAGCAAATAATCCAATTCATGGAAATGAACGACCACCAACAGACTTCACCCGAATCGCATTTCACTCAAGGTCGCATGATTACCAAACTAACCCCGACTGGAAGGATTACGCTCACAGAGAAAAAAATTAAGATATTGGCTCTTGGGAAAACCGAAGAAACAGAACTCACTAATGAAGACGAGTTTTATTCTAAACTCGAGCAGCATTTTGGAATCACATTTAAACAGCTTATTCGAGCTGAATAACGCTTCTAGTGTTGGTACTTTTTGATCGCTCTTTTTAGCGAAGATACATCGGCTGTGATTGCTGGGTCGCTGTATATCCTAGAGCTAAGCTCTGAGATTACATTTCTCTTAAAACCAAGTTTCTCGGCTAACTCCTCACAAAACTTGATTTCTGACAGGTAGACCTGGCTATCAATTTTCATTAGTTGCACCAGATGATACAGGTATTCAAATTTGTCATCTTCTGTCATGGTACTCACCGGGGGCAGTGGCTCAGGGTTCTCTACCATGTCATTGATCTCTTGCTCTGTAATACCATTTGCCTTACCAATCATGTAGATTAGGGATTTTTCTTCTCCGGCAAAATCATCGTCAATATTCGCCAGTTGAACCAGCACACTCAACTTAGACTTAATACTCATATGCGCGTCTTGTAATTATGTTCTCAAATACTTGTTAGCCATTTTTATCAGAGAATCTCTATCTGCTTTTATAGCTGGATCACTATAGACCCTTCCAGATAGTTTTTTCACAACCTTTTTATCGTATCCCAGCTTTTCAGCAACCTCCTCGCAATACTTTATCTCCGTAAGATACACATCTCCGTCAATTTTCATCAGCTGGACAATATCGTACAGAAAATCAAACCTTTCCTCACTCATTAAACCCTGATAGCTAATTTCGGTGTTCTCTTTTTCGTTTACCGTCTGTTTAACTAATTCATCAATTTCTGCTTCTGGAATTCGATTGGCCTTGCCAATAGTGTAGATATAGGTTCTTTCCGGCTCATCAAAATCCCGGTCAATCATTGAAAGCTGAATTAGTGCTTTGAGGTGGTTCTTAAAATTGGCATCCATTTGCTGATTAGTATTATTTAGATTCCCAATTTAGGAATTTCAGAGGAATAATCTCCGATATCAGAAAACAGAACATGCGTTATTGGTCTAGTTTCATCGAATATCCTGATTCCGAAATAGTCTATTAATGGATGTAGCTTCCAGCATTTATATCGAAAGAAGCACCAGTAGCGTGATCGACCATACCACTTGCAATGAACGTCACTAGGGGTGCAATGTCCTTTGGTTCGGTCAAGCGCTCCAGCGCAAGGTCATCTTTGGCATGCCCCTCTCCATACTTCTGCATGAAGTCCTGTGCCATATCTGTCCTAACAAAACCCGGCGCTACTGCAAATGCTTTGATGCCTTGTTTCCCGTAAGATCGAGCGATGGTTCTAGTGAGCGAGACAAGGCCTGCCTTCGCAGCTGCATACGGCATATATTCTGCTTCTTCCCCTCTGAATGCCGCCCTGGAGGCAATATTTATAATTCGCCCTGCTGCTTTCCTACTTGTGAAATGTTGGATCGCCTTCTTGCAAATAATTGCAGCAGAAGTAAGGTTCACCATCATAGTGTCATTCCATGAGCTCATCCAATCATCGTCGCTGGCTTTCATATCAGTAGAAATAGCCAATCCTGCATTGTTTACCACTATTTCTACACTCCCCATCTCAAGCGCTACTCTATCAAACAGCTTGGCCGCCTCATCAGGCTTGGAAAAATCCGCTTGGAAAGACTTGGACTCATTGCCTAAGATGTGTGCGAGCTCTTCAGCCTCCCGAACATTCTTGTTGTAGTGAATTGCTATGGTGGCTCCTGCCTCTGCAAGCTTCGTAGCGAGTGCTTTTCCAATACCTCGGCTTGCTCCGGTTACGAGAATATTTAGGCCGGAAAGATTGATATACATACCACTTATTTTTTATGAAATTCTTTTCGGAGACTTTTGCAAGTAGACCCTGATGATTCGAAAGATCAGTATTAGTTGAATTGCTAATGCATTTCTTTGTTAATTTAGGCCCTTCCAGTTATAGTCACCAATGATTTACAAATTCTAATTTTCAAAGAAACACTAGATGGGCATAATAATCCCTTTACTTCTTATCACATTTTGCTGCGTTATCATTTGGCGTGCTGGAGATGGCTTTATGGCCGCATCAGAATACATCGGAAGAAACCTTTCCGAGGGCGTAAGAGGAGCAACCATTAATGCAATTGCAAGCTCCATGCCGGAGGTATTTACCTCGCTCTTTTTCTTATTCATATTGCAAGATGCAGAGGGTTTTTCCGGAGGAATTGGAACAACAGCTGGTAGTGCGATTTTCAATGGAATGGTGATCCCGGCAGTTGCCGTACTTGCCGTTATTGGAATGAAGATGACCAAAAGGGTTCATGTTTCACGAAAAGTGCTACTGAGAGACGGGATAGCCTTGATCATCGCGGAACTGATTTTCTTGATTCTCATAAGTGGCTCCACACTCTATTGGTATCACGGTGTGCTACTGATGCTCGTGTATGTTGCCTACATCGTGTACATGTTTTCCACGATGAAAAGATCAACTGGTGAAGAAGAAGTGGACGAAGAGACTGAAGAAAGCTCTGATGAAGTATTTGAAGTCGATGAAGAGCCTCAAGGTCCGTTTTTTAAAGGCTTAGTTACATTTGACCTAGAACGTGTTTTCATCGGTGATAATAAGATCAGCAACGCTAGAGCCTGGTCTCTCTTGATTTTTTCGACTGTTTCAATAGCACTCGTTTGTTATTTCTTAGTACTGGCTTGCGAGTGGATTGGGGCCGACACTTATTCTGTAGCGGGTCTTGGTGAGTTTAATGGTCTAGGTATACCTGTTATGTTTGTTGCCTTGATCTTAGCTTCAGCCGCTTCAAGCTTCCCGGACACCATCATTTCCATTAAGGATGCCAAAAATGGCCAGTACGATGATGCTATTTCAAACGCTCTCGGAAGTAACATCTTTGATATTTGTTTTGCACTTGGATTTCCATTGTTCATCTTCACAATGATTCACGGGCCATTACATATGCCTCCCGAGATTGTGGATCTCAGTAGCGAATTACGATTTCTCCTTTGGCTATTGACTGTCTTAGCAGTGATCATATTTACAAGTGGCGATTACTTTGGCAAACGCAAGTCTTATCTTCTATTAAGTATCTATGTCCTCTTTGTACTTTACATAGTGGGTAGAGGGTCAGGAAACGAGTTTGCTCAGTCAATTGCCGATGTTCTTCTGAGCGTCGTTAAATTCTTCAAAATCGGCTAGAGCCTCAGAAGTATTTGCTCACCCCGTGTAAGGACTGTGATGAATTTAAGGGGTTTGCACGATTGGGCTATTGCCTCACCTGTTCGAAGATCGAATCGATAAGAATGTAAAGGACAGACTATTTCATGTAGGTAGTTGAGGTTTCCTTGATGTAATGAGGCTCCTTGATGGGGGCATTCGTTTACGAAAGCCTTTATATTATTGTCAATTCTAACAACGCAAATATTTCGTCCATTGGCTTTGACTAACCTAGGTTGTAGATTGGACAAAACAGATTTTGCCTCCTCAAAAGATTCGAATAATTTAACTTCCATTCATTAAGTGATGAAAAGTCAAAGAGATAAATTTCAGTTGCAAAGAAAGTACGCTTACCTGAACTGTGCTTATATGTCTCCAATGCTTAAAAAAGTGGAGAATGCAGGAATTAAAGGAATCAAAAGGAAGCGGAAACCATTTCAAATTTTGCCTGAAGATTTTTTCAAGGAAACTGAGACGATAAGAAAGCTATATTCTAAGCTGATAAATAATCAAGAAAGCAATAGAATCGCTGTTATCCCGTCAGTTTCTTATGGTATTGCGAACGTAGTACAGAATCTGCCCTTCAGTTCCGGCAAAATCCTAGTTGCGGATGAACAATTCCCAAGTAATGTATATCCATGGATGAGCCTAGAGGAAAAGGGGTTTGAAGTCGAAATAGTGCGGGCTCCAAAAAGCGGTACAAAGGGG
>CAYYNA010000004.1:17980-29128 GCA_964472815.1 uncultured Roseivirgaceae bacterium
ATAGGTCTGGCATATTACGGGAAAGTATTCGATGGTGGTGACCCAATTGAGCACAGTTGGATGAATCGGAAAAATAGTGACGACTTTGCAGGTCTTGTATCATACGAAAAAGAATATCAAGAGCTGGCACTGAGATATGAAGTTGGAGAGCATAGCAATTTTATTTTGATTCCCATGCTTCATGCATCGCTCAAGCAAGTGCTGAAATGGGATGCAAATAAGATTCAGAAATATTGCCAAGAGTTAATGAGCCAACCCATTAATGAGCTTCAAGATTTAGGGTATTCTTTGGAAAACGCTAACTATCGTGCTAATCATCTGTTTGGACTAAAGCCCCCAAATGGGGTGAGTATTGAGCAGGTGAAAATGGCCTGTAAGCGGAATAAAGTAAGTGTAAGCTTTAGAGGAGAGCGTATCCGTGTATCACCACATGTTTATAATGATGAAATGGATACAAGAAAATTGCTCAAAGCTCTCAAAGAGCCTATCTTAGCACCTTAATTAATGAGGTATGGAATTAACTAATCCGGCAGTTACAGAAGGAGTAAACATTTTCGTAAATATTGTGATATTCTTGGTTGCCTTTGCAAACGCTCTTGCGTTCGTCAATTCAAGAAAAGAAAAGCAAAAGAAGCACTGAGTTTTTATACGTGATCTCTCTCGTGCTTGCTCACCTTCTTGTTTGGCAATACCCAAACACATGCAATAGCAGATACAAAAAGCACGATAATAAGTACCAACATTCCCATAGTTCAATTCATTTATGACTGTTGCAAATATAGGTTGATACTGATCTTATTTGCTGTCTTTCTTTGCTTTTCATGAAAGCAATATCATTTCTCTGCATAGTCCAACTTGTTGATTAGAGAAATTTGGTAATCGTCACACTCCTTCGCTATATTAGGACTTGATCAGCTATGGGCGAACAAAAAGCGAAACTCAATATTCTTGTCGTTGATGATCATACCCTATTTAGGAAGGGAATGATGATGCTACTCCAGTCATTTGATGAGGTAGGGACCGTAGATGATGCCGAAAATGGCAAGGAAGCATTAACCATGCTTTCCGAAAATGAGTTTGACCTTGTCTTGTTGGATTTAGAAATGCCGATTCTTGATGGCCGTGAAACAGCTAAGAAAATCGTCTCAAAATTTCCAGAAGTAAGTATTGTAATGATTTCCATGCATGATTCACTGCAGTTGATTTCGGATCTCATTGAAATTGGTGTTCATAGCTACCTACTAAAAAATGCCGACCCGGAAGAAGTAAGGAAAGCCCTTACCTCCGTGCTTAACAATGAGTTTTATTACAATCAGCTGGTATCAAGAGCGCTGCATAAAAGTGTACAGAAAAACAGTTTGGACAAGCCAGGGGGTACCAGGCCTGGTGATGTAAGTCCACGAGAAGTAGAGGTACTTGAACTCATTTGTCAAGAGCTCACTATGAAAGAAATTGGAGAAAAACTATTTCTAAGCGAACAGACAGTTCATACACACCGAAAGAATTTGATGAAAAAAACGCATGCGCGAAATGCTGTTGGTCTGGTCAAGTTCGCCCTTCAGAACGGAATTGCTCGAATTTAACAATCCCCTTTTTTGGGTAAATCACTACCCTAAATTGGGTATTCCTTCAATCATGCTATTTTGCCTTAACAGCTGAAAATCAGGGCGTTACTCTTTTTGTAACACCCATCCTCATATATTAGCTCCAAAAAAGGATTTCTCGATTCACTAATTTCATAGAGTCATTTGGAAGAATGACAAGCTCTTAGGTTGATGGTTAATCTAAAAAAGAAAAATGCTGGGGAGTCAGGGTTTTCGCTTAATCCCATGGTTTGCCAACTATCTCACTCAAAAGTGGGCTCCTTGGCGTTTTTTATTTAACCAATGAAATAATAAGTTAAGTCCTCTTCACCACCAATTCCTAACTAAAGGATCCCTAAAGGATCCTTTTATTTTTTATAGAGATTTACACCCGCTTCATAGTATTTGTCTCCTTCATTCCAAAAGGGGGCAGTTTCAGCATTTCCAATCAACCTGCATGAATAGACATAAGACTTGAAGAACTTTTCAAGGTATTCATAATCAAGCGTGGAAGGCTCATCCGTAGGTTGGTGATAATACTTGGTTATTTCATTATCAAACGCGGTAAACCCTAAACTAAATGTAGGTGCCGGTATTCCCTTAGCCGCAAACCGGACATTATCCGATCTGTCAAATAATCCTTGCTCTTGCGCCGGGTCTTCTATCGCATTTAAACCAAATTCATTACAAGCTTCGATGATCATTTCCTCAGCAGAGGTTCTTGTTAGACCGATGATAGTCGCCTTTGAAGTGTCGTTATATCCACCATTATCTGAGTTAAAACAGTAGACAATATTTTCTAGTGGAATGGGAGAGTTATTGACAAAATATTGGCTCCCAAGTAGCCCTTTTTCTTCTCCTGTGAAAAGAACAAATAGCGCAGATCTTTTCGTTGGATTTTGCGCAATGTTCTGAGCTGCTGTAAGGACTGTTACCGTTCCCACAGCATTATCTCTCGATCCATTGTAAATGGAGTCTCCCTCATCGTTTGGAACCCCCACACCCACATGATCGTAGTGTGCGGAGTAAACTACAAACTCATCTTTTAATTCTGGGTCTGTTCCTTCCACCATACCTACAATGTTCTGAGTAACAAACCGTGCTGGTTCATAATTTCCTGATACGATTGATGCTGGTTTTTTTTTGTCCAGAAAACCTAAATCATCGCTACCTCTGTTTAGCCATGCATGGGTTATGGTTTTTTCCTCACCTTCATCAAGCACAGTTTGTTCTTGACCAAGATATCTGACCAAGAGGTTCCATGGAATCTGCGGAGAATTGTATAACTCAACCAGAGCTAAGCCACCAAGCTCCATGACCTTTTTCCTTTTCTCAGTAGAGAAGCCAAACCACTCTTGCGGGTTTTGGCTCGTCCCATCACCACAAAGCGCAAAGACAATTTTTCCTTCCACTTTGCTTTGTTTCAAATCATCTGGCATTCCGTAATCTGCAAAAAAGAACGGTTGGTCAAAGATGGAAGCACCGATTTCAAGCATTACAAAATCCTCATTTAGCTTCAGTTCCGTAGTACCAACCTTGATTGCCCCGACAGTTGGCGGAGCAACTTTCTTCATCGGTACATCTTGATAGAAACTCTCCATTCCATCAACCATGTTTACTCCGTACTCAACAAAGCGAGATTCCAAATATTTGGCAGCAATCTTTAATTCTGGAGAACCGGTATCTCTGCCTCGCAATTCATCCGATGCAAGAAATCCAATATGACTTTTTATGATCGCTTGGTTAACTGATTTGTCTGCTAAGTCTCGGTCTGACTGTCCGTAGAGCGCTTGCGATAAAAGGGTTAAAAGAGCTAGAAATTTTTTCATAGAATATTAGGTTAAGCTGCCAATATACTTGAAAAACAAAAAAGCCACCTGCAAGGGTGGCTTAAGATATAAGGTTTTAATCTGCTTAGTTCAGAAACTCGTAAATTCCAGCAACGCCTTGTCCACCACCTACACAGGCAGTGACCATTCCATACTTGCTTTCTCTTCTTCTCATCTCATTGAAAAGTGAAATAGACAACTTAGCACCAGTACATCCAAGTGGATGGCCCAGTGCGATAGCACCCCCATTCACATTTAACTTATCCGTATCTAAGTCTAAACCTCTGATAACTCCTAATGACTGAGCGGCAAATGCTTCGTTGAGCTCAACAAGATCCAAATCGTTTTGCTTTAGACCTGCTTGCTTCAATGCCTTTGGCACGGCTTCAACTGGTCCAATACCCATAATTCGTGGGTCTACTCCCGCTGCAGCATAGCTCACCATTTGTGCAATGGGTTCTAGGTTGTACTCTTTGACCATTTTCTCGCTCATGACCATCACAAACGCTGCTCCATCTGAAGTAGGTGATGAGTTTCCAGCTGTAACCTGGCCTCCTTGCTTGAAAGCAGGTCTAAGTTTTGAAAGAGACTCCATATTGGTGCCTTCACGAACGCACTCATCGGTATCCACTACAAATTCTCTTTTGTGTCTTCTACCGTCCTCACCTACATAGGTTTCTTCAACTGTTATTGGTACGATCTCATCCTTGAATTTTCCTTCTTTGATTGCCTTAGCTGCTTTTTCATGCGACTTCATGGCAAACTCATTAGAGTCTTCAGCTGAGATGTTAAAGTCTTTGGCCACTTCCTCTGCAGTTAGTCCCATATTAAGGTAGTATTCAGGGTGCTTATCTGCAATCTTCCAGTTCAAAGCCGCTTTATAGCCCATCATTGGAACTAGTGACATGGACTCAGTACCTCCGGCAATGATACAGTCAGCCGTGCCGGAGTGAACTCTGGCACAAGCAAGATGGATTGCCTCCAGTCCTGACCCACAGTATCTATTAATTATCATACCCGGTACCGACATGGGTAAAGACAATAGGGAGATATATCTACCCATTTGGAGTCCTTGCTCTGCTTCAGGGATGGCATTTCCAACAATTAAGTCATCAACTCTCGTAGCATCAAAGTCTTTGACGGATCCAACAAGGTGCTTAATCACGTCAGCTGCAAGATCATCTGGTCGGTAGAAGCGGAAACCGCCTTTTTTAGCTCTTCCTACCGCGGATCGATATCCAGCTACTATATATGCGTTCATAATATTATTTTTTTAGTGTTAACAAATCTTAGTTCCTTAAAGGTTTCCCTTTGAATAATATGCTCTGGATTCTTTCAAGCGTTTTAGGCTCCCCGCATAAACTCAAGAAAGCTTCTCTTTCCAAATCCAATAGGTATTGCTCAGAAACTTTCGTCGGTGCAGAGAGATCTCCCCCGGCCATGATCCACGCTAGTTTTTGACCAATTTTCTTATCATGCTCAGAAATGTAGCTTCCATATTGCATGGCACTGATTCCCGCATGGAACATTGCTAGCGCTGATTGTCCTTGCACTTTGATGTCTTTCCTAGGGATCGGTTGTGTATAGCCTGCCTCTACCAATGACAAGACTTTTTCCTTCGCATCTGTCAAAAGTCTGCTTCTGTTAAGCGTGACATCATCACCTTCTCTTAGGATATTCATTTTTCGCGCCTCCTCAGCAGAAGTAGCGACTTTTGCCGTGGCGATATTCATAAAATATTCCTGAAGGGTATTTAGTTCTGGGTCACCTGGTGTAAAATCGTCTGCTGCTCTCATCGTGAACTCTTTGGTTCCTCCACCTCCAGGAATCAGACCTACTCCGACTTCAACCAACCCAACATAGGATTCAGCATGCGCTTGGATGGCATCACAATGAAGCGACAACTCACAACCGCCTCCTAGCACAAGTCCTGAAGTGGCTGCCACTACTGGAACGCTAGAAAAACGTGCTTTTGTCATGGTGTTTTGGAAAGTCCTGACCATAAGGTCAATTTCATCAAACTCCTGATCCACGGCATACATAAAAAGCATGGCTAGATTTGCTCCCGCAGAGAAGTTCTGTCCTTCATTGCCAATTACCACGCCTTGGAAATCTTTTTCTGCCATGGTAATTGCGGTATTGATTCCTTCAATTACATCAGCATCTACTGAATTCATTTTCGTATGAAACTCCAGATTGAGAACACCGTCTCCAACATCGTAAATAGTTGCTCCTGGTTTTTCCCAAACAACATTGCTTTGCTTAAATGCATCCAAGAAGATCATTCCTTCCGTTCCAGGAATTACTTTGTAAGACTTTGATGGAATATCGTAGTACATCTTCTTACCATTCTCGTAAGAATAAAAACTGTCTTTTCCACTATCAACCAATTCCTGAACCCACGAGGCAGGCGCCAGCCCAGCTTCTTTCATTTGCTCAAGGATGGCTTTTAAGCCCATCGCATCCCACGATTCGAATGGTCCCATTTCCCAAGCAAATCCAGCCGAAACAGCTTGATCAATTCTAAAAAGTTCATCAGCGATCTCCGGAATTCTGAAAGAGCAGTATTTAAAAAGATCAAAGAAGGTCTTTCGGTAGAAGTCACCTTCGTTTCCTTTCAAAGAAATCGCTATCTGTAGGCGCTTCTTTAGATCCTCTTCGTTTTTCGTTTGCTCAAGTACTTCAAGCTTCGATTTCTTCTTCGACTCGTATTCGTAAGACTTAAGGTTGAGTTCTAGGATTTCTTTCTTTCCATCCGTGACTGTTTTCTTATAGAACCCTTGCTTTGTCTTATCACCTAGCCATTTGCGATCGTGAAGCTCCTTTACAATAGTTGGTAGCTTGAAACGATCTTTCGCTTCATCCTTGTCCAGGGCAGCATGTAAATTATTTGCCACGTTGACAGTTGTATCAAGCCCTACAAGATCAGATGTTCTGAAGGTTGCTGACTTAGCTCTGCCTATAACTGGTCCAGTCAATTTATCAATCTCTCCAACAGAGAAATCAGTGTCTGCAATGGCGTGCATTCCTGACATCATTGAGTAGACTCCAATTCTATTTGCAATGAATGCTGGTGTGTCTTTACAAAGAACAGTTTCCTTACCAAGGAACAGATCCCCATAATGCATAAAAAAGTCAACGATTTCTGGATCTGTCTTCTTTGTTGGAATTATTTCTAAGAGTCTCAGATACCTTGGAGGGTTAAAAAAGTGTGTTCCGCAAAAATGCTTTTGGAAGTCTTCACTTCTACCGTCCAACATCAGATGGATAGGAATTCCAGAGGTATTGGATGTGATTAATGTTCCAGGGGTGCGATGTTGCTCTACTTTCTCAAAGAGTGACTTTTTGATCTCTAAGGTTTCAACCACGACCTCAATAATCCAGTCTACGTCCTTGATCTTGGAGAGATCATCGTCGAAATTTCCTGTTTGAATCAGCTTGGCCGCTCCCTTGTTGTATAAAGGAGATGGATTTGATTTCACAGCTGTCTGCAGCGCATCATTGACTAGTTTATTTCTTGCAGCCGGCTTGTCTTTATCGGCATCAGCAAGGTCTCTCGGAACAATGTCTAGTAGGATAACCTCCACCCCAATATTGGCAAAATGGCAGGCTATTCTGGAACCCATGATCCCCGAGCCTAAAACTGCTGCTTTCTTAATGGTTCGTTTCATTCTAATTATTAGATAAGTGGTTTTATTGGATTAATAATGATTTTCTAAATGTCCATTGCTGGCAAATTCCAGGGCAATTTCCTTGACGATGTTCTCAAAAAGTGAAGCGTCATTGACGATTTGATTGACCTCTTCCAAAACCATGAAGAAATCGTTTAGCTTTTCTTTATTGACCAGCGTTTTTACCTTCTTATTGAACTCTCTTACTGCTCTTCGACTAAGCTCTCTCTTTTCCTTTCCAAGGTCAGATAAGAATATTCTCACAGATCTGCCATCTACTAGATCTCGCTCTCTGTATACCCATCCTTTTTCCTCCATTGCCTTCAGCATTCTCGTCAAGCTTCTAGATTCCATGCCCAACATGGGAGCAATCTTCGTAGCGGGAGTTCCTTGCTCTACGTCGATATTAAGAAGAACAAAGCCTGTGGACGCAGTAATATCATATGCAGTACCAAATTGGTTGTACATTCTTGATATGCCGTGCCATAGGCTTTTTATATTGTAATCGACCGTTTCTTCTCTTTTCATAAGCAAGTCTTATGTATCAAAGATAGCAAAATTTGTTATGCATGCATACTATTTTTTTTGAACCATGCTTTTGAGCATAATTTTGAGCGATGAGCCAGGAAGAGATACCACCGGAATTTTATTCTTTTGAAAACAATTCACTTTTTGAGCATTGCATTGAATGTGATAAGTATTTGCTGGATGAAGGGACGGAGTATCTAATAGAGAAGGCAGTCAAAAATTATAAGGATTACCAAGCGAAAGATGTAGTCTTTGATTATGCTATATGTCTGGACTGTGCAGAGAATTTAAGAAAGGAGATCTCCAAAGAATCCTGGGAGAAAATGCTGGGTTACTTTCAAGAAAATATTGACCTAAATGAAAGAATGAAGATGTCTTCAAGGTCCGCCGAAGAAAACCTGAAGAGCTGCATGATTAAGAAAATTGATATCAATGATTGCCAGGAATATCAGGTATTTGCGCAATGCAATGGAAAAAAGCTCAATCTCCAAAACCCGCCTTATATGATTTCAGGTGAAGTTATGGAGGAGCTGCTCCCGTTACTTTCGGACAAGACAATCGACGAAATGAATGGCTTCTTTAAAAAACACTTTTCACCAGATCCATCATTATTTGAACCTACTCCAAGTCTTCTTTTAGTTTAGGATATTCTTTTAAAAGTATTCGATACAATGAATCATAGCGATAGTCATGCTCATGCGTATCACGTGCCAAAAAGAAAAGATGGTTTGCCAACTCGTAATCTTTCTTTTGAATGGCAATGAGCCCATCAATGAAAGATTGGTACTCTGTTTGGCTATAGTGCTTTGCTCCTACGGTTTCTTCATGATGATCTTGTTCGAATGCAACAACAATGTCATCTGAAACTTCATTTAACGATGGCAAACTAATATGACAAATTATGAGGTTTTCAGGTAGATCGAGACTATCCAAAATAACTTCATAGTAATTATCTCTTGTCTGATCAGAGAGTAAGACCTTATCGTGCAGATCTTTAACTGTCACTTCGTAGAAAAATTTTCTTGGAAGCTCTTTTTCTTCCGTGTATTCCCAGTGAATGGGTAATCGATCGTGCTTAGAAAGTTGAATGGTATGCTTCCAAGGGTACGAAAGCTTGATTTTGTGGTACGATTTGCTGTTGGGTACAGCAAGTGAGTTGGCATCTCCATAGTTCTCTCCTTTCTTGGCAGTGCTAATTTCTGGTCGAGTAAATGTGCCTTCTTGATTTAGTTGCTCAGAGATTTCCCGGATATCAATTAATCCAGGTCCTGCTTCAAAGAGATATCCTGAGTAGTGAAGCAAGACCAATTTGCCCTTATTTCTGATTAGTCCATACTTTCTGGTATAATCAAAGGATTTCAATTTCTCGTCTCGAGCAATATAAGATGCCTCGTCGGCGAATAGTACCTGAAAAGGATGACTTAGATTATCAACTTCAGATTGGCTATATCCCCATACGGATAAGAAAACCAAAAAAATGGTGATGCAGGTTTTCATTTTACAACTCAAAGACAGGCGGTATCAATGATGAAAATTTCCAGCAAATATAAAATGTTTGCGTCTTCGTGAAGCATGGTTATTTGTGCTTGAAATTAGACTCTGTAATTGCTGCTAGTTTAGAAAATCGCCACGCAACTGTCGGAATCTCTTTCTGGCTTCCGCTGCGTAAAGACTCCCTGGGTATTCCACTAGAAACTGTTGATACAATTCTTTGGCTTTTTCCGTATCCTTAATTTGATACTCAAATAGCTCGGCCTTAGTAAAAGCCGCATCATCTGCGAGAATATCGTAGGAATAAGTCGAGAGAATCTCGTTCAAATGTGAAATGGCTTTTTCATTATTTCCTGCTTCACGTTCCAACTTTGCCAGTAACCAATGAACTTCATCACAGATGGAATGAGCCTGATATTTAATAAGCATTTGCTCTAGCCTGGATTTTGCAGAATCTTTCTTGTTTCGGAAAATCAGCAGCTCCGTATTGGCAAACTCCTGCATTACCTGATCTGTAGTATCCAATGCGGTGTTATCTGTGATCAGCATCCCTAAGGAGATAGCATCGTTGGAAATATTTCTTGTTGTATTTTTTTTCAGAATATCCAAGTGTCCCTTCGCTAAGGAAAAATTTCCGATGAAGTAGTTTAGTCGGGCATTTCTTAGTTTAGCATCATAAGCCAAGGCTGAGCTTTTGTTAGATTTCTCCACTTGGGAGTACAATAATGTGGATTCCCATGGCTCGCCTTTCAAAATGTATATATCGGCAAGATCCAGCTTGCTTTTTGCATTTAAGATTTTACCAACTCTCGGATTAATGACCAATTGATTTAACAGGTCTGATGCCTTGTCAATTTCATCTAAATAGAAAGCGTGCAATAAGGCTTTATTTCGAAGTGCCTCAAAAGCTGTTTGCGAAGGAGTAAGCTCTTGGTACAAAAGCGCGTATTGGTCAGTTAGCGCTTTGATCTCTTCGGGATCAACTGGATAGGTATTCTTAATTTTCTCTTCACGAGCTTCCATCCAAAATTTTCTGGCTAGCGAATAGTTGCGTCCATAAGGATAGGTATTGGCCACATAAGCAAATATTTCCTCAGCATCTTCATATGATTTATTATCCAATGCGATTCGTCCAATTTGCATCGTACGATCCCCGGCTTTTTCATTTCTCTTATCAATAGCCCTGGCTTGAATGTAGGCGCCATAAAAATTTTTCCTTTGCAGTTCAACCCAAATTAGTAATTCAGAAAACTTGGTCTCATTTGGATTTTCCTGCATTTTCCTGATCAGTGTAGATTCCAACTCGTCCAGTTCTTCTTCTTCACGAATATAATTTTGCAGGATATTCTTGACGTAGCTCAGTCTATTTGGGCTATCAGAAGCATAGTTGAGATATTCTTCAATCATCGCAGGCTTATCATCGGTGATGCGATAAACAGCTGCGAGTTCAAGGGCATGCATCGAAGGCACTCCTCTTAGTTTTCTAGACTCTTCAAAGAAATCAATAGCTTGACTGTACAGTTCTTCATTTACAAAGTATTGAGCCAAAAGACTTAATTGGTAGGGATTTGTCTGTGAATTCTTCTTTAGTTCTTTTATATAATTAGCTAACTTTTGTTCCTCCGCCAAATAGTAATAAAGACCGGCAAGATTCGCAGCAAATTGCATATTACTTGGATTGGACTTAATTGCGTATTGTAAAAAGTTTTCCGCTTCCTTATACTGCTCCAAAGATTTTAGAACGTCCAGATAATTTGCCGAAATGAGCTGGATGTTAAATGCATTCTTGGCTAAATCTTGATACAGCACTTTTGCCTTTTCCAGCTCACCTTGTTGGTAGTATTCAGTTGCTATCTGAATGTTCTCCTCGTCCTGACCGTAGGAGATGATCATTGTGAGAAAAGTGCAGAAAATAAAGCTGATTGATTTAATCATCTTAGTATTTATATACATACCTAATATTAAAAAATTAGTTTAAATAAATTATTGTTTTCATTATTAGGTATGTGGATAGTGTATAAGTAATTGAAATTTAATTTGGTTTTT
>CAYYNA010000004.1:29228-30736 GCA_964472815.1 uncultured Roseivirgaceae bacterium
ATGTCCTCGGGCGGTATATCCTTAAGCAAATTGCCTGGAGACCAGATCCCATCTAAGTTGTTGTCAATAAGCACTCTTATTGAGTACTTATCTGGTTTGACCTTGGCAAAGGAGAATTCTTTCTGATTCTTTTGACTGTGTACAGCTTTACCTGATTTGTCTAGAAGTTGTACGTTGAAGCTCTTAAGTTCTGTTTGGACAACAAATTGAATCGTTCCAAAAGACTTGGGCTCATTCAAGGAAACCTTGATATTGCGAAGATCTGAAGTGTCCTTTTCAACACTTATGAATGCCGCTGTATCTATTTGAAGTTCTATGGGTTTTAGCTTGTCTTTTTCAGTCGGTGGTTTCTTCAGCTGAAGTGAATCAGTGGAAACGGTATCTACAATAAATGATTTCTCTAACGTGTCAAGTAGGAAATCTCTTTTTTCAAGTGTCTCAATCGTGAGGAGGGTTCTATTCTGATTCCATTCAAATTTTGGTGAAAGCTGATAGTTAAATGTACTGTCTCTAACGTAAGAGAATTTGGTTGAATCAAGAGTTAATACAGGTTTACTGAATGTAACTGTGAATTTTTGATTATCCTGCAAGAATTCGTTGACAGATTTGATGTTATAAGAAAAGGCTGAGGGCTTTCTATTTGACTCAATGAATGCTGTTTTGATTGAGTCTAACGTATTATTTCCTAAACTGTCACTAACATTCGCAACTAGTAGTATAGAATCCCCTATGACAGTTTTTTCGTGTTTGTAGATTCTTAATACCTCCTTGTTCTCTCCGACAATGCTGTGAGGCAGGAAGGCTGGTTCGATCATGTAATCGGAAATGGTTTTGCTATACTTCAATTCGATGTATGGTCCGGTTGGTCTGGCATTGATGTAAGTAATGGGCTTTACATCCTGTAGTAAGGTAGGGATTGGTTTTTCCAGAGTTATCTTGGAATAGAGAAGAATGCTGTCGGGAATAAAGCCATGTTGCTCAGTTTCTGGATCCAGTAGTATGTTTCTATTCTCATCTTTGAAAACAAGTAGTTTGTATAAGCCAGCCTTGACGTAGCTGATTTGAAATTTTCCACTGTCATTAGAAGTGGTGAAGTAAAGTGGGTTTTCTCTGAAGTAATTGAGCGTATCTGTATAGGGGTAAAGTCCCACAAGGTAGCCTTTAGCCTCCTCCTGCTTGAAGAGATCTATGACTGAACCGGAGATGCCTAAGGAGTCGATGTAGGAACCGGTACTGAAGGCAAGTGATAAGTTGATCGCAGGATTGTTTTCAGTGATGTCTGTCACTGCATCTGCAAAGTTGAAATTGTAGGTAGTTGAATCTTCAAATGGGTCCTCAAATTTTAGTAGCAAGATGTTCTTCTTAGCTACAGTTTTATATTTATTGTCAATTTTTGGAGTGATGATGAGTTGTTGTTGGATCTTATCTGCTTTGACAAACTCTGAAAACTCCAATCTGAACTCCTGAGTTTTTACATTGGTAGCCCCATTGTTTGGATCCGCATTGAG
>CAYYNA010000004.1:30836-44144 GCA_964472815.1 uncultured Roseivirgaceae bacterium
GAAACGTAGTATGAGTCGAATTTCATAGGGATTGTATCCACAAGATGCAGTTTACATTTCGCAATTAGCTTGCCAAAGGAGTTTTGGGAGAAGTGATATAGGTGTCGGGGTACATCGTATGCCGCCCAATACTCTTTGTAATGACGTGCATCGAAGGAATCGACATTTGGTACAGCAATGAAAAGTATACCGTCTTTGCTTAGTTTCTTTTTAAGGTCTTTTATTGTATCCCTCAGGGTTGGCACGTGCTCAACCACATGCCAAGCTGTAATTGCATCCATCTTTTGATTTAAATCTTTAAGATTTTGGATGATGGACAATCCTTTTGAGGTGGCTTGGTTGCTTGCATTTTCATTTGGTTCGTAACCAAATGTTTTAAAACCCGATTTAGTGCATTGTGCAAGAAACTCTCCTGTGCCACAGCCAAAATCCAATAGCGAGGTACCGCGAGTGTATTTTCTTATTAGCTTTATTTTCTGCCGTATAGTGTAGTTTCTGACTTGCTTGTAAATGAAATTTACAACGCTGTTGGATTTGTTTGAATGAGATATGTATTGCTCGCTCTCGTAATACTTACCTAAAGATTGTTGCCCTGGCCTAGGGTTAGTGAAGATAAGGCTGCACTTTGTACACTGGTTCAGGGCAAAGCTTTCGCCGGATACCGAATGGTCTTTGCAAATTAGGAAGTTGTTGAAGTTTGTGTTTTTGCAGACGGGACAAACCTCGAGTTTTTCGTACATTATCTTCCTAGATAGACCATTAGTACTGAAACATCGGATGGTGAAACACCACTAATTCGTGAGGCCTGACCCAAAGTTCTAGGTTTGATTTTAGACAGTTTCTCCTTGGCCTCAGCAGAAAGCGAACTCAATTGGCTGTAATCAAATGAGTCTCGGATGATTAGTGACTCTAGATTATGCATTTTTTCGGAATTTTGTTTTTCCCTATTTATGTAAGTTTCGTACTTAATCTGGACTTCTGCTTGTTCTATTACTTCGTTAGAGTACTTATTGATTTGTTTTTCCACTTCAGAAGAAAAAACTTTGAAATCTTTCAATTGAATTTCAGGTCTTTTAAGGATGGCATGCAAAGAAGACTTATCCTTTATAGGGGCTGAAGAAAGCTTGCTAAGTGGTGTGGACGCTTCCTGTGGTTTGAATTTGATGGTCTCTAATTCCTTGATCAGCTGATTAGTGGAATTATTTTTGGACTTCATCTGTGCGTAGCGGTGCTCACTAGCTAGGCCTAATTTGTAACTTTTTTCAGTTAGCCTTAGATCGGCATTGTCCTGCCTTAGCAGAAGTCTGAACTCGGCTCTGGAAGTGAACATTCTATACGGCTCCTCTGTACCCTTATTGATCAGATCGTCTATTAGCACACCTATATATGCTTCATCTCGATTAAGAACAAATGGTTCTAAGTCATTGATTTTCTGATGTGCATTGATTGCCGCCATCAATCCCTGGCAAGCAGCTTCCTCGTAACCGGTAGTACCGTTTATTTGACCAGCAAAATACAGGTGGTCAATCAGTTTTGTTTCTAGTGTATTGTTAAGCTGTGTTGGAGGAAAGAAATCATATTCAATGGCATAGCCGGGCCGGAACATTTTTGCCTGTTCGAACCCCGGTATTTTCCGCATTGCCGTGTACTGAACATCTTCCGGAAGAGAGGTGGAAAAACCATTGACATAGATTTCTACCGTGTTCCATCCTTCTGGCTCTACAAAGATTTGATGTCTGTTTCGATCAGCGAAACGATTTATTTTGTCTTCAATAGAAGGACAATACCTTGGGCCAAGCCCTTGAATTCTTCCTTGGAACATTGGTGACTTTTCAAAGCCAGATTGTAATATGTCGTGAACCTCAGGGTTGGTATAGGTAATGAAGCAACTTCTCTGATGACTCAGTGGCTTGGTTTCTTCTAAGTAGGAAAACTTGCCAGGAAGTGTGTCGCCTTTCTGCTCTTCCATTTTGGAATAGTCTAGACTCCTTCCGTCTACCCTAGGGGGTGTTCCCGTTTTCATTCTGCCCGATTCGAATCCAAGCTGCTCGAGCTGTTCGGTAATGCCTGTGGAAGATCTCTCACCAGATCTACCTCCACCAAACTGCTTTTCTCCTATATGTATAAGACCATTTAGAAAAGTGCCATTCGTTAAGATGATAGCTTTGCCTTTAATTTCTAATCCAATACTGGTTCTAATCCCAGAAAGTTTGCCATTCTCCACTATCAACCCTGTTACCATTTCCTGCCAGAAATCGAGGTTTTCTATTCCTTCAAGGGTGAGTCGCCATTCTTCAGCAAACCGCATTCTATCTGATTGAGCTCTTGGACTCCACATTGCAGGACCTTTCGACCGGTTCAGCATTCTGAATTGAATGGCGGTTTTGTCAGTAACTATGCCTGAGTAGCCTCCCAACGCATCAATCTCCCGAATGATCTGTCCTTTAGCAATACCTCCCATTGCTGGATTGCAGGACATCTGCGCAATGGTATTCATATTCATGGTGACCAAAAGAGTTTTAGAGCCAAGGTTTGCTGCTGCTGCTGCAGCTTCACACCCGGCATGTCCTCCACCTACAACTATTATATCGTACTTTTCAAGCATGTTTTCGTAATTGTTTCACGTGGAACATCAGGTCTTTAGAAATACTATGTTTCACGTGGAACTTAATTTGGAAGCAAAGATAAACAGGCGTCCTCTTTTTCATTCATGAGTTTTTTTTCTTCAGGACTTTTATCGTCGTATCCAATAAGATGAAGCAATCCGTGAATAATCACTCTATGCAATTCATCAAGGAAATCTGTCTTCTGTACTGAAGCATTATCTTTTACTCGATCGATACTTATGAAAATATCACCTTCTACTTTGTTTGGCTCTTCAGAATTATCAAAGGTGATGATATCTGTAAAATAGTCATGGTTCAAGTACTCCTGGTTGATTTTCAATAGGTAGTCATCAGAGCAGAAGATGTAGTTCAATTCACTGATTGAATACTGATGGTCTTTTGAAATTTGGCTTATCCACGTTTGGATGGTCTTTTGATTAGATGGTGCGAAAGCAACATCCTCTTGAAAGAAATGGATATTCATTTTCTAGGAGAGATAGAAGCAGAGTTCCGCTCTTCGTCCTTCGTTTTTAAAGGTCACTTCATCACAAAGGTTCTTCATGAGAAAAATACCTCTGCCTCCTGTTTTACTGAGATTTTCCGGAAGAGTGGGGTCTGGGAGGTTTTCAAAGTCAAAACCAGAACCTTCATCCTCAATTATGAATCTTATTTGTGAGTCTTCTAAAGCTAGCAATAGACTCACATTCTTGGAGTTATTGGATTTGTTTCCGTGCAAAATGGCGTTGTTCACAGATTCTGTTACTGCAATCATGATGTTACCATAGATGTCATCATCTAGCTGGTACTTGTCTTTCGCATTATCTATGAAGCTTTCCACGATCCTGATATTTTCAGGCATTGAAGGTATTTGTATTTGAATGTTATCAATCATTCTTCTTGCTCTGTACTTATACGCCTAAAATAGTCGTTTACTTCTTTTTTATAAAATGGATTTAGTTCAATCGGGATTGTTTTTAGTAATTCAATCTCCTTTTTCTTTAGTCTTAAGTACTCTTCAAACTCAGGGGGAATTTCTCTCGTGATAATTGAAGGTCTGTCTGCTTCTCTCTCTTCCTCTGTTTCTTGTTCTCTTTTTGCCTTGTCCGCTTCCAAAAGCCTGGTTTGGATTTGTTTTTGGCGAAATAGTAACTGCTCCGTTAATCTTTTGTTTACGAGATCAATTTCGTTCTGCTCCATCATATCTATAGCCTTCTGCAATTCATCACCAGCTTTGCCTCCTCCAGGTCTTCCCTCCTCCGCTTCCTTCAGCATTTCCAGTTGCTGTCTGATCATTTCCTGCTCAGCTGCTAGCCTTGCTAATTCTTCGGAAAGCTCTCTTCCACTTTTCCCAGAACCCTTTAATTCATCAATCTTTTGTCCCAACTGATTCTGAAGCTCTTGCATGTCTGGAATCCCCTGTTGCTCTTGCTTTTGCTCAGATCCATTACCCATCGCTTCGGACATAGCCATTTGCATTTGCTGCATGGTATCGTCAAGTAGCAGTGCTAGGTTATTTATGGAGGTCATCGCAAATTGCTGGCTGCTCAGTGCCCTTCCTCTGTTTCTATCTTTCAGATAATCCAATGCCTCATCAATACTCACATTGATTTGATCCACTTCTCTAGTGACAAAAGAGGAAATCTGAACAACCTTAGAAGCAAGTGATAGTAGGCTGTCTTGGATGACTTTAGCGTCATCTTTTAGTTTTATCTGATTTTGGGAAAGCTCCAGGAATCGGGGATCCGACTGGTTTACCTGTTTCATTTCGCTCATTATATCTTCTTGACTGAACGATAGTTTAATTAGGTTGTCCAGTATGTCTCTGAGTTGATCAAGGTTCGCCTGCATCATCTCCATTTGCATACCACCCTGCATCTTGGAGAGCTTCTGGCTAAGGTTCTTCATTTTCTTTGCTGCGTTTTGCTGCTTTTGCTGAAGGTTTTTCTTTGAGTTTTCCTTAGGTTGATTTCCTTGATCCGGCTTTTCCTCTTGGTTTTCATTTGAACTATCAGAGGGATCACTTTTTTCGCTTTGGCTCAGCTCCTCCATTTCCTCTTGGATCTCACGAAGTTCCTTAGCAATTTGTCTCTCCTCGTACTCGAAATCTTCCATTGCTTCCGGCCGCTTAAGATCTTGGTTCATTTCCATCACTTCATCCATCTTCTCTCTGAACTCATTGAATTCTTCCGCAATTTTCTCCTGCTGCTTTTGAGATGAACTTAGCTCCTCTTCTTGAGATGCATTTTCTTGTTTCGAACTAAGTGTGTCGAGTTTCTGTAAGTTTTGCTCTAGGGCGCTTTCCATTTTTAGGCGTTTGAAAAGTTCTAGCGCACGATCCATCTCCTTCTCTAAGTTCTTTTCATTCCTTTGAAGTTGTTGCAATTGTTCACTTATCTGATCCTTGGGAGCATTTTCTCTCATCAGCTCTTTAAGTTTTTCGTACAGCTTTTTAGTTTCTTCATCCATCAGTTGCTCAAGTAGTTCTTGAAGCTGATCATTCTTCTTCTGCATCTGCTGACTCTGCTTGTTAAACTGATTGGTCGTCTTTTGTAATTGTTGGTGCTTCTTTTGTAGTTCTGTTAATTCCTTATTCAGCAGCTCCCGATCTTTAATTACATCCTCTAGTATTTTTTGCTCCTGCCAATCAAACTTCTGTTCTGTCTTTAGTCTGTCTTCTAGGTCTGACAATCTATCTGCTATTTCTTCAACGTCTTTCTTCGAATCATTGAGCTTGTTCTCTACATCATTAGATTTTTCACTGAGTATCGACTCAATTTCGTCTTCAGTAGGAATTTGAAAAATGAATGTCTTTGAACGGCTGGTTTTATTGCCATTGATATTGTCATTATCTGATACTGAAATAAAAACTTCCAAATTGCTTCCCGCTACGAGGTTCAGAGAGTCGATATCCCAATTAGCGTAGAAGCTTTGACTGGCGTTTGTTTTGTTGAATGCCAAAGGAATCTGTCTGAAGGAATTACTGACATCTGATCGGTAATTGATGTTCAGTTTTGAAAACCCATAATCGTCTACGATCGATCCTGCTACAGTGATGAATTGGTAAGAAGAGGAATCTGGAAAGAACTCTGCCGTGATCTTAGGAAAAAGATCCTTTATAACTTCGATGTTGTAGATCAGATCTGATTTATTGTCGGAAACCTTGTTCTGGAGCAGTATTTTGTACTCCTGCGAATCATAAACTCTGCTTTCCACAAGAAACTCATTTTCTGTGCTTCTCTGAAATGATAAGCTATCAGCAGCAAGTAGTATTGTCGCTTCTTCAGTAGCTAATGCATTGATGGACCATTTGATTTGACTTCCCTCAAGAACCGTGATATCACCAGTGTTGGAAATAACTTGTCTTTCTCCACCAGTATATCTGGGACTAATAGTGGTGATATCCATTGAAAGTAAGTCAGGTCGTGAAAGCGCTTCGATACTGTACCTCTTAGAAAGGAAGCCGCTTGCACTCAGTTGGATGCTTTTGTCCTTTTGAATTCTATCAAAAGTGTACGAATAGACCTCTTCCTCATCGCCTTTAAGACTCTTCGTTATCTCACCATCAATGATAAGTGCTACATTCTCCGGTAAAAACTCCCCAGAAACCTCGAAAGAAACAGTAAAGCTTTCTCCTTTGAAGGCCTCAAGAGATTGATTCAGTAGGGTGAAAGTGAATGGTGATTCCCGTTCAAATTCAGTGGAGTAGTTGGCAATCCTCTTTGAACTGTCATTGACTATCTCAGGATTAACGAACGAAACCAACAAAAAGCAGAGCAGAACCACCCCAAAACCCACAGCGTACTTTTTGGCTTTCGAAAAATCAATGGCTTTCGAAAAAGAGAACTGCTTCAACTCTTGTGCCTTGCGTTCTATAGCGGCAGTAATCAGGTCATTGTCACCCGAACTTTGACTTCCTAACTGAAGCAGGTTCAAAAGCTTATCTTCAATTTCAGGGATATATTTTGAAATTTCGTAAGCAGCGGCTTCATTATTTATTCCCTTTTGAACTCTAAGAAGTTTGAGAAAGGGGATTAAGAAAAGTGCAATAAATGACCCGATTGAAATGGAAAGGAACAAGAAGAAAAGAATTCCACGAGCAGCGGAATTCATCCAAAATTGGTACTCTAACAGTGCGAAAAGAAAAAGTATTCCGAAAGAAATAATCGCAAAGGCACTGAAACCAATGATACTCTTTCTTTTGTAATACCTTCTCTTGTAATCCTCTAGCTGTTCTCTTATTTGATCGAGACTACTCATTTCGTCAATTTTAACGGATATCTATTCTCAAAGGTGCACTTTACCAACCTATTTCTTCTTTGAAATATTCTAGAATCTGAAGTTTCAATAGTTTTTCCTGTTCTATTAAATCAAAACTAGGGAGCTTTTTGACTAGTTGCCAATGAGGCCAACCGTCCTGATCATGTCCTTTGAGCTCATAATAACCGATCAGTGAAAGTATTTTACAAATCGCAATGTGAATGATGTCTTGCTTTTCCTCTTTAGAAAATGCTCTAGGTCCTTTTCCCAGCTCTTGAATTCCAATTAAAAATAAGACAGCATTGAGGTCGGCAGGTCTTTTGCCAGTATTCTCCTTGATTTTGTACATTAATTCAACCCAGTCTTTTTGTAAAGACAGGTCTTTTTTATAAACCATTATTTATCATTAATTTCCTTTGTGATCACCGACTTCCTTTCGCTTCTCTTTCCACAAAACTGCATTAACTGCAATCGTTCGCTAATATCTGAAGAGAAATTTATCTGCACCTCATGCAAAATAGAAATACCTTATACAAACGACTATCTAAACCATGAAAACGAACTGTTCAAGAAGTTCATTTTTGCACCAGAAATTAAAAGTGCGAGGGCTTTCATGTATTTTCATCAGGATGGTATAGCACAGAAGCTTTTGCATAACCTCAAGTACAAAAGGAAGAAGGAGATAGGTGTCATGCTTGGAAACTGGTTTGCGCAGGAATTGCACGACACCAAAGTAGATTGCATCATACCTGTGCCTATCCACAAGCAAAAGCAAAGGGTTAGGGGCTATAATCAAAGTGATTTCATTGCTGCTGGCATAAGTGAAGTTCTGGGTTTAGAGATCCAATCGAACGCAATCAGCAGAATTGTGCTAGGGCCTTCTCAAACCATGAAATCAAAAGTGAAACGGTGGTCAGACTTAGAAAACGTTTATTCGGAAGTCATTACCAATCTTGAAGGAACAAAGGTGTTGATTGTTGATGATGTTGTTACTACAGGCGCGACCGTAGGTATGCTCTCAGACCGGCTGATTGAGGCAGGAGTTAAAGAGATTCATATTGCGACCCTGGCGAGAGGCAAATAAAAAAGGCTGCCTTAATAGACAGCCTTCGAAAAATTTTGTGATATCTCTGTTAGAAGTTTGAACCTGCTCGGATCATTGCACATCTAAAGCCAAGTGTAGATGTAGCCGAATCTTCAAAGAGGTATCTTCTTGTTCCAGGAGACATCCAGTATGCGACATCATTCCAGGATCCACCTTTGTAAACTCTTATTCTTTTCTTAGGAGGGCTATCCGCATTATATGCTTTCTGAAGTCCAGACACCTCTGTCCACTCTTCTTCAGTATAATCTCCCTCATTACCGATGAAAGTGTAGTCACCGTCGTAATCTTCTTCGGAATCCCCAACAGCATCCCTTCTAGCCGGATTTAAGTCATCCATTTCTTGAAATGAAAGTGGTCTGTAAACATCTTGTACCCACTCATTTACATTTCCAGCCATATTATACAAACCAAAATCGTTTGGAGGATAATCATAAATGTATGTCGTGATCATGGCTCCATCATTTAGCTTTCCTGCAATACCAGCATAGTCACCATTTCCTCTTTTGAAGTTAGCAAGGAAATATCCCATACTTTTCCCGTATGGGTTTCTTAACGCGTGACCATCCCAAGGATAAAGTCTTCTGTGTGTCTGGTTTTCGTCCAGCCACTGAGTTCCAATCAAAGCTTGTGCTGCGTATTCCCACTCTGCCTCTGTTGGTAATCGATAGCCAGGGAGCGTAACTCCTGAGCTAAGACCAGGAACGTTTCCGACAGATGAACTAAGGTCACCACCTTCTGCCCCAGCAAATGCATCATCTCCAGATGCAATAGGGTCAAGTAAACCTGCATCTTCGGCAAGCTTAAGGTTCACAACTTTTGTCCTCCAAGAGCAGTAGTTAACTGCTTGTCTCCAATTAACCCCAACAACAGGGAAGTATCGGAAACCTGGATATCTATAGTAGCTTGTTACATATGGGTCATTGTAAGCAAGATCTTTTGCCCATACGGTTGTATCTGGAAGGTTATTTTTCCAATAATATTCGTCTGAGTCTTGTTTGATGTAGAACTCGTATTCCAACCAATGAATGTTTGCAACCTCAGTTTCGTCCATGTAGAAAGACGCAACAGTAACTGCTCTTTCTAGGTTATCGTGAGTGTTCACAACATCCTCTTCAAATGAACCTAAAACGGTTCTTCCACCTTCAATGAAGATAAGGTTAGGACCATCTGGCTGGCCATAAAAATCATTTACCTGGAAAACTCCAGCTTCCCCGTCTTGACCGAATGCATATCCTGTAGCACTGCTGTAGTTGCCCGGATTTTCAGCGGAAGGTTTTCCGCCTCTGTTACAAGCACTTAAAAAAAGTGCTGCTAAAGTCAGATAGCAGGCGCCTCTAACTAGTCTCACATAATTTTTCATAACACCGTTTGAGTTTGTTTGAAACGTTTCAACACACTAATAAACACAAATATTGGAAAAAACCCATCCAACGTGAAAGGATTTTAGATTAAACCTATATTTCTAATGGTCTATCTCAACTTTTATTGCGTTCTATAAAAAATTTATACAGCAACCAGGGGCGAGTACATCTCATTTATGACCTTGCTTGCAGACTCGATGGAATCAACATCTTCTATGCTAATTAACAACTTATTTTTCACCTCCTTCATTTTGCTCCTTTTTGGATAGCCTTTAATGAAGGAAAGAACATTTCCGAATCTCTCAGATTGGTAATACTCTTGAGGCTTTTTGTCAGAAACGTAACACCTCATTTTTCCGCCTTTGATGGTGACTTTCTCAAAGCCGATAGATATAGCTTTCCATCTTAACCTCACCGTTTCAATCAGGTTTGTCACACCGATAGGAATGGGACCGAAACGATCCTTAACCATATTGATGAAACCTGAGAGCTCTTCTTCGTTTTTGAGATCATCCAGTTTTGTGTATAATGACAACCTTTCGGAAATATTATTCACATAGTCTTCGGGAATGAGCGCCTCCATATCTGTTTCTATATTGCAGTCCTCCACCATTTTTTCCAACACCTCTTTGTTTTTAAGAAGGTCGTTTTCGAATAGTTCTTTATACTCTCCTTCCTTGAGCTCTTGAATTGCTTCATCCAGAATTTTATGGTACATATCAAACCCCATGTCATTGATGAAACCACTTTGCTCCGCCCCTAGCAGATTGCCTGCACCTCGAATATCTAAATCTCGCATGGCTACCTTGAAACCATCGCCCAATTCAGAAAACTCTTCAAGCGTGGTTAATCGCTTTCTTGCATCACTAGTTAGCGCTGATACAGGAGGTGTCAGCATGAAACAGTAAGCCTTTGTATTTGAACGCCCCACTCGGCCCCTCATTTGGTGAAGGTCTGAAAGTCCGAACATATGAGCGTTATTAATAATAATGGTGTTGGCATTCGGAATGTCCAACCCACTTTCGATAATGTTTGTAGAAACAAGCACATCATATTCCCCTTCGATGAATTTTAACATCGCCTTTTCTAGAACAGGACCTTCCATCTGGCCATGGGCAATGCCAATTCTTGCATCAGGCACAAGTTTGAAAATCAAATTACCTACTTGCTCAATATCGCTAACTCGATTGTGAACCATAAATACCTGCCCACCGCGCCTCAATTCATGACTCACGGCATCCCGGATTACCTCTTCATTAAATGCGTGCAGCTCTGTAGTAACTGGTCGCCTATTTGGAGGGGGAGTAGAAATAATGGACAAGTCACGTGCGCCCATTAGCGAAAAGTGTAGGGTCCTAGGTATGGGAGTGGCTGTCAAAGTCAGCGCATCAACGTTCACTCGCATGTCTTTGAGCCTTTCCTTGACTTTGACACCAAATTTTTGTTCCTCATCAATGATCATAAGACCCAAATCCTTGAATTCAATGTCCTTATTCACAATTCGGTGGGTCCCAATCAAAATGTCAATTTTTCCTTCCTTGACTTTTTTCCTGATCTCAGTTATTTGTTTGCTGGTCTTGAACCGATTGATGTATTCTATTGAGACCGGCATGTTTTCTAGTCTTGTGGAAAAAGTGCGATGATGCTGCATGGCCAAAATGGTGGTAGGTACAAGTACAGCTGCTTGCTTTCCTGCATTCACTGCTTTAAAAGCAGCTCTGATAGCAATTTCTGTCTTACCAAACCCAACATCTCCACAGACTAATCTATCCATCGGGTGCTCTTGCTCCATATCTGATTTTACATCAGATGTTGCCATGGATTGGTCTGGAGTATCCTGATAGATAAAGGAAGATTCCAGCTCTGCTTGCAGATAATCATCAGTGGGGAATGAATAGCCTTTTGCTGCTTTTCTTTTGGCGTAGAGATCAATCAAGTCTTTCGCAATATCCTTGACCTTCTTTTTGACCTTCTTTTTTTTGTTTTCCCACTCTGGGGAACCGAGTTTATTAATGGAAGGAGGCTCGCCCTCTTTACCAGAGTACTTAGAAATTTTGTGGAGAGCATGCAAGCTGACGTATAGCAAATCATCATCTCGGTACACTAATCGCAGGGCTTCCTGCTTGTTTCCTCCTACGTCTACAGCGTCAAGTCCAGCGAACCTTCCCACCCCATAGTCTATATGGACTACAAAATCTCCTGGTTGCAAAGCCTTAAGTTCCTTGAGAGTAAGGGCCTTAGATTTTGTAAACTTTTCCTTGCCCTTATATCTATGAAAGCGATCAAAGATCTGGTGATCCGTGTAGCAGCTTATTCTTTGATCATCATCAATAAAACCTGCTCTCAACGATGCAGTAATCCCATCAAACCGAATATCCGGATCTACTTCGTCAAAAATGGTATTAAGACGTTCTATTTGTTTAAAAGACTCAGCTGCAATCAACTTCTCATATCCATCTCTTTGCAGTTCCTTCAAGTTATCCGTAAGTATTGAAAAGTTTTTGTGAAAGGAAGGTTGAGGTCTTACAGCAAGTGTAAACTCTTCTTCAGGCTGAAGATAAAACCGCTGGCCAAACTCCACGATTTTGTACTGATCAATTGTGTTTGAAAACGAGTCTCTGGTTTCAAAAAGCTGCTCCGGAGAGGTAATGAGTTTGGAGTCCCCACTTAATTCTCTGATTACTTGAAATTGCTCTCGAACTTTTTCAAATGATTTATCGATAATGTCTTGAGATTGCTGGTAATCCTTCATCCAAATGATCGTCTCATTCGGGATAAAATCAAGAAACGATTGCCGCTCTTCACTTACAAGCTTTGTCTGGACATTGGGAATTAATGAGATTTTTTCCAGATCTTTGTTCGAAAGTTGCGTCTGTGGATCAAATTCCCTTATCGTTTCAATTTCGTCTCCAAAGAGCTCCAATCGATAGGGTTGATCGTTGGAGTAAGAGTAAATATCTATGATACCGCCTCGAACAGAAAACTGACCTGGCTCGTAAACGAAATCAGTCTTTTCGAAATCATATGTAAGCAAAAGCTCGGAGAGGAATTCAATGTCTAGCTGTTCACCAATTTTCGCGGAAAAAGTGTTGGAGACAAGAGACCTTTTGTTAATGACCTTTTCTGAAAGGGCTTCAGGATAGGTAACGATAACCAAATCGTCCTTTTCATTCACACTGTTAAGAACTTCTGCCCTCTGTAGGATATTGGCATTTTCAATTTCTTCGTATTGGTAAGGCTTTTTGTACGAAGAGGGAAAGAGTACATGCATTCCTTCGAGAAAGTTTGACAAGTCATTTTGAAAATATGACGCCTCTTCTTTATCATGAAGAATGACCAAATGAATCCCTCCACTTCTAGCCACCAGTGAGGAAAGCAGAAGCGCGTCGAAACTTCCGGAGATACCCTTTAACCTCAGCGTTTTCTTTTTTTGGAGCGTTTCAGCTATTGCTTGCGTAATGCTGCTTTCTTGGTATTTGGAAAGTAGTTCTTTTGGATTCACCGTGCCGATTTTACAGTTGGCAAATGTAAACTTTAATGCAGCTTGATTGGTTCGAGCTTATTCGATGTTATCAAGTAATATTTTGCAATCTTCAGTTTGATAGATGAATTAGGGGAATTCGTCTAAAGAATGAACTATTTCAAGAATTGATTGCAACTATCTCAGCTTATGGCGGGTATAAATGCCAAAGACATTACAATAAATGCAATTGCTTGCGTTTATTAAGAGCTTTCTTTTAGGTTAGGTTGGTGATTAGGCGTGTTCCATTTTTGGTCACGCCTTCTCTTTTTCTACTTCACCCGTTTGCCGACCTCCGCTAATCCATCTTGCCTACTAGATTTGCCAAATGAAGAAAATTGCCTCATTAAGTATTTGTGCATTGATTACTCTTCAATCTTTCGGATGGGGAGCAACTGGTCATCGCATTGTTGGACTCATTGCCGAAAGATATTTATCAAAGAAGGCCAAGAAGAACAT
>CAYYNA010000005.1:0-12462 GCA_964472815.1 uncultured Roseivirgaceae bacterium
GAATCAAGTGATCGAATTTGCCGAGTTCAAAGGCAAGATGTTCCTAAAATACCATAACATAAACTACGCTTTTGATATAGTCGATGAAAAAAATGATAGGCTGTATCTTGACATGAAGTACCAATTCACATTCATTATCACAGATATAGCAGTAGGTGAATCAGAAAGACCTTCTGGATATAAGATGAATCGCAACAAGCCGCTGGCACTGCAGGGCAAAAACTATGACGACTCATTTTGGAACGATCCTAGCAACGTTAAGCTAGTCCCTTTAACCAAAAAGCAATTAAGCGACCTGGAAAAGGAGAAACCTCTCACAAAGCAATTCAAGTCCAAAAAGTCAAAGCTCAAAAGAAATGCAGGTTAAAGCCTTTATACTCCACATTTCCACCTTCCTTCCCTTTATCGCATTCGGGCAAGAATTTGTAACTATTTCCGGAAAGATTGTGGATCTTGAAACAAAGCATCCGCTCGCATTTTCCACGGTGCACATCCAAAACACACCAAAGGGCGTAGTGGCCAACGAAGATGGCGCATTTGATTTTACATTTTCAAAAGAGCACTTCAGCGACACCATCAAGTTTTCGATGACAGGGTATCAGTCGGAAAAGATGCTGGTTCAATCGTTAGCCACCGAACACACCAATGTCATTGAACTGGTTGCAAAAGAAGTGGTGCTAGCGGAAGTGGTGGTCACGAATAAGGAACTTACGGCATGGGATATACTGGAGCTTGCAAAAAATAGCATTAAGAAAAATTACCCTACCGATCCTTTTGAATTTGAGGCCTTCTATCGGGACTATAAAATTGAGAACGATGAATGTGTAGGAATCTTTGAAGCAGCATGTTCAGTCTACGACAAGGGGTATGCCAACGTAACAAACAAAAATGCCTTAAAAGAAAAAGTCGTATTGAAGCAGGTCAGGAAAAGTCATGCAGTGAAATTTCAGACCACCTCCTTCAAAAGGCTGAATGTCCTCAAAGAACTTCTGGGGCTTAACGATGTGCGATATCAATCAAGAGCGCTCAACAAAAAAGGACTTAAAAGGTACGAATATGAAATAGATGGATACGAGATAATCAATGATAGACTGATGTACAAGATTAATGCTGTGGCTGATTGGACCTTCCACATCTATGTGGACGTGGTAACGTACGCCATCCCACGCATAGAAATGAACTACCAATGGATCAAAGACATAGCTGAAAATGAATGGACTTTAGGTGACACAATACGATACCGACAAACCAATGCGAAGGAAATTCTAGAATTTCAAATGCTAAATGATCGTTATTATCCCAAATATCATAGCTTCAGGTTTTCCTCGGAAGCCTTTGACCTGGGAGATGATAGCCTACTCTTCACCTCTGAATTGCTACAAGAATGCTTGGTGACAGATATCAATTTGTCACCAGAGGATCGACCCAGAAGAGAAGAGCGAATGGATCCCTATTTAATGATTGAACAACAAGGCTACCAATATGATCCTGCGTTTTGGGAGAATTACAATATCATTAAGCTGCACCCGAGGGATAAAAGACTGATTCAAGGACTGGAAGAAAGAATTAAGAAAGAAGAGCAAATAGCCAACGGCAATTAATGAATTAGTCCATTAATCAGCAAATGATATATCTTATACCATTAGGAAACTAATTGGTTGACTCTGCGTTGGAGTATGCAAAACCTAATTTCTTTCAGCATATGAAAACCAAGATTTTAATCATTGCATTGTGCATATTGTTTGTACAAGAACTCTCAGCGCAATCTGACAAAGAGCTCATAGAAGCCACACTTACGGACTACATCGAAGGATCTACGAATGGTCAGCCGAAGCGGCTAGAAAGTGCGTTTCATCCGGAGCTCAATCTCTACTATGTAAGAGATAATCAGATCAAAACGTGGAGCGGAAAAGACTATATACTTGATACAAAGGAAGGACAGCCCACTGGAGAGAAAGGGAAGATTCTTTCCATTGACTATGAAAACAATGCGGCTATTGCCAAAGTAGAAATATTCAATCCCAAGAACAGTGTCACATACATTGACTATTTCATGCTACTAAAGACAGACAACAAATGGACTATTATCCATAAGATGTTTACGAAAAAACTTGACAATTAAGGACTAGTAGTCTGTCTTAATATCCTTGTTCAAAGGGAAGCCTAGTTGATATTTTACATCATTGTCACGCGTATTGTCTACTACGTCCACACCATACTTGATTTTGTCTGGGTCTCCATAGACGAACGTGCCAAACAGACGATCCCAAATGGATAAGACATTTCCAAAATTGGTGTCAGTCCATGGGCGTTCGAAATGATGATGGAACTTGTGTGTCAACGGGGTTATAATAATAAAGCTTAATCCTTTGTCTAGCCATCTTGGAAGCCCTACGTTACTGTGCGTCCAGTAAGTAAAAAATACAGTAACCAATCGGTAGAATAGGTACCAACCAACAGGAATGCCAAAAAGGACGATGGTAAATACGGCCAAAGATTCTCGGAGCATATACTCAATTGGATGTTGACGAGTTCCGGTAGTTGCATCCACATGGGTATCGCTATGATGTACCAAATGCAGTTTCCACATCCACTTTACTTTATGCAGAAGGTAATGAGCCGTGTATTGCGTAATTAGATCAAACGCCATAATTGCCAACGGAAAGGCAATCCAAAATGGTAAAGTAATCCAATTGAAAATTCCAATATTGTACTGCTCTATCAAGGGATAGATAGCTACGATGATTATTCCAAAAATGACATTGATCGCCAACATCATTGAAAAGAAAATCATGTTAAACCCAATGTGCTTGAGCTTATTGTACTTCAATGAAAATAGGGGGACGACTGCTTCTAAAATCCAGAAAAAAGTAAGACAAATAAATACCCACGCCAGCTTGGCCATCGAATTGAACCCCTCGATGGTTGCAAATAATTCTTCCATTCTACTCCACTTAAAAATCAGTTAAATATACTCAAGGAGCATTAAAATGTTTGATTAGCAAGCGTTAGCGTTATAGACATGCCTCCTAGATAAGGAAAATAAATCTAGAAGTGATTGATGTCACTGAAATTCATATACCTCAGCACCGATGGCATATATGTGCCTTTGTCCTGGCAAAGCGTATTGCCATTTTCCCAAGCTAGTATTTCGAACAAGCTGCTTATTAGAACTATCCGTCTCCCAACATACAATGGAAAAGTAACCTTCTGTTGGTTGCCATGCCACGTTTAGAAACTCGAAACAAACAAAGAAGTCTTCTTCAAAGATGAGATTTGCGTAACTCAGATCTACTTCAACCCAACCCTTCTGTTGATCTAAATTCACAAAGGCGCCCTCAAATACATCTTTTCCAGGTAATCCATTCTCATTTTTTTCAAGCACGCGGACCCTCATTTTAGTTTTCTTAGATTTGTTTTCTCCTATTTTGATTCTTGCCTTGGAGAGAAAAACGGGATAAGAATTAGCTTCCATCAGCTGAGCAATTTGAGCCCCACCCTTGAAGTTCGCATAACATGAACCCCAATACAGCATCGGCTTAACACCTAGCTTTTCATACCTCCTCTTCTTTTCGGAAGTGATGACCACCGTTCTCAGTTGCATTACCTCCTCCTCAAGAGAAATAATAGGATTCTCCTTGGTCAACAGAGACGAAATGGATACCTTCTTTGGCACATGAGCTACCTCTGAGAAAGTCAGTGAATCATTTATGAACTTCGAAGGCAAGGTCAACCGAAAAAGACCTTCCTGGGTGGATACCGTACCAATATTCTGTCCTAGTATACCTATGGCGGCATACGGAATAGGCTCTTTTGTCTTGGCATCCATCACAAGACCATGGACGGTTTGCTCCTGCGAAAAAGAAAAGGCAGTGCATTGAATGCAAAGCAGTAAACAAAAACAGTATTTCTTCATCCCCAGACTACTCTTCCTGAATACGATAAAATCCACAGTAGAAATGTTACAACTGCTACGAACTTTCTGCAGCAAGACTTTGAAAGATTACAGAAGGTGCGATCTTTAAATCGCACCTGTGGAGTATACAATCTTAAAATTCGCAGTTCCCAGGAGTTCTGGGAAATGGGATCACGTCACGGATATTCCCCATGCCGGTAATGAACTGAATCATTCGCTCAAACCCCAATCCATAACCCGAATGAGGTACTGTGCCGTACTTTCTTGTATCAAGGTACCAAGACAGCTCTTCTGCAGGTATGTCCATTTCTGCCATTCGGTTCTTCAAATTTTCCATGCGTTCTTCTCGCTGAGAACCTCCCACTATCTCGCCAATTCCTGGAAACAGTACATCCATTGCCGCCACGGTCTTTTCATCATCATTTTGCCGCATGTAAAATGCTTTGATGTCCTTAGGATAGTTGTATAGGATTACTGGTTTCTTGAAATGTTTTTCTACCAAGAAACGCTCGTGTTCTGACTGCAGGTCATCTCCCCATTCATCAATCAAATACTTGAATTTCTTCTTCTGATTTGGTTTGGACCTTCGAAGGATTTCGATCGCATCTGAGTAAGACACTCTTTCAAAATCATTGTCTACCACAAACTGCAATCGCTCCAGCAAGGTCATCTCACTTCTCTGCTGTTGTGGTTTCGTCTTTTCCTCGTCTTCAGCACGCTTGTTAAGAAACTCCAAGTCTTCTTTGCAATTTTCCAAGGCGTGCTTCACAAGATACCTCAGCATCTCCTCCGCCAAACTCATGGTATCATCCAGATCATAAAATGCCATCTCCGGCTCCATCATCCAGAACTCTGCTAAGTGACGAGTGGTGTTACTATTTTCAGCTCGGAAAGTAGGGCCGAACGTGTAAATCTCGGAGACCGCCAATGCTGCAAGCTCACCCTCTAGCTGACCAGAAACCGTCAGGTTTGTTTCCTTTTCGAAGAAATCCTGTCGGTAATCTACCTCACCCGTTTCTGTCTTTGGAACATTGTCTAAATCCAACGTCGTGACCCGAAAGGTTTCACCCGCTCCCTCTGCATCAGAAGCAGTAAGAATTGGAGTATGGATGTACAAAAATCCCTTGTTGTGAAAAAACGTGTGAAGTGCATAGGTCATCTCATGCTTCACTCGGAAAACGGCTCCAAATGTGTTCGTCCTAGGGCGCAAATGTGCAATTTCCCTCAGAAACTCTAAAGAGTGCTTTTTGGGCTGCAACGGATAGGCTTCCGGATCAGCTTCTCCTAAAACTTCGGCACTGGCTACCAGTAATTCCACAGATTGACCAGACCCTTGAGAAGCTTCTAGCTTTCCATATACGGATAGACTAGCTCCAGTTGTGATTTTCTTGAGCAGGTCCTCATCAAAAGAAGCAACATCAAATACCAGCTGAAGATTATTGATTGTAGAACCATCATTCAACGCCACGAAAGCAACATTTTTGCTACCTCGTTTGGTCCGAACCCAACCTTTTACACATAATTCTTCTCCAGCTTGTTTTTCATCTAAAACTTGCTTGATTTTTGTTCTTCTAATTTTGTCCACTGTCTCAAAATATTTGGGTCGCAAAACTAAACGAATGTGATAATTTTGACTCAAACAGTGGCAGCATAAACTATTAGGTTTGCCAGTTAGAAAAGACTTTGTTAACTAGTATGATGAATTAGCTTGCATTGCTGCAAGAAATAAGGATTAATAATGCAAAAACTCTCTCTTTCTCAATCGCTTCAGCAGAAACTGTCTCCTCAGCAGATACAGTTCATCAAGCTATTGCAGGTGCCCACTGCAGAGCTGGAGGCGAGAGTTGAAGAAGAGCTGGAAATAAACCCAGCCCTGGAGGAAGGGAAAGAAGAAAAAGAATCCGATGAACCTGCAGACGAAATAGAGGACGATTTTGAAACCTCGGAAGCAGAAAACATTGAGGACTACCTTCAGGATGATTATGCTGGCTACAAAATGCAGGGCGATGGGAGAAACCCAGATGAGGAGGATAAAGAAAGTCCATTATCGGTAGGGAAAACCTTGCATGAACACCTGATTTCACAACTAGGATATCTAAAGCTGGGCGAAGGAGAAGAGGTACTCGGTCGGCAGCTGATCGGAAGCATTGATTCTGATGGTTACATCAGAAGAGACCTGGAAGCCATCGTCAATGACCTTGCCTTTTCCCAAGGCGTGTCTACAGATGAAGAAGAGTTAGAAAGCATACTTTTCAAAATTCAGAATTTTGATCCTGCTGGTATTGGGGCTCGAAACCTTCAGGAATGTCTCTCTCTTCAGTTGGAACGAAAAGATGATGAGAGCGAAACAGTACAAATAGCCAGAAGAATCATCGACAATTGCTTCAATGAGTTCTCGAAGAAGCACTATGATAAGATTTCGAGAAAGCTTGGGATAGAAGACGAAAACCTTCTGAGAGAGGCCATCTATTTGATTACCAAGCTAAATCCAAAGCCAGGAGGGACTGGTGACGAACAAATCAAAACACAGTACGTCATTCCTGATTTCATTCTTGTCAACAACAACGACAAGCTTGAATTATCACTTAACTCACGAAACGCTCCCCAGCTAAAGGTCAGCCGATCCTACTCGGAAATGTTGGACACCTACGACAAAAGCGATAAGAAGGATAAGAAACTAAAAGAAACGGTTTCTTTCATCAAGCAAAAGCTTGACTCAGCCAAATGGTTCATCGACGCAATCAGACAGAGACAAAATACGCTGCTCAATACGATGCAGGCAATTATCAACTTTCAGTATGATTATTTTCTCGAGGGAGACGAGTCCAAACTGAGACCAATGATCTTGAAAGACATTGCGGAAAAGATTGACATGGATATCTCCACAGTTTCTAGAGTCGCTAGCAGTAAGTCAGTACAAACCGAATTTGGTGTTTTTCCCTTGAAGTATTTTTTCTCTGAAGGCATTGCAACAGATTCCGGAGAGGACGTGAGTAGCAGGGAAGTGAAAAGCAAGCTAAAAGGGCTGATCGATGAGGAGGATAAATCCAAACCACTTTCTGATGAGAAGATCGAGAAGGCGCTTAAGGAAAGTGGCTACAACATTGCGAGAAGAACGGTAGCTAAATACAGAGAGCAGTTGAATATACCAGTAGCCAGATTGAGAAAAGAGCTGTGAGTCTCTTCATGAAAATTGTCTCTGTGGTGTTTCATCCTTTGTTGATTGCCACTCATCTGACTGCATTGCTCCTTTTCAAAGCACCAGAATTGCTTCCTCGCATTCAACCTCAGATTCACTTGCAGTTTCTACTGATTATTTTCCTTATCACCTGCGTGATGCCAGCCTTTAGCTTATTTCTGCTCAAAACCTTCAAATACATTTCTGACCTGGAACTTGAGAAAAGAAGTGAACGACTCACCCCATTCCTTTTGATTCTTTTCTACTATGGAGTAGCGTGCTACCTGTTCAAAGAAAAGTTGGAAATGGACTACCTATTCAATCTAGTAATGATCAGTGTGACCATACTGATTTTCATCCTGCTATTGATCACGTTCCGTTTTAAGATAAGCATTCACGCCGCAGCAATCTGGGGTGCCGTTGGCTACCTTACCGCCATTACAATTACTTATGGACTAACTGTGGACTGGATTTATTACTTGATGGTATTTATGGCTGGCTTGACTAGTACGAGCAGACTATATCTCGGTTACCATAACTCCAAAGAAGTCTGGAGCGCTGCATTGTTTGGTTTTAGCTACTGCACAAGTGTAGTCATCCTGCTAGCCTAAAATCCGGTTACGTTAATTCCGAACGTGACCATCCTCGGGTTTGCTCCACCTATTTGATCCTTGAAGAGATCATTGAAGTACTGTTTGTAGAACAGATGGACTCCTCTAAACCCAAATCGGGCTTGAACCCCATAACGGAACGTACTTAGGTTGTAACCTGCTTTTACCTTTTCAATGACTGTTTCGCCACCCTCGTCAAACTTGAATTTTGTATGAGAATTTATCCTCAAACCTAAGATTCCACCAACGCCAAAAAATAACCCCTCGCCATCTTGAGTACCTAGCGGATGAAATCGTAAGTCAACAGGGATATCGAGATATGTGATGGCCAACTTATTCTTGTTATATGAAATACTGTTATCCAATGGCACAATGGCAAGAGGTTCTATTTCCGTCCCATTGTCGAAACCACTGACTAGCGTGGCGGAATCACCAAGGCCAAGCTTTTCAGTACCAAGACCAATACCGTAATAAAAGGAGAATTTATTGCTTAGCCCTTTTCTTCTCACGTAGTAGACACTAGCAGATTTCGAAGGCCATCCTTTCTGGTCAATTGCATCCGGTTCGGTATCCAGATAATTGAATCCAAAGTCAATCATTAATTGACCTGGAACATCTGGACGAGCAATTCCATCTTGAGCCATTGCCAACCCACAACCGAATAAAAGAACAAGCCCTACTACGTATTTCATCAAAATATAAATTTTTAATGCTGCAAAGAATGCCTTAAAGAATTTAAATAGCTAAGCAGCTTCGTTAAATGATCTTAAAAGTTAAAATCCGCGCAAAGATAGAATCCTGTCGCACTAACGAAAATTTTGTAGCATAATTGTTACTTTTGCGCTCCCGTAAATACGTGGAGGACTCGTAGCACAACTGGATAATGCACCTGGTTACGGCCCAGGAGATTGGGGGTTCGAATCCCTCCGAGTTCACAAACTAAAGGCCAGCTCAATCGCTGGCTTTTCATTTCTGAATAGAATTTCACTTAGAGATAGATATAGCAGGCTATCAAAACGCCCAGTAGCATTGCCACAAAAACGTAGATAAACAAGTTACTCTCTTGGTTATGCCTTTTTCTAGTCACCTCTTTTTTGTTTAATGATTTTACATATTAGCTAAACAAAATAACCTACTTTGTAGAAAACGAAGAATAACCATCACTAGATTAGTTATCTAATTCCTCCGTAAACCACTGACTTGGTGGAATGGAGGATATGCTATCTGCTTCGGCGTGGGCAAGGGTAGCCTCAGGCGGAAGGTTCTTTACTTTATCGACTAGTTCAATAATGGGAAAATTAGGGGTGACCCGGCAAAATATCTCATCAGATAGGTTAGTATCTATCACCAATCCGTTCCCGAGTTCTATTTCAACCGTCAGTATCTGGATGTCCAATCCATCAAATTGAAAGTTCAGACCGGAGATGGGTAAAGGATACTTCAAACTAGAAACATAGTCTTTCTCTCCGTCCAACCAGTAGAGTCTAAGATTATCAATTGTCGTGTTGGGGAATAACGATAAAAAAGCGTTCAGATGTAGGTTATACACTGACAAAAGGTAGAAGCCCCCTTTGGAAGTCTGACAGTGTACCTGTACTTTTTTTTCGTTAGACATAGTTGGTTCGTCAAAAAGAACTAATCCATTTGCAACGCCCCTTTTATGTTACCGTTACAAGATATACACAAACCTAGGAAGATTCAAAATTGAAGCCTCATAGAATAAGCTGATTATCTTATCAAAGACATCTGACATTTGTCAGGAGACCTTGCAAAAATCAACCTGCTATTCCTTTCTGCACTGACTTAAAATATGATACTTAAAAAGCTTATCATCCTTAAGGGTCGTATAAAATTTCTTTATAAATCTGTTCAATGACTTAAGATCCCGCTCTTCCATGTAGCCTTTGTGATCCTCGATAATTTCAAAAATCTTCCCCTCAAGGTCCAGGAATTCACTGCGTACGTGATGCATCAATTCATCATTATTCCTGCAAAAGCCACGGTAAACGCGATCTCTGACGTCATCTCTTATAAGGTCTGGGTTTACCGTTGCTCTTTCAAACTCCGGATTCAACACCGCATAGGTGGCATTCACAAAACCAGCCTGATCAAAATCGTAGGCTAAGGGAATATTCCTTCCAGGATTTTCCGTTCGCATGATCTTTTCATTGTGTTGGTAGGTTGCAGACCAGTCCATATTAGCAATCAAGTATTGAAACATAGCATGTCTAACTGCTGTCGTATCATGTAATCTTAAGGGATGCGTTACGACATCATCTCGTATCTCTGCATCGTTTCGCTTGGCCACCCGCTTGTCGTCTTCTATCAAAAATGCTTGAAGTTTGTAGCGACGATCTTTCTTCTTAGCGTGATCTATTAGCTCGATAGGTGTCAATCGAGTTCTGAAGCTGTATGGCGTTATATGTTCATAAATCTGGTAGCATAAGTATTCCCTCACGACCAATGCATCTGCATCTTTGGACCTTTCGCAAGGAATGACCAACTTCAGATTTTTGTGATCTTCGAAGATGGTCCCCTTCCTCTTCTTTTTCTTAATTCTTACTTTGACGGGCGGGAAATAGCATTTCTCTAATCTGAAGTGTCCACGCCTTCTCAATCTTACTTCAATGGAATCCCAAGGATCATCACCACTTTTGAAGTACAGGACCTTATCTAGATAAGTTGAGTCATTGGTATCATTCTTCAACTTCTTGAAAGAAAAATCCAGCTTTAGGGACAGTGGTTCATGAGTGGAAAACAAGTCTTCCTTTGAAGCTTTCTGACCAAAGGACCAGATAGAAATAAGGAAGGTAAGAAGTAAGAGGGTTAGATTTTTCATGAGTTATATTTTTTTGGTGGTTTGGGTAGGATAAAACTCACAGATAATAGATCCTTACGATAGCTATCTCCTTCCTGAAGTTAATGCTTTCTATATCTACTTTTTTGATATTCAGACCGGTCATCTCGGCTATCTGCGCCATCAGCTTGTCGTGATCCTGTGGCTTTATATATGTGAGATCACCAAACTCAATAAGCTTCGACTGCTGATTCTTGATCAACCTGTTGCCATCTGCTGCGAATACCGCAAAAAGTATCAATCCATTGATGCCTGCGATTTCCATTGTGGTCGTATTCATGATCGCGTTGATCACTCCTAGAGACAAGACCACAAATAAGTAGGTCATATCTTTCATGGAAATGGTCTCGGTTCGGAATCTTAATAAGGTGAAAGCAGCTAATAGCCCTAGCCCTCCAAAACCTGCCATGGTTGACGAGAATACCTTGGTCTTGAAAATGATGAAAGCCAGTAGAAAAACCAGAAAATTCAGGACGAAAAACGGAAACAAATTATCCCATTTATGGTAAGTAGGAAAGTATATGAAGCGAATGAGAACGATCATGGTGAACAGATCGATAACAAGTCGAGCGACAAAGTCTAAGGTCAGCATAGGTATTGATTAGGTTCAATATCTTTCAATCTAGAAAAAAATATTGAGGAAATATACCATCTAAAGCCTCTTTCATCTTCGGAAATGGGAAAATTCCCAATATCAGAAGATCAGACATTGGGAATTTAGATTGGAATTTCTGAGTCTCGTCCTGAGAGTTACTTTCCTAACAGCTCGTAGATGGATGCCATATCTTTTCTGCCCAAACCGTCCTTCAGTGCCAATGCGTACAATTCTTTCGCTGCGCTAGCGTACGGCATTGGTTGATCATTTTCATAGGCAGTCTGAGAAGCCAAATGAAGATCCTTGTAGAGCAGATCTAACGGAAATTGTGGCTCGTAAGCTCCTTCCCTGATTACCTCCGCCTTCATTTTGGTAAAGGGGGCAGCTACAGCCAATCCGGGTAGTACATTCAACAAAAACTCTTTGTCCAACCCAATGGATTCTCCAAACTTCAAAGACTCTGCAAAAGCCACCATCCCTGTAGCCAGCATCATATTTATCACCAGCTTAAAAGAAGCTCCCTTACCAATGGAACCTAAGTGCAGCACCTTCTGGCCCATCATCTCAAAATAGGGTTTTACTTCGTTCAGATTGGTCTCCTCTCCTCCTACCAAAATCACCAACTCGCCTGCCTCTGCCTGCGGAGATGAGCCTGCTACTGGAGCTTCTAAATAACGAATGCCCGCTCCAGTAGATTTTTCGGATGCTTCTGTTGTGAATGAAGGATTGACGGTGGAGCAATCTATCCAGAGCGCATTTTCCTTCATTAAATCAATTCCATTCTGCAACATGACTTCCTTAACCGCTTCTGGTTTTGAAAGCATGGTGAAAACTATGTCCGCATAGGCTAAGGCCTCTTCTAGGCTTGATGCCTCATTTGCGCCCATTTCTTTCAATTTCTTTCGGGGAGCTTCAGAGCGATTATAAACGGTAAGTTCCACTCCTGATTTTATCAGATTAGCAGCCATGCGGCTACCCATAATCCCAAGTCCAATAAATGATATTTTCATATTCTTATTCTTTTCCGTCGCTGATGCGACCATATTTTTTCATAATTTCTAATACTTTCTCTTTTGGCAGTGATTCGATCAAATTTCCATCACGGCCCGACATGTCTTCTGCAGCAAACAAGGAATTCAAAATCGCCTCCTCAGTCGCCTCAATGGTCGCAACAAACAGTGGCGTCATGGCGTCATTTCGCAGAGAGGATCGCTCTTCCGTCGAATTTTCACTCTCATAATCAATCAGGTTTTCCTTAGCATTTGAAAGCGCGATCACATAGTCACCACTACCGTTAGACATCAC
>CAYYNA010000005.1:12562-17136 GCA_964472815.1 uncultured Roseivirgaceae bacterium
ATTTTCATTAGCCTCCTGACTAAGCGTGTAGGTGATTAGTGCATTGACGCCATTTGCTACATTCAAGGTATTAGTGAGCGCGATGGGTGTTTCAATATTTCCAAGCTCTTCCACCTGGCTATATCCTGCCAACTTCCCAAATCCATTTCCTAAAAAAATCCCTGCCGGACATTTCTGCTGAAACACATTGCCTTCATGGGGAATAATGACTGTGGTGCCTGTTCTGATATTGTCAGTCATAAGCGTCACTTGCCCTACACGCACACCTTTTACGTCTGTGATGGCATTCTCATCTCCTGTGTCAAAAATTCCAATCTCTATCCCATAATCTCTCAATCGTTGAGCCGAAGATGTGAAAGGAATGAAAAGAAGAAGTACGCTGGAAATGAGTGCTTTCATTGGTTAAGTAATTAGTCGAGTAGTGCTTGATATTTGTTCTTAAAGAAAACCAATATCGCTGCAAACAAAAAGGTAGGTACCAGCCAAATGGCATTACCAGGCATGTCATGAGCGACATGAAAAGCGATGATATTAAACATGACCGGCAGCAAAACCAATGTGCCGACGAAAGACCATCGTTGAACAAATAATAGCAGGCCTCCGACAATTTCTGCTAATGCCACTACCGTAAATAAGTAACTGCTAAACATCGTTCCCAGAAAGGTCTGTGCAGTTGGATCGCCAGGTGGATCAACAGGGATGAACCCTAAAAACTTATTTAGTCCGAAGAGAATCATAAGTGTCCCCAGAAGCACCTTGGCTCCTAAGAACAAGACTTTTTGTGTGTTCATAAAAATCAATTTATTTGACAAAATTGAGGGAGTGCTTTGCCTCAAAAAATGAACTACAACAGGAAAACTTCTTGAACTAGATTAAGAATTAACCGAGATCTTCTTGCGGACCTTGCTTAGAAATTCTGGTGTCATACCCAGGTAGGAAGCAAGGACGTATTGAGGAACACGCAGGATAATCTGGGGATACATTTCTGCATACTCCACGTATCGCTCCTCTGCGGTTTTGCCAATATTTGATAGCGCTCTCTTTTGAGAAAAGGCGAACGCTTTTTGAGCTACCAAACGAAAGAAACGCTCAAATCTAGGATACTGCTTACAGATCTTTTCCACATTATCGTAAGCAATTTGCTGGATAACCGTATCCTCCAATGCTTCAACGTAGAGTGAGGCCGGTGTTTGACTCGTGTAACTATAGAAATCGCTGATCCACCAATCATCGATGGCGATGGCGATGGTATGTTCTGACCCATCTGGCCCAGTGAAGTAAGATCGCATAGCTCCAGACACAAGATGTGACTGATGATGGCACACGAAACCTGGCTGAACAATAAATGATTTTCGCTTCACCCTTCGTTCCTCAACGATCTCAGCAAATGCCTCCATCTCCTCTTCATCAAGGGGTACAATCCGATTTATATGCTTGATAATGGCAAGATCCGGGGGAAGCATTTTGCCAAATTAAGAAAAAGGACGCATCCAAAAGGCGGACTATCATTTTATGCGCCGTTCAAAAAAGGTAAGGAGGTCAGCTCACTAGCTGACCTCTTCATCCATTAAAAGTTAATTGTATAGGAGATAGTCGGAAAGAATCCCAATTGGGGCTGTTCTTCAATTGATTCCGTGGCTTGCACGTAATACTCATCCACGATCGCCTGGTTGTTGGAAGCATTCTGTATATCGACTTTAAACTCATGTGTCGACTTTTGCTTGTTCCGCCTCCATCCAAACGAAATGTTCGGAATAAATAAGTCGCCTGATCTTCTCGAGAAAGGTCGGTCTTCCTGAATCACGGCATTGCCTTCCTCAATGGATGCCTCCAAATCAATCGGTGTGAAACGACTTCCGCCGATTAGGGACAGCTTGGTATTTACGAAGAACACTTTGTTTTTTTCCTCAGGACCGACAGCAAATTCCTTCCCTCCCAGGAAGTTGAATACATAATTGTTTGCAAAAGCAGTTTTGCGTTCGATTCCATCTTTTGGTGTATACAGAGAGTTAAAGACAGAGGCAGAAGCCAGATAGTAGAATCCCTTATGAAGGTACTGCTCTAAGGTCAATTCTATACCGTAGTTACGACCTGTACCATCGTTTACCAAAGCACGAGGATCATATCCTTCCGTCAAATTGAGCAAAGAATAGCTGCTGTTAGGATCATCTTCTACAGGCACATCGTATAGGTATTGATAGTAGACCTCCGACTTTAGATGCGTGTTAGGACCAAGTTGCTGATCGTAACCCATTACTACATGTGCAGCCTTAGACATCTTTAGGTTCTGGTTAGGTTGAGAGACCGATCCATCTTCCTCGTGAATATTCCATAGATAAACGGAAGTAGTCTCCATTTTGCTGTGCAATCCTCCTCCAAAACTTAGGGCCTTTCCCTCCATAAAATCCCATCTCATAGCCAATCTAGGTTCAATACTGTAGGAGTTATTCAGCGTAAGGCCATTGAAGTGTACGCCGCTTGTTACGGTGAAATCTTCTGCCGGACGATGTTTCCATGATGCAAAGCCCTGGATCCTATCTGTCGAGCCTTTGTCGCTTAGTTGATTTACCATGACCTCATTGGTGAAATCGTATTCATTTTGCTCGATGTTGAAGCCTAGCCGATTATAGATAAAGCCCACTTCCACTTTGTTTCGAGAATCAAATTTTCTTCCATAGGTCGAGCCAACTCGCACGAAAGAGCGTTTATAATCTCCATTAAAAACCTCGTAGAATTGATCATTATCTTCAGCCGTTGGAAGCTCGGTGTAGCCACCTAATGTTGTGCCAGACAGGGAAACAAACGATCGCAAATACGAAGCATCATCGATCAAGAAGTTGTGAACAAACCCGGCGGTACCCATGGAGGTCTCAAACTCTGTCTTTTCCAGGTTTTCCTCCGTATCGTCATCTTCCCAAATGGTGGATATGCTGCTTACGCCTCCTAATCCAAAAAGTGAAATGAAATGCTTTTTGTTAATAGGTAAATAGAAATTATAGGTCAGATCCTGATATCTAGGCACACCTCCAAAATCCATGATCCCGGTTCGGTCAATCAAGTCTAGGGTGGAGTAACGATAATTAGCTACATACGACCCGTTGTTATTCCCAAGTGGTCCTTCCATGGCAGCATCTAAACCCAAAGTGCTTAGTCCAATAGTTCGCTCCGTACGGTCATAATTACCTCGACGCAATTTCATATCAAAGACACCTGAAAGGGCATTTCCATACTCTGGAGCAAATGCACCGCTCATGAAATCTGAGTTGCTTAGCATGTTACTACTCAACGCATTAATTGGTCCGCCTGTCGCACCTTCATTGGCAAAGTGATTTGGATTAGGAATTTCCACCCCTTCCAATCGCCAGAGAATTCCTTTGGAGGAATTGCCTCGCACAATAATATCATTGTTGCCTTCCGCAGAATTGGTCACTCCAGCAAAAGCAGAAGCTAAACGAGCAGGATCATTGAAGGATCCGGCAAATCGCTTGGTCTCCTCCACCGAAAACGAGCGAGCGCTTACTAAGCTCATCTCATTCAGTACTTCTGACTTATCCTTTTGAGCTAGTACAACCACTTCGTTCAGTTTTTCAAAAGACTCTTCCATGGCAACATCTAAATACAACTCCTTCGAAGAGGATACCAATAGATTTGGAATAACCTTATCTTCATAACCAATGTAGGTGATGGCAAGAGTCACCCTTCCAATTGGCACATCGACGATCTTAAAGGATCCGTCCACGTCGGTGATATTTCCTAAAATAGGATCTGATCCCACCACCATAACTGTGGCTCCTATCAATGGTGATTTGGAATCTTGGTCAAAGATGACACCCTTGATGTTTTGCGTAATTTCTTGCGCTGAAGCTGCGAATAGTCCAGCAAGCATCAACACGTAAAATAGTAGTCTATAGTGAATTTGAGTTTTCATTTTTTGATTCTTATGAGTTCTATAGTTCTATGAAACTTCTGTCTGATTTTACCCTGACAAGTAGCGACTAGAATTTGAATCCTACGCCGACATTATAGCCCACCCAAAGCTGATGGCGCTTATTGTTATTCAGCCGGTTAATGGTCTGATTGCTCGTGAGCTCAATGTTTGGCTGTCCATTTACGTCAAGATCATCTGTGACATAGTAGTTTACAGAAGGGCCAGCTGTCAAGTACAGATGCTTCTGTAACTGATACCCAAAATTGATATTCAGCTTAGTGAGATGACTGAAGTCAGAATCACTGATGCTCCCAGCATTGATGTACTCCCATCTAGCCTCAGGATTCACAAATACTTTTCGCGTATCCGATAGAAATAGTCTTGATCCAAAACCAGCACCTACTGACCAATACTCCTCATCTGGATGGGCGCCTGCTACTAGAACAGTATAGAAGTAGTCCATACCTGATCTAAAGGCTAACCGAACAGGCATGAAATCATCGGATTCAAGGCCTAATGAGATAAAGCCATTTTTCTTGCTGATGTTAATCAATCCCACTTGTGCTCCCGACGAAATACTGTCAGCAATATTGATGATCCCGACCTGTGCTCCATCCAGTCTCCTAGCCACGTTTATGGCACCTGC
>CAYYNA010000005.1:17236-21221 GCA_964472815.1 uncultured Roseivirgaceae bacterium
CCGATTTCCAGCTTATTCACTCCTCCGGAGTAACCGGCAAAAAGGTTAAGGGAAAAATCATTGATGATTTCACCGCTCTTCTGACCATTGGTACCGACGGGATAAACCAATGAAAGTTGAAAAGTCTTGGTCTCTTGCTGTGCGAATCCAGCTACTGTAGCTAGAAAGAAAAGACCTGCTAAAATTGAATTGTAACGATTTTGAGTTTTCATTTTTGATCTGTTTTAGAGCTGAGAAACTCAAAACAGATTTTACCCTGACAACTTTTTGAAAAAAAATTAAAATCCTATCCCAAAGGAGTATCCGACCCAAAACTGAAGTCGGGTATTGCCAGAGAGTCCGTCGATGATTGGAGAGCTGGCAATTTCAATTACCGGATTGTTTGATTCATCTAAGTTATTGGCAATGTATAGGTTGGCGGCTGGACCAGTGGTAATTGATAGCCTCTTGAATAATTGATAGCCAAGATTCAGATTGGCTCGAACAAGCATGCTGTTACTTTCACTTAGCTGGCCATCTGCCAGGTTTATCCAGCGAGTTTCTGGATTAAAGTACAATGCCTTTTTCTCGGAAAAGAAGAGACGCGACCCAAAACCCACGCCGAATGACCAATATTCGTCCGGGCGGATACCTCCAGATAAAACGGTATAGAACTTATCCATCCCAGTACGAATAGCTAGGCGGTAGGGTATTACATCATCTGACTCAATCGCTGGTGAAATAAACCCATTCTTCTTGACGATACTAACTAACCCAAAAGGCAATCCGCTGGAAACTGTATCAGCTATATTGATTATTGAAAATTGAAGTCCTTTTACTTCCCTTGCAATGTTGAGAAATCCTGCCAGTTGCAGTCCATCCAATTCACCTGTCGTATTAATAAATCCGGCAGTTTGTACACCTGATACTTTCTTCGTGTGATTGTTGAATCCCGCCACCTGAAACCCACCCATGTCTCTGGTTATGTTCGTGAAGCCTGCTGCTTGAAAACCATTCACACTGTCTGAGGCTAGATTGAAGAAGCCGGCCAGCTGTGCTCCATTTACAAAGTCTTTTGAGGTATTGATAAACCCTCCGGCTTGAAAGCCATGCACCTCTCCCCCTACAGTATTGCCAAAACCGCCGATTTGCACCCCCCTTACTTCTTCCCGAGCTATGTTGTAAACTCCACCCACTTCGGCACCACGCACACCATAGCTATAGCCAGCAATCAGGTTCAAGGAAATCCTGTTCTTGATCTGGCTACTCATTTTCCGGTTCGTCCCAACCGAAGGCACAAGCGATGCTTGAAACCATCTAGTATCTGTGTAATTGACATTTTGGGCATTTCTTCTAAGCTCTATGGAAGTGAAAAACTTTGCAATCCCGCTCGAAAAGACTTTTACTCTTTCCCGAATCTGCAAACCCTTACTTGCCTCCTCTTGGGGCTTGAGCACAATTGGTGCTCCTAAATCAACTTTGTTTGAAATACGAATGATGGTATCGCGATAGAACTTCTTGCTAATTACAAATGTCGCTTCTTCATATTCCGAATTGGCTTTCAACTTAAACGCTCCCCCATCGTCAGATAGCGTAGACCTCAATGTATTCACTTCATAAATGGAGACGTCTTTCAGTTCCTCTCCCGTTTTTGCATCTCGAATCCCTCCTTTGATCTCAAAAGATGCCTTCTCTTTCTTGGCAATCACCACCTTTTGAATGATGATGTAGTTTCCTATATTCTTCAACTGATAGCTGGAGCCCAATACTTCGCTCAAAATGTCTTCTGGCGCACGATCAGTGAAAGAAGCGCTGACCTGATTATCTAAGGGTAAAGTCTGAGGATTGTAGGAAAGCTGCTGTTCCGTCCTTTGATCTAGCTTAACTAGGGCATCACCAAGGGTTTCATTCTCAAAAGCAATGGTGATCCTCTCCTGGGAAGTAGCTCCTATTGCTGCAAACAGAATAAGCACAAAAAGTAAGCTTCTATTGACAGCCATCTCCCCTCAAAATGTATTCTCCTTGATCATCGACCATCTCATAGTTCAAGGTAGAAGTGATAACTTCCAGCACATTTTCTAACGATTCGTTCTCGAATACGACAGTAAGTGCACATCCTTCCGTACTTCCCTCCAGTTGAATTTTAGCACTGTACGCTTGATTCACTGCACGTACCACCTCTTGAATCGGAGTAAGGTTAAAAGCTAAACGCCTATTCTTCCAGAAGGTAGTCAAGCCTGTTTCGTCTACCGTTTCTACAACTTCAGCGGTAACTAAATCCAGCTTGACTGACGTTCCTGCCCCAATGATTTCGTGCGTTTCTTGATAAGAAACGAGGACCTTACCTTCTTCCACCTGAATAGTAAAGCTATCTTCAGCCTCTTGGTCCAGGTAAAATTTTGTACCCAGCACACGAACTTCGACCTCTCCTGATTCGATGACGAAAGGACGTTTTGGATCATTAGAGACATCAAAATAAGCACCACCTTCTAGTCGGACTCTACGCTCACTGTTTTGGAAAGGCGCTAAGTACTGAATCTTAGCACCCTCCCTAGCAACAATCTTACTCTCATCTGGAAGTACTAACTCTTGCACTATATCAGCCTGGGCTATGGCGATACTTTCAGGCTGGGCCTGGAAGCGGTAAACCGCAAAAGCCGCGGAGACAACTACGAGAATGCTCGCGGCATATTTCAAAAACGTGGTAGTCTTAATTGACGGAGATTGAATGGATCGAACGTTGTTCTCTTCCTTGAATTCATCCCAAGAATCCTCAGCTTGCGGTAAGCTCTTATAAAATGAAAGGGCCTTCATATCAAGGAATAAAACTCTGTGCTCATCAAAAAGCTTCTGATTAGCCAAGTCCGCATTTCTCCAGCGCTCAACGTCTGCCTGATCATCAGCACTGAGTTCACCTCTGAAGTATCGGTAGAGAATCTCTTCTATTTCAATATCGTCTTTATCCAGGTTCAATTATCTATAGTTTCGACACGCATCTTAAATTTTACCCTTACAAGCTTCCAACAATAGCACCAAATAAAAAATCAAAACATAGAGCAGGTAGGATCCCAGAACCTCTCGCATAGTCTTTAATGCACGGCTCATTTGTGTTTCCACTGTCTTAATGGAAACATCCAACTCACTCGCTATCTCATGATATTTCTTTTCCTCAAATCGACTCAACTCAAAGATCTGCCTTCTCTTCTCGGGTAGTTTGTCCAACGCCTCATTGATCTTTGCTTCCAGTTCTTCCATCTCCAAAAAATCTACCCCATCAATGAATGCTTGTCCTGCTTCATTTTCATACGTCTCCTTTACTTTCTCATGTCTGAGCTGATTTAGGCATGCATTTCTCACCGCACCAAATAAGTAGGACTTGATATTGGTTCTAATTTCGAGCTCGCTTGATTGATTCCATACCTTGCTGAAAACCTCCTGCACTATATCCTTAGCGATATCACCATCTTCGACGTACTGATAGGCAAATCCCACAAGCGGTGAAAAATATTGCTTGTAGGTGATCTCAAATTGCATGGGATCTACCAGGTTGGGCATCTTTAGAAATAGATTGGTACCCCTAAACTAGGCGAATCAGAAGAATTCAGTATCTACCCTAAGTACCTTTTATTTTTGTTTGAACTAAAACAAATTCTAACGGTTTAGCGACTATGGCAGAAACGACTCATTGGACAGGATCAGAAAAGTATTTGTGTGATCCTGAATTGGCTCAGGCATTTCATATGGCACGGACGCTAGGTATGCCGCTTCTAATAGAAGGTGAACCAGGAACTGGGAAAACTGAGCTCCCAATCAATTACGCCCAAGACAGAGGTCTACATCTGGAAGTTTATCCAGTGGGGTCAAAAAGCAACGTAGAACAATTTGTCGCCAGGTTTGATCACGTGAAGTACTTGCGTGATTCACAAATAGAAGTATTGAACGCTGAAAGAGAGGAAAAGGGCTTAGAGACCAAGCTATCGACTGGAGGTAGAAATCCTGAGTCACT
>CAYYNA010000005.1:21321-24175 GCA_964472815.1 uncultured Roseivirgaceae bacterium
TGTGTATATCACTACATCCATTTTCCGGAAAAAGAGGTGATGGAACAAATCATAGAGAAGCATCATCCGGGAGTAGATGAAAAAGTGGTTAAGGTGGCTATGGATGTATTTTACAATCTCAGAAGATTAGGCTTGGAAAGATCCCCCACTACAAGAGAAATCCTGAATTGGCTCAAATACATGAGTGATATTGCTCCAAAGGAGGCCGTCAAAAAAATTGAAGGATTGGAAGGAATAGGTGCGCTGATTAAGACACAGCAAGATATGGAGCGAGTGAGTCGCATGATTGGCGCGGATGGTTCTTTTGGGAGTTACTTAAATTAGTACCTATGCTAGGTTCCCTACCTTCCGCTTTCCGAAAACATGGCTTGCATGCAGATGTGCGCACATTACTCACACTGAGAAATGCTATGCAAAAGGGATTGGTTAGAACATTAGGAGACCTACACAATGTATTGAAAGGAATCATCATCAAGAGTCCGGAGGATGAAGGGCCATTTACCAAAGCCTACTACGAATATTTTCTTCACATACCCATCGCACCTGGACAGACCTTAGAGGATGCGATCCTAAGGTCGGAGACTTTTCAAAAGTGGAAGACAAGTTATCTCGAAGAGGCAGATAGAGATGTGGAGTTGTCCGAAGAAGATCTGGTCAATACGTTTCTGGATCAAGTACATCTAACCACATACGACATCAAGGAGGTCATTTCCGGCAAAGAGATTTGGGACAAAGATGACCCTGATCTGGAGGATGACGAAAGCAAGCAAACCGATGAAGATCCGCAGGAACGTCTTCTAGATAAAATGGCGGATTATTCAGAGTTGTCCTTGGAGGAATTGCTGGAGCGGATGGAGCGTGTCAGGAAGCAGCAAAACTCCAACCATGGTGGGGGCAGCCACTGGATCGGCACTGGAGGAATTTCACCGTACGGGCACGGTGGAGCTGCGAAGAATGGGATTAGAGTAGGAGGTCAAGGTGGTGGTAAAATGGCCAGAAAGGTCATTGGAGACAAAAACTATTTCCCAATAGACCGAGATGCTATCCTAAACGACAATAATGTGGATGCTGCCTTAGCGTCGATCAAAGGGGTGATCGAAGAAAGTGCATTTGAGCGATTAGATGTACCAAAAACCATCAAAACCGGACTAAAAAGAGGGGGCTTATTTCTCCCTGAACTTAGCAGCGAGAAGAATGAGGATTTAAAAATTATCGTCTTGATAGACAATGGTGGATACTCTATGGCACCCTATATCCGAACGGTGCAGCAGTTGTTCCGAAAGATGAAAACCCGCTTTGCACACGATCTGGAGGTCTATTATTTCCACAATACCATTTACAATCGAGTTTGGATAGATGAGCGAAGAACCACCTACATCTCTGTAGATAAGCTGCTGATGCACGATAAATCCTATAGGGTATTTTTTATTGGCGATGCGGCCATGGCTCCTTATGAGCTGAGCAGTCAAAGCATCGAAAGTATCCAAGCAATCATACGTAAATTCCGGAAAACGGTATGGTTAAATCCAGAACCGCTGAGGTATTGGCCTGGTACTTATACCATTCAAGCTCTAAAAGAACTAGTCCCGATGTTCCCCTTGACTCCTGCCGGAATCGAAAGGGCAGTAAGAAAAATGAATTCGCAAAGTTTAGAAGGCTGATATCTACTGTTCAGTCAAACGAAATCGCAGGAATGTGCTGCCACAAGAACTCTCGCTGTTCTTTTGCTTGCACTAAGGCATTGTAGCCGGATTTTGTGATGGAAAAAAGGTGTTTCCTTCTGCCCCCTCTCTCCGGGGTTGACCCATCATATCTGGAATCAACGTAACCCTTCTTCTCTAGACGTATCAACGCCGCATGTACCGTACTGATGGTAATGGAGCGATTGCATTTTTCCTTCACTTCATCCCTGATCGCAATGGCGTATGCATTGTCATAAAGCATCGTCACCGTCAGCAGTATGAGCTCTTCTAATTCACCTAGGTTCGTTCCTTTCATATCATTCGGTTCTCAAAATATTTGCAGGATTTGTGTTTACTGTTTTCATCGACAAAACGACAATGATCGTTAAGCTCGCTATCAGACTAATGACCCCAGCCATGATAAATGGCAAGAAATCAATTGAGATGCGATATGCAAATGAATCCAGCCATGAATCCATTAGGTAGTAACTCACCGGAATCATCACTCCTAAACTAAGCACGATGATCAGAACAAATTGCTTACTTATCATACTTATGATGGAGTAAAGAGATGCACCTAAAACCTTCCTAATGCTGATCTCTTTCATCCGCTGTTGCAGCTGGAGCCTCGTCAAGCCGTAAAGACCAAGCGCGCAAAGCAGTATGCTTATGACTGCATATAGTGTTGCTATTTTGAATAGTTGTCGCTCCTTTTTGTATAGCTCATTGAACCATGTATCCACAAAAAAGAAATTTAATGGAGTGCGTGTGGCCAATTGGTTCCAGGTGTCCTCAATATGTTCAATCGTCCCTTTCAAATCTTGTGCTCCAATTTTCACGGATGTATTCCATTTGACTGTTGGGTTCAGGTAAAGCACCATCGGCTCGATTTGGTTTTCAGACAATGAACTATAATGGAAATCATCCACGACACCAATAATTCCAAATTGGTCGCCATCCGCACTGAATCTCATTTTGTTACCGATTGCATCCTCCCAACCTAGGTGATCAATAAATGCTTTGTTTACGATCATATTGGCAGAATCTGCAATCGAACCTCTCAGAAACGTCCTTCCTTGATTGGTGCTAATTCCATAAACATCAAAGAACCCAGGATCCACACCAAAGATTCTAACCGTCATTTCATCTGAGCTTCCTTGAGGATAAATAGT
>CAYYNA010000005.1:24275-26929 GCA_964472815.1 uncultured Roseivirgaceae bacterium
GGTTGATCGTAGGTAGGAAAGAGGTAATAATTGCTACGCTGATAACCGCTGCAATGCTTGAACTGAGCACGGTCTCCAGAATGAAGCGATTCATGAGCTGCTTCCGAGTAGACCCCAGCACTTTCCGAACTCCCACCTCTTTCACCGTCTGAGTCGCTTTTGAAAGTGTGATGTTGATGTAATTCAGCCCCGCGATGATCAGAATCAAAAGTGCGGAAAACCCGAGTACGGCGATGAATGTCTTACTTCCATTGCGAGTACCACGACTGTATTTAATTTCATCGGAAGACAAATACATATCATCTAGGGCAACTAGGCGCAAGAAATACTGATCAGCTCTTTCAGGCAAATGCCTTTCCATCATCGCAGGTAGTTTCTCAACAAGCGCATTTGGATCACTTCCGGCATTGAGCTTAACGTACGAAAAAATCCCTTGAGCAAGCCAGTTGTTCATCCAGGTATAACCAAGCGGTCCCGTATTCGGAACGGTTGTCGACCAAGATACCACCGCGTCAAACTCCATACTAGACAACCTATTCACATCCTTAAAAATCCCTGTTACGGTGTAATTCAAATCATGAAGTCCTATAACCACTTTGCCCATCGGATCTTCCGCACCAAATAAGGACTTTGCCATTGATTCGCTTAGTACAATAGAAGATGGGGCGGTGAGGAAGCTCCTGGGATTACCTGCTAAAATTTCGTAATCGAAAAACTCAAAGAAATTAGAATCAGCAAAGTAAAAATGCTCCGTCTGGATATTCGTTTCTTCAAAGGAGAGTATCGCATCTTCAAACCAAGGGCAAAAACGTGTGAAAGACTCTACCTCTGGAAATTCTTCCAGCATCGTGGGAGCCATCATCCCGGAAGTCTCGTAAGTCAGGTGATCCTTATTCTCGTTTGGGTTGTAGTTGCGCTTATACAAACGATAGGTCCGATCTTTATCCGAATGGATCTGATCAAAATTAAACTCGTCCTGGATGTACACCAGTGCAAACCAGCCGCAGGTTATTGCGAGAATTAACCCCAATAAATTGATTGCGAAATAGGCTTTATTTTTCTTCACGGAGCGCAAGGTGGTGCTTAAGTAGTTTAGCCAAATGGATCTCATAGGTGTCATTAGTTTCGTTTTCTTTTTGAAGATCAACCGAAGAAATCCAATGGATTGAAAGATGTAATTCCATTTGGCTCTTCGATATCCGTTTACTTCGACATCCACTAAGAAATCTTCAAGCAGGTCACCAGCAATACCCTCAAATAATCTGTCATCACAGAACTTTTCGAGTAAGCTATTCATCCATTGAGGTGGCGACTTTTGCTGCTTCATACTACACTACTTTTCCTCATAAACTTTGCGAAATGGGAAAAGGTTATCTATTTCTTTCGTTTATGTCAAAATTGATTTACGGACATGCTAACGATCGAGATTGGTATTTGTTTCGCAAATGTCAAAATTGAGCGATTTGGATAAAGAAATCCAGCCTAAAATCGCCAGATAAGCCCGACACCATTGGGGTGAACTGCCAAGCTATCTAGGTTTTCGAATAAAAATCCAGCATGACTTTTATGAACAAAGTAAAAGGCCAAATCAAATGCAAATAGGAAGGCACCTTGTAAAATCAGTGAATTTCCAAAACCCTTTAATCTATCAGAATTTGTTGTCACATTCTTAGCTCTTTCTTTTAGAAAGAAGCCTCCCGTAATGTAGGCCAAGTCTAATCCGGCATTGAAAAGCAAAATCTTCTCGATACTCTGTTGCTCCAGAATCGTCTCTGCTAAAGTCAATCCAAAGGCTTCACCCTTGACTGCATTGAAGTATCCAATTCCTGCTAAAGCTAAATTCACAGTATTCCAGTACCCATTCATTTGATAAAAAGAGCGAGCAGACCCTGAGGTTTGACTTGCAAGAATTGGGCTCGATATTAGATTGGCCAGGGCCCAGCTTCCCAGCACTAGCATACCATCTTTGTTAAGATGTAGTCTTTCCTGATTGAACTCATCGAGGGCAAATTGTCCAAAGGACCAATGAGCTAAAATCAGTAGGGCACAAAGGAGAAACAGCTTCTTGCTCATATGTAAGTACAATCATTTGAGAAATTCTGTACCTAAGGTACTCCTTCTGATACAACTTTTTGAAAGTTGTAACCTCCTTAAGGATATGTATGTCTATCCTCAAAATAAGAAAGCATGTTTAGGAATTATTTGATCGTATCGCTTCGAAACCTTTGGAAACACAAGACCTTTACGGGTCTTAATATTTTCGGTCTGTCTTTGAGTATGTCTATCTGCCTTGTGCTGATACTCCTAGTCTATGATCATTTTCAATACGACAGATTTCACCCCAAAGGCGATACTACCTACCGGATCATCACCTATTACAAAGGCTCAGAAGGCTTATTTGATGAGGCATACGCCACCTCAGCGCTGCGTTTTAAGGAAGCGCTGGTGGACAACTATTCCTTCATTCAAAAAGGAACAAACCTCAATCATAGCTTCGGTGGTGAGATAAGATCACCTCATAAGATCATGAATGTGAGCAGCGAGGTGTCAAGGTCTCTGTTTGCAGACGAGCATTTTTTCGATGTATTTGGCTTTACACTACAAGAAGGAGATCCATCCACTGCGTTAACCGAGCCTTTTAGCTTAGTACTCAG
>CAYYNA010000005.1:27029-32814 GCA_964472815.1 uncultured Roseivirgaceae bacterium
CGAATCATCAATGAAATTGCAGAAGCCAATATCGAAGTAGATGAGGATGATCCGGGATATACTTTCCGCTTACAAGCAATCAAAGAGATCGTACCCGGCCGATTGATGAGTAACGAAATTTCGTTTGCTCTGCCTTGGTTTGTCCTAAGCTTTTTCGGCCTCCTGGGCTTGATTGTCTTAGTAACTGCCTCTATCAACTACACCAATCTCTCCATTGCGAAGGCACTGAGCCGAACTCGGGAGATTGGCATCAGGAAGGTAAATGGTGCAAGTCGTAAACAGATTATTTTCCAATTCTTATTGGAGTCCACACTCACCGCTGTTTTATCACTTTTGCTGGCGGTAGGCATCTATAAATACCTGATTGGAGTGACCAACGAGCTGTGGATTTTCAGTACGATCGGGATTTCCTTGGAAGATACGCTAAGTGCCTATGGCTACTTTGTGCTCTTTTCCATTCTGCTAGGACTACTAACTGGAATAGGTCCGGCAGTCTTTTTATCTCGATTGAAGGTAGTCACTTCACTAAAAGGCTCATTGGGTCAGGTGAAAGGAAGAAAAAGATCTTTCGCCAGCTATATTTTCGGAAAGCGAACACTGATAAGTGTGCAATTCACCTTGTCCATCCTAATGCTTGTTTCAATCCTAATACTGAATAAAGAAGCAAGATTTCTAGTGAACTCCAACTATGGCTTCAATGAAGCGGAGACATTTTACGTGAATGTATACGATCACGATCCAGCATCTATTCAGCAACACTTTGGCGGGATGTCTGATGTACAAGAGCTGACTTTTACCTCGCATCACCCAGCGATCGGTCGATCACACGGAGATCGGGTAAAAAGAGATCAAGACCAAGAACCAATTGTCGTTTACAACTTTGACGTGGACCCGAAATACATTGATGTCATGGAACTCGAACTCCTGGCGGGTAGAAACTTCCCACAGGACGCGCCTGATGAGAATGAAAAATTTGTACTGCTAAATGAGCAAGCAGTTTCCGCGCTAGGTTTTGACTCGCCCAATCATGCGGTCGGTGAAATTGTGTACATCGATACACTTTCTCTTTCGGTAGTAGGTGTGGTAAAGGACTATCACTGGGAACCTCTAATGCAAAGCATCCGACCTCTTGCGCTGAGGATTCGTCCGGATAGGTATGAATATGCATACTTAAAAGTCCAGCGAGGAGACCTGGTCACGTTGAAAAAAAGAATGGAAGAGGCTTGGATTGATTTTGATCCGGCCCGTGATTTTAAGGGTGGTTTCTTGGACGAGCAGCTGGATGAATTTTACCAATTCTTCTTTGACATTGGAAATATCCTACTTTACGTGGCGTCCATCGCGCTTTCCATCACTGCTCTTGGGTTTTTGGGAATGGTGAGTTTTGAACTAAAAACCCGGGTAAAGGAAATTGGTATTCGTAAAGTGCTGGGTGCAAGCTTCCGATCATTGACTTATTCTATGAGCAAGGGGTTTATCATTATGATTGCCGTTACTTCGTTGATTGCTATTCCTGCTGGAGTTTGGGTCAATAGTCTTTGGGTGTACGAAATGGCTTTCTACGCGCCCTTAGATGCATCTATCATTATTCCTTCGATTGCTATTGTAGTGGTCATCGCAGCGCTTACCATTATTTCTCAAGTATGGGTCAATGCAAATAAGAATCCGTCAGAGACCTTGCGGACAGAGTAAGGGATGGTCTAAGTCTAGAAGAAGTTGAACTAGAAATACATTCGTTTGTGGGTCCAGGTCGTTACTTTTAGGAAAAGTTCAGCGAGACCTGTAATCCTAAAAGAATGAAATCACTCCTCTTTGTTTCCAGCTTCTTTGCAGCCATTCTTTCTTTTGGTCAATCCATCGAACAAATCACTTTTACCGGTGAGGCGGAAGTACTCTTGGAGCTAAGTCATCGCTACAAATCCAATTATTTGACGATTAGTCAACATGAGTACCGAATGGCATTCACAGAAAAGTATCCTTACAAAGGAAGTCTGGCTGAGACAATCACTAAAGTTGAGCGCTTCCACGGGTACAATTGGGGCCTGGAAATATTGCCTGACTATGATGAAGATGAAAGCTTGGTTACACCCATTGGGTTTAGCAAAAAAGGCGGGGTTTACTACAATAAGGTAGTGGCAGATGGACGTGGTGGCTACCGATCCACCATCAATTACATCACTAAGAAATACAAGGTCTTCAGAGATTTTGTTCCAGATTTCGAGAACCTGTCTGGTATTCAAAGTGGTACTATCTCAAAGAATGAGCGGTTTATGATCATCAGTACCCATGGCACTTTTACAACCGGTATGGATGACCTCTACGTGATGGAATTTACCGAGGCAAATGGATGGACGCACCTGACCAACCTAGGGAGTACAGTAAACTCTAAATCTCAGGATATCACCCCTTACCTGGCCATCGATAATAAGACACTTTTCTTCGCGTCAGACCGCAGAGGCGGCAAAGGTGGATTTGACATTTACATGACCGAACGGCTGGATGACTCCTGGAAAAAATGGACCAAGCCGGTAAATGTATCGGAGATCAATACCTATGCTTCCGAAACCTCTTTTTGTCTGATTGATACAGATCCCTACGCCTATTTCATTCGGTCTGAACCTACCAATGTTTACGGAGACATTTTGCAAATACCTATTCAGCAAAACATAGAAGAGGATGATTCTTTCGTGGAGATCGTTGATCTTGACGAAGGGGCGTATTTCAAAGTGGTGGATGGAACTACAGAGCAGAGCATTCCAGCGGAACTTATCGTTGTAGAAGATGTGAAACAGTTCTCTGAAAGGAATGGAATCTTTGACGCTGAGAACCTTTCAGGAAAAACCTTGATGTTCAAGTCGAAGGGCTACTTCAGTACCAAATTGAAAATTGGGGAAAGTGTACCTACTGGGGAAACAATCATCTTTTTGGACCCACTGACCATCGGATCCAGCATCACACTGGATAATGTTTTGTTTGAGCGTGCTTCGCCAAAAATGCTGACCAGCTCTTACGATCAATTGGATATCCTGATCGAGGTGATGAAAGAAAATGACAACCTAAATATTCAGCTCAAGGGACATACCGACGGAAAAGGTAATCCGAGAAGTAACCTTCAATTGTCCCAAGAACGTGTGGACTCAGTAACCGAATATTTGAGAAAAGGGGGCATCAATAAGAAACGAATTTCAGGCATTGGATATGGTGGCAAATACCCAATTGCCAGCAATGAAACAGAGGAGACTCGGAGGCTCAATCGGCGGGTAGAGTTTGAAATTGTAGAGTAAGTTTCAATCAGCTTTTGTCGAGTGGGTGCGAAAGTAGCCTACCAAGGATCACGACAAGAAAAAGGTTTCCGATCATGTTTTCCAAGTTTCCAAATTTAAGTAGCAGCGGGTGAGCGTCAGGAAACAGGGAATCCATACCAGTAATGCTGTTTAAGCTGAACATCATGATTTGGATGTAATTGGGGAAGCCCATGAGGTAGACCCTACCCAGTATTCCCGGATTGAATAAGGCAATTAGCTCAAAGGTCTCGGAAAAAACCATCACAATCAGATAAAAAACAACTATAGCTCCCCATATGTGATCTGTTTGCGTTGATTTGTTTCCAAAAATGTCTTTAAGAATTACCCTTGCAAGTAGAATTTCACCTGATAGGAGCGTCAGGTGAAAAAAGCTAAAAATGTAAGGACGCATCACTTCTGAAGTCACATCTAATAATGGATTACTTACATAGAGGGAACCAGCTAGTGAAACAAAAGCCAATATCCTTACCGTCTTGGTCACCTTCACCGAGTAGCCGAGCTGCGCCAGCATCGGTACGGTGAAAAAAATGAAACCTGCCATGAAGACGGAATAAATGAATCCGCCAATTTGATAGGCCCTTTCACCACCGCCAAAGAGATATTCAGACTCGCTAGTCAGAATGATCGTGACAATCATCAATAACACCAAGACCAGTAAACGCCCGTAGAGATTGCTTTTGGAAAGGAAAACTTTAGAGCCCGACATTTTAGTATGCATGAATTTAAGGACCTGATAGGAATAAAAAAAGCCCCAGTCTCCTGAGGCTTTGTCTATGCATCATTAAAAGATTATCCTACTTGTATTTGCTCACCCTGGTCTTTCACCGTGAATGGTTGGTGATAGTAGCGTGTACCAGTGGCTTTATACAGGGCATTGGTGTATGCTGCCACCGCCGGTGGTAAGCCTGGCTCTCCGAGACCTGTGGGAGCAATTTCGTTCTTCACAAAATGCACTTCAATCTCCTCAGGCGCCTGCATGTGTCGCATTAAGCGATACTTGTCAAAGTTCTGCTGCTGTGGTACTCCATTTTCAAAAGTGAGCTGGCTATACATGGCATGACCAATCCCGTCGATTATACCACCTTCGATCTGGTTCTTAGCACCTTCCGGATTAACCAAAATTCCGCAATCAACTGCTGCGGTCACTTTCTTGATCTTGGGCTGATTATCTTCCATCACAATATCCAGGACCTCAGCCACGTAAGAATTGTGACAGAAGTAGGCTGCTACCCCTCGGTGTACACCGGGTGTTTCCTGTCCCCAATTTGCCTTTTCCTTGACCAACTCAAGAACACCCGCATATCTGTCTGCTTCGTATTCATACTCTTTGCCAACCGGATTATTCTTGGCCTTATCAAATAACTCTAATCGAAAATCAATGGGATCCTTGCCAGCTGCTTCTGCAACTTCATCAAGAAATGCCTGTTCAGCTCCAGCAGTGAAATGAGAACGAGGCGCCCTCCAGGCTCCTGTGGAAATATTAGTGGTAGACTCGATCTTTTCAGCCAAATAATTGTCTACAGCACCTGCAGGAAATCTATTGGGGAAGATGGGACCGCTCGGAAGTCCCACACCTCTGGATTGGAACGCAATCAGGTTATTATTCTCATCCAGTCCTGCCTTATAGACCGATCGGTAAGCTGGTCGGTAAGTCCCTTGACTCATGTCGTCCTCTCTGGTGTAGACCAGTTTTATTGGCTTACCCATCTTTTTCGATATAGCTGCTGCCTCCACACCAAAGTGAACATATAGCCGCCTACCAAATCCACCCCCCATACGGGTCATGTTTACAGTGATCTGTTCCCTAGATAAGCCAGTCAGCTGAGAAACAGAAGTCTCCAATGCCTCGGGTGTTTGAGTGGGCCCAATTAACTCCGCTTTATCGTCAGTGACATCTGCAAAGAAATTCATTGGCTCCATGGTATTGTGCGCCATGAACGGAGCAGTGTACGCTCGTTCGATAATTTTCGCTGCTTTGGCAAACGCAGCATCTACGTCACCGTCTTTCCTGCCATCGGAAACTTGTCCCTTATCCATGTCATCAATCATTCGCTGATCATGCATTTCTGAGTTCTCTAACTGATCAGTTTCCTCCCAACTCGCTTTAATTGCCTTCTTGGCTTTCATCACCTGCCAGGTAGATTCACCTACCACCACAATCAGGTCTGGAAAGGAATTTATATCAGCCCATTGCTTTTCCTCTACTTCCGTATTGATAAGAAAAGCATCGGTGATCCCATCCATAGCTTTAAGCTCCTCCTGATTAAAGCCAGTTACTTTCATACCAAAAGCAGGAGGATGTTCAATCATAGCAATTTGCATGCCTTCTCGTTTGAAATCTAGTCCAAAGAGCGGTTTCCCTGTAACGATATTCGGTCCTTCCACATTTTTAGTAGGGGTACCTATCAGTTTGTAATCTTTTGGTTCTTTCAGTGGCAACTCTTCTGGTACTTCAACTGTGGAAGCCTTAGAAGCGAGCT
>CAYYNA010000005.1:32914-36095 GCA_964472815.1 uncultured Roseivirgaceae bacterium
ACTACATTTTTCCAATCTACCTCCAGCTCCTCCGCCACTACCATCGGCATAGAGGTTTTGATATTTTGTCCAATTTCTGGATTAGGTGAGTAAATGGTCACGAGACCCGTATCCCCTACTTTGATGTATCCATTGAAGTTAAACCATTCGTTTGGTACAGCAAGCGCTTCTTCTGGTGTAGAAACAGGCGAGCAGCCTGTCAGCCAGTTAAAGCCGATCATCATTCCGCCACCCGCAGCAGCAGAGACTTTCAAAAAGGATCTTCGATTATATGATGTTCTTATGAGTGTCATAGTCGTTTCTTTTAAGCGTTGCTAGCAGCAGTTTTGATGGCTTTCTTAATGCGCGTGTAGGTTCCACATCGGCAAATGTTACCGTTCATGGATGCGGCGATTTCATCATCTGATGGATTGGGGTTATTCTTTAGCAGTGCGGAAGCGCTCATCATCTGACCAGCCTGACAATAACCACACTGAGCTACATCATGTTCTAACCATGCTTCTTGCACCGGATGATCTCCCTCCTTTGATAGCCCCTCAATGGTAGTGATCGGCTGATTGCCCACCGATGACACAGGCATAATGCAGGACCGAATTGCAACGCCATTCATATGGACAGTACATGCTCCGCACTGGGCTATTCCACACCCAAACTTGGTCCCCACTAGATTCAAACTATCGCGAAGCACCCATAAGATGGGGGTATCAGGTGCTACTTCCACATCGTGGTTTTCTCCGTTTACATTGAGAGTAAATGACGCCATAAACTGTTGGATTTTGATTGAAGAATCAAATTACTGAATTACTCACTCATTCACTAGTTCTAGTGATTCAAAAGAGCAAGAAATTATGCCGTGGGTCGAAACAGCCTTTTCAAAGCAAAGATCAGCTACTGCCCTAATGGTAATCATAGCATGATAGTAAACTGTGTTTTCTCTTTGCCTTGCTGCTTTGGGATCACCAATTTAAGACCCTCTTCCGCCAGTTACTTTTGGTAAATAGCCTCCGCTCACCACTATCTTAGGAGGCTATTTTTTTGGTCAAAAAAGCCTTAGGAAATTACCTTGTCACCGTACTTGATGAACTCACAGTTCCGCTGGCATTCACAGCTTTCACTTCATACTTTGCATCTGGATCATCGATATTTGCTCTGGTGCCAAAAGCCATCTTCAGCAATTGGCCATCTTTATGTATTTGGTAGCCTACAACCCAACTCCCTCTTGTCGTATCAGTGGAAGCAGACCAAGTGAGCTGGAATCGATCATTTTTTGATGCGAGTCTGAGGTCTTGTGGTGAAGAGGGTGGTGAAGTATCAATTGGTGGTACATCCCCCATCATCAGTGCCTCTATCTCTGCTGCAATGAGCTGATCCTCTCGCTTTTTCTGGATGTGTCCCTGCTTTCTATTTGTGCTGGCATCCCAGCTACATTCACCACTTTCAGTCAAAGTAATTTTTCCATTTACAAATGCGGTATAGTTTTCGCCTGCACCCCGAATGGCATAGTGCAGTGCACACTGATCGTTACTATGCCGGGTGATGCTCTCTGCTCCGCCACGATACTCGAAATGCTTTTCATAGCTCTTTCGGATGATGTGATCTTCGGGTAGCTTTTTCAGACCCTGGCCACTCATTACATTACCATTCTCAGCGCCGTAGTAGTCACCATTTCCATTTTCCCAGCCAGAAGCCATGAAGGGTGCAGGACAGTTTTCAATAACATATCGGCACATGCGGTTCCGTTCCTCATTGAGACACGACCATTCGGTGTAGGAACAAAGTTTCTCCGAGCCACCCCAGTTGGTCCTATCAAAGCCTTTGTTGCTGAGAAAATTTCCACCCATGGTAGCCACTAGCTTCACTTTCTGGGCGACCAACTCCACGCCGGTTTTAGCACTTAGTTCATCAGGTTCAGAGCGGAGCAGCGCATAGAAGTTGTGCATAGTACCCACAATCACTACAGTAATACTGGTGTCTTCTGCACTTTCCAAAATTTCCCGGTAGAGTTTCACACCATCGAGCGTCTCCTCCCATGTAGAAATCTCTCTCGGGTAGTCTTTGGCAATATGATAGTCATAGGTATTCTCTGTGGCGTTAATTTTCTCAGCATACCCTTTATAGTCACCAACTGGAATAGCTTTCCGATGGTAGTAGTAGTTAATACCACTGATGCAAAGAGAGGACTCCTTTTGATTAGTTGAATTGATAATGGCTAAGATCTGGCACTCACCATTGGTAGCCAGTGTGTGCAACATGGCGATACATCCGGCATCATCAGGATCGTACGAAGGGTCGGTATCTAAGATGACTTTTTCCTGCGCATTGACGGAAATAGCCAGTAGTAGGATAAGGAAGAATGCATTTCTCATTTTCACTAGAAGTTACCCAACATGAATTTTTCCATTTCTTCTTCCATCTCTGGGATTGGTTTTTCCAACACCAGGTAGGAATGGTTTGAGTTGGCCTCTTCTACCCAGATATTACCCCCATTTTGATCCGCGATGCACCGGCCATCGGTCACTTTAGACCAGTACGTTCCCACGCCATTGCGAATCGCGTATAGCACGGCAGTCTGGTCAAAGGTGGCATTGTCATAAATCTCACCCTTAAACTGATCTTTCATCCATGGCGCATATTTCCCGAAGTGATAGAAGCCTAAGTAGAGTGGTGAATCTTTTGGTAGCTCTTTGAAGACCTCTCCCGTTCGAAGAGATTCCCCTAACTCAAATCCAGAAAAGGTAATCGGCAAGGTCAGGTTTTCCAATACATATTTAGTGACACCTGGCATATCTCCATTGAAGTTCCACTCATTTTCGCCTGAAGGAAACTGTCCTCCCATGATGACAAACTCTTTCACCTTATTGTGTACCAGGTCCTTACCGTTCAGCTCCGATAATTCATCCGGCTGGGATTTTAGTAAGTCCATGATATTACTTAGAGGCCCAACGGTCACTACAGTGATGCTCTGATCTTCACTTTCACTCAGCAGCTTTCTGTAAAATTTTGTGGTTTCTGGAACACTTTCTGGCGTTGCATCAAAAGGCAAATTCTCCGCAAGTACCTTGGTGTGGTTCCAGTCTGTCTCATGGGCATCCGCATTCCGCAAAGCGATGGGAATGTCCGGATTGCCATAGAAGGTGTTTACCGCGTCTATTGCACTGACGGAGTATTTCTCCACATTCCA
>CAYYNA010000005.1:36195-37971 GCA_964472815.1 uncultured Roseivirgaceae bacterium
GGCTCTCTACCTCTTTATTGTCTAGCAAGTCAAAGAGCAGCTCTACTGCTTTTTTGCCAATTTCTTTCATTGGTTGCTTTACTGCAGTTAGTGGAGGCAACAGCAACTCGAAATAGGTTTGCTCATCAAAGGCGATGAGCGAGATATCATCCGGGATGTGTAGGGAGGCCTCACTCAGTGCTTTCATTGCGCCAATAGCTATCTGATTGTTGAGAGCAAAAATGGCTGTTGGTCTTTTGGCCTGATTCAGTAGCGTCTGAGTGGATCCGTACCCGTTCTCCATGCTGTAGTCAGTACCAAGTACCATGGCCTGGTTTGCGTCCAGTTTATTTTCACTAAGGGCACTCTTGAATCCACTTAGTCGGTTTTGGTTGGCAGAGGTGTTAATACGCCCCTGGATACAAGCAATGTCTTTATGACCTTGATCGATCAGAAACTGAGTGGCCTCATAAGCCCCGTGGTAGTTGTCAGTCGTCACATACGGAAGAGCTCCATTGTCAAAGTACCTGTCCATCAGCACAACCGGGGTTGATGAATCTAAGGGAAGATGTTCCCACTTCTCACCGACAGGCGCAACCAAGAGACCATCCACTTTGCGATCCAGCAATAGGTTGATAGATTCTTCTTCCAGCGATGTTTCGTCTTTGGTGTCGCAGAGCAGCACCATCTTATTTCTGTTTCGAAGCTCTTCCTCTACCGTTCTCGCCAGGTTGGCAAAGAAGGGGTTGCTAATGTCGGGGATCACCAGTCCTATCGTATTCGTTTTTCTCAGACGGAGGTTCCTTGCTATTTGATTTGGCTTGAAGCCCAGTGAGTCAACTTTAGCTCGCACCAGCTGAGCGGTCCTTTCACTGATTCGGTATTTCTTTTCCTGACCCGTCAGCACCCTGGAGACCGTGGTGGTCGACATGTTAAGTTCATTTGCCAATTCCTTTATCGTCATGTTTTCCGATGAGTAGATGTTAACCTATTTGTCACTCTCAATAAAAATTGTAAATTGCACAATCGATTGTGCAATAATAAGAATTAATAATTATCTGAAAAAATGAAAGGGCAAAAAATCATAGTCGTCGGTAGTAGCAATACAGACATGGTGGTGAAATCCAATCACCTCCCCTTGCCTGGTGAAACAGTATTGGGCGAACAATTCATCATGAATCCTGGTGGGAAAGGCGCCAACCAAGCGGTTGTAGCAGCTCGCTTGGGCGGAGAGGTGGCATTTGTTGCAAGAGTGGGTGATGACCTCTTTGGTAAGCAAGCCATTGAAGGTTTTGCCTCGCATCAGATTGACACCCAGTTCATCACTAAAGACCCACATTCTGCATCAGGAGTGGCACTTATTTTAGTTGACCAGAAGGGGGAAAATTCGATTTCGGTGGCGCTAGGAGCAAACAAAAATCTTGAGAAACAAGACCTGGAACCAGTATTGCCATCTCTGAAACCTGGAACCTTTGTTTTGACGCAACTTGAGACCCCTATAAACACTATTGAGTATTTGGGCGAACTCGCCGAACAAAGAAACCTACGGTTGGTGCTAAATCCTGCTCCTGCACAACAGCTCTCTGATAAGCTACTTAGTTCACTATACATGCTCACCCCAAATGAGTTAGAAGCGGAACTACTATCCGGCGTGAAGGTCACCGACCAAGCATCTGCTCAAAAGGCAGCCATTGCGCTAAGAAACAAGGGCGTATCCATTGTAATCATCACCATGGGTAGCCAGGGAGCATATGTATTATCTGACGATCTGGACGAGTTGGTACCAGCAATTCCAGC
>CAYYNA010000005.1:38071-44108 GCA_964472815.1 uncultured Roseivirgaceae bacterium
TGGCTTGGGGATCCTGGGCAAACACACAAAAGCTTGCTTCTAAATCATGGGCATTCCCTCTGTTCTATTGGGACTATGTTTTTGGCATTGTGCTACTCACCCTTTTCTTTGGCCTGACGTTGGGCAGCTCAGGAGAAATGGGACGAGGGTTCCTCGAAGACCTTGGTCAAGGGAGCCAGGCTTCTTACATCTCAGCATTGATTGGCGGGTTGATTTTCAACTTAGCCAATCTATTAATCGTGGCAGCTATCTCCCTCTCGGGCATGGCTGTGGCATTCCCTGTTGGGATAGGCATTGCTTTAGTCCTCGGTGTAGTTGTCAACTATGTGGCTAATCCGATTGGCGATCCCATCATTCTCTTTTTGGGAGTTGGATTGGTAGTAGTCGCAATCGTTTTGGATGCCATCATTTATCGCCGATTGCCTAATCAAAAAAGCGGCTCGGTGGCCAAAGGCTTAATGTTCGCGATTGTAGGTGGTGTGTTGATGGGCTTCTTCTTCCGATTTGTCGCGGCAGCTGTCTCATCCAATTTTGTAACGCCCGAAGCAGGACTTTTCACCCCGTATTCAGCGGTTTTTGTTTTCTCGATAGGCATCCTTATTTCCAATTTCCTCTGGAATACCTGGTTTATGCTAAAGCCAGTGGACGGTAACAAAGTCTCATACGCTGACTACTTCAAAATTGGAACACCCAAACTGCATGGGATTGGAATACTTGGTGGAGTTATTTGGGGAATCGGCATGTCTTTGAGCATGATAGCATCTGAGAAAGCAGGATTTGCTATTTCTTATGGTTTAGGTCAAGGTGCTACCATGGTGGCAGCAGCATGGGGAGTTTTTGTTTGGAAAGAATTTAAGGATGCACCGAAGGGTACGAGTACCTTAATCAGCTTCATGTTTCTACTATTCATTTCGGGGCTAGCCTGCATTGTCTATTCTCGATTGATCGGTTAGGAAACAACTGCTATTTTGCAGGATATGAAACCGAAAATAGACGAGCCCATCAAAGAGCTTATAAATAAACTTCCCCAAGTTGGAAAGTTAGAGTGGATAGGAATTCGGAAAGTGCGAAGGGAAGCTTTGACCAGTTTGCAAACCGTAAATGTGACTGTAGATGAAGGCCTGGAAGGAGATCATTTTAAGTCAAAGTTCAGCAAGAAGCGACAGGTGACCATCATCCAGCAGGAGCATCTAAACGGAGTAGCCTCCATGTTAGGGCAAGACGAAATATCGCCGGAAAAGACTAGAAGAAATTTGGTGGTTAGTGGGATTAACTTATTTGCACTTCGTGATCGCAAATTCAGTATTGGTGATGTGATCTTTGAAGGAACTGGATATTGCCATCCTTGTTCGCGGATGGAGGAGAATCTGGGTCCTGGAGGATACAATGCCATGAGAGGTCACGGTGGAATCACCGTTCAGGTAGTTTCTGGAGGAACAATCAAAATTCGTGATGAGGTGAAGCTGATCAAAGAATAGCGCTATGGGTGTGCTGCCACCCAAACTTCACCGTCTTCAAAAATCTCCTTTTTCCAAATTGGCACAGTCTCTTTCAAAGTATCGATGGCATACTCACAAGCCTCAAAAGCAGCCTTTCTATGGGGTGTTGCCACAGCAATAATTACAGGTATTTCACCAACATCTAAGACACCCACCCGATGGTGGATCGCGATCTGCAAGGCATCCCATTTCCTCTCCACTTGCTCCGCAATCTTGCGCATTTCTTTCTCGGCCATGGGAACATAGGCTTCAAACTCAAGCCTTACTACCTTCTTTCCTTTGGTTTGATTTCGTACCGTGCCGACAAATACTGTGGTGCCACCTGCTGCATCGTCTGCAACAAAATCAATGCAGGCCTTTTCAGAAAGTGGAGTATCAAGAACTTTTATTTCAATCATTGTGGATCCCAATTTCAGGTTAACCTCCGCTCACGGGCGGGATGATCACTACCTCATCCGTCGGTTGAATGGAATAGCTATCGTCTTGATAATCCTCATTGACTGCAAAGCGCAAACTCCTTAGTTTTTCAAACTCGGGATACCGATCAATTAATGCCTGCTTAAGAGAGCCAATATTATGATCTCCATTTAAAGAAAAATCCAGCGCAGAAGCATTCAGAATTTCCTTCGCGATACCAAAAGCAACTAGTTTCACATCCATGGACTAAAGCTATTTCGAATTTTCTAAATGTGCCAATAAAGCCTTCCAACTGAGCTGAATGCAATCCACTCTCCCTTCAAATGCTTTCAGTGAGATCAATACGTTAAGGGGCTCTGAAAATTTTCTGGAGGTCTCCCCTTTGTCAACTGCCTCCACGAAATCTTTGCAAAAAGCGACAACCTCTTCCTTACTTTTTCCTTCAATTTCCTTGATCAGTAATGAAGTGGAAGCCTTGGAGATTGCACAACCTATACCATGAAAATGGACTTCTTCGGCAGACAAATAAAGACTATACTTATCTCCGCACATGGGATTATACGCATCCACTGTCTCGAATTCCTCCTTTTTCTCAAAATGATAAGGGCTCTTATTCTCAGGCAGAATTAGTTGCTTATACAATGACTGCATCTCTTCCTTATTCATCCTTCCAGAATTCAATTAAGCCTATCAGCGAATCATACAACCGATCAATTTCTTCGATACTATTGTAAATAGAAAATGAAGCACGAACTGTTGAGGGTACATTTAGCTGGTGGAGTAACGGCTGAGTGCAATGCATACCGGCTCTCACGGCAATCTCATCTTTGTTGAGAAACGAGGCAACATCATGCGGATGAATGCCTTGCACAGTAAAAGAAATGATTCCCGACCTTTCCTGCGGAGACCCCACAATCTCTACCTCCGGAATCTCGGCGAGCTTAGCTGCGCCGTATGTTGCAAGCTCCTTCAGCTGATTCCTGATTGCTTCCTTGTCTAGGTCATTGATGTATCCAATTGCAGCACCAAGAGCAATAATATCAGCGATGCTGGGAGTCCCCGCCTCCAGATTATGTGGAAAGGTAGCAAAGCTCGAACCTTCAACGGCCACCTGCTTAATCATTCCACCCCCGTAATTGTAGGGTCTCATTTCCGGTATATGCTGTTCCTTCACAAACAATACACCCGTGCCAAAAGGCCCAAAAATCTTATGCCCCGAAAACACCAAAAAATCACAATCCAATTCCTGAACATCTAGATCGTAGTAGGCCGCACTTTGAGCTGCGTCGATCAAGACAGGAACATTTTTTTCATGAGCCAGATCAATGATTGCCTTTACCTGGTTGATGGTTCCTAGCGTATTTGAGATATGATTGATAGCTAGTAGTTTGGTTTTGTCAGACAGCTTCTCCTGCAATTGTTCCAAGACCAAGTCCCCTCGATCGCTAACTTCTACAACTCGTAACTCCGCCTCATTTTCCTCACAGATCACCTGCCACGGAAGGAAATTGGCGTGGTGCTCCATTGTGGTCGTCACAATATTGTCTCCAGCTTTCAGCTGATTTTGCGCAAAAGATCGAGCTACAACGTTGATTGATTCTGTTGTGCCTTTGGTAAACCCAATCGATGTAGCGCTTCCCGCACCTAGAAAATCCGCGACTGTCTTACGAACCGACTCGTATTTGCTAGTAGCATGATTAGAAAGGTCATAAATGCCTCGATGGATATTTGCATTCTCTTCGCTGTAGAATTGGGTGATCGCATCAATCACCTGCTTTGGTCGCTGGGTAGTGGCTGCATTATCCAGGTAGGCCAACCGAGGGTATTTTTTAAAAATCGGGAAATCTGACCGGTATGGGTTGTCCAAAAGTGTTACTTTTATTCTCCTTGACTTAACAACTTTTCCATAGGTTTCGTTGTTTCGTTCCTTGATCTTCAAAGTAAGTAATGTTAGTAGACAATCACGGTAGAACAATCAATTACATGCGTCTGGCAGTGACCGATCGCTGTAACCTACGGTGCTTTTACTGCATGCCCGAAGAAGGCATCAAATACGTTGACAAAAAGGAACTACTCTCCTTCGAAGAGATGTACCGCATGATTAATGCGTTCGGTGAGCTAGGGATTTCTAAGCTGCGTATCACCGGTGGTGAACCCTTTGTACGAAAAGGCATCATGGACTTTCTGAAGGAAGTTTCCTCCAATAAATACATTCAGAAAGTGAACATCACTACGAATGGTACTTTTACCGAGGATAAGATTGAAGATCTAGAGCGCATGGGTATTGACTCCATCAACTTAAGCCTAGATAGCCTGGATAAGCAACGATTCTTCGAGATTACTAGAAGGAATTTATACGACCAGGTGATGTCCACCTTTCATGCCCTGATGGACTCCAGCATTACCACTAAGATCAATATGGTAGTAATGGAAGGTAGAAATATTGAGGATATCTACTCGATGATTGAGCTGACCAAAGATCACGATGTGTCCGTAAGGTTCATTGAAGAAATGCCTTTTAATGGAACCCTAGGTCAAGGTAACGCTACTTTTTGGCCCATGAAGCAAATCTTGGAGCACATAAAAGCATCGTATCCGATTGAAAAATTACCTGACCCTCCATCATCTACTTCTTACAACTACCGGGTAAAAGGATTCAAAGGTTCTTTCGGAATTATTGCAGCTTACACCCGCACCTTTTGCGGAACGTGCAACCGCATTCGTGTGACCCCACAAGGTGATCTACGGACCTGCCTCTATGAAAAGGGTGCCATGAGTTTACGGGATATCATACGATCACATAAAGACGACACAGAACTCAAAAAAGCACTACAAAAAGCCGTTGGAAGTAGAGCCAAAGATGGATTTGAGGCAGAGAAAAAAAGAGTAGCCCATCCTGTTTCGGAATCCATGGCTACTATTGGAGGATAATGATTACAGTAGAAGAAGCCAATCAACTTATTTCCAAATATGCCAAAGGTTTTGGCACTGAATCCATCTCTCTGGAGGAGGGCATGGGCAGAATCCTGCGTGAGCCTATTGTAGCAGACCGAGATTTTCCTCCGTACGACCGAGTAACCATGGATGGTATAGCCATTCGTTACCAAGACTATGCCGCAGGGACGCGTTCCTTCGGAATCAGTGGAGTAGCAGCTGCAGGTGCAGAAAAGATGACTCTCAATGCCGCTAATGAATGCCTGGAAGTGATGACGGGTGCCATCATGCCGGCAGGTTTGGATACGGTCATCCAGTACGAGCACATAGAAATCAAGGACGGAATAGCAACGCTGCAAGAAGAGGTAAATGAACAGCAAAATATCCACTTCAAAGGACTGGATCGAAAGCAGGGAGACACAGTTATCTTACCAGGAAAAAGAATCGGCTCTCCGGAAATTGGGGTTTGCGCTACTGTAGGAAGGCACCACATTGAGGTAAGTAGACTTCCAAAAACCATCATCATTTCCAGTGGTGATGAGCTGGTGGAAATAGATCAAACACCGGAAGCTCACCAAATCCGACGAAGCAATGTGTATCGGCTCAAGACCGTCTTAAAGCATTACCACATTCAAGTAGATACGGCTCATCTGTTGGACGATTATGACGCCATTGTAAAGAAATTGCGCCAGTACATTCAGGAATATGAATTGATTGTGTTGAGCGGGGGTGTATCTAAGGGAAAGTTTGATTTTCTTCCCAAAGCCCTGGAGGAAGTAGGTGTACAGAAGCACTTTCACCGAATTGCGCAGCGGCCCGGGAAACCTTTTTGGTTTGGGACAAAAGATCAAGCAACGGTATTCGCCTTTCCAGGAAATCCGGTTTCATCCTTTATGTGTGTCCAGCAATATTTCAAACCGTGGCTGGACCAGTGCTTACAACTAGAAACACAACCACTGCCGATGGCTGCTTTGGGAGCGGATGTTACGTTCAAACCTGACCTGACCTATTTTCTGGAGGTTAAGTTGGACTATACTAGTGCCGGTCAACTCCTTGCCAACCCTATTAAAGGCAATGGATCAGGTGATCTAGCCAATCTGGTAGATGCAGATGCCTTTATTGTATTGCCAAGAGGAAAAGAGCTGTTTCAAAAAGGAGAAGTACATCCTGTTATTTTCTATCGGTAG
>CAYYNA010000006.1:0-6098 GCA_964472815.1 uncultured Roseivirgaceae bacterium
GTGCTGTCTCGAATGGAATTGACATACTCGGGATATCGAGCTTGATTTTCGGTCAAAAAGGTATAGAATGCCACTTTTTTGTCAATAGCGCCCCTAATTTCTATTCCACGATAATTAGCAAAATTGGTCCCAATATCATCATTGGCTCTCCCTAAGGAGAACTGAACCACAGGGTTTACGTGCAGCTCCAGATTCTTGTCTTTGTAGTAAAAAAGATCAGCGGGGTATTCATATAGCTTACCCAGGATGGGCTTGCGAGAGCGCGTGGAATCAAAGGTGAATGATCTCAACTCTTTACTTAAATAAGAGCTTGTGGGATTGCCGAGCAAATCATAGACAGATGATCTGGAGTATGGCTTTATTGCGGCCGAAAAACTCTTTTCAGCTAAAACTTCCTCAACTTCCAAGATCTGATACGCCGGATGATTGATCGGAAAATCTGTGGTTTGACCCGCAAGAACTACGGCGATCGAAGAGAATATTGAAAGAAGAATGAATCTCATTGACGGTAAAAAAAAGCAATATCCTTTTTTCCTGGAAGTAAGATAGATGAATTAGCGCTGCAAGCGGATTAAAATAAACTGCCTTGGATAAGACTTGGCTTCTTTGCAAAGCCCTTGACAGTTCTTCCACCATACTTCCACGAATCCCTTCTTTCCTTTTCGATTACGTCATCAAGGTTGCCATTAGGGATAAAGTCTTTTTCCATCGTTCTGGATGCATTTGATAAAGCATTTAGGGCCTTAAGTTTATCGGAATGGCCAAGCTTAGCCCTGCTTACCGCTTTCTTGAGAACAGAGATGCTCTCATCGTAAACTTTAGTGGGAACAGGAAAAGGATGTCCGTCCTTACCTCCATGTGCAAAAGAAAACCGAGCAGGATCTTTAAACCGCGATGGGGTACCGTAGATTACTTCACTTACTAAGGTTAGGGACTGCAGCGTTCTGGGTCCTAAACCCTGAATCAAGAGCAAATCTTCAAACTGATCCGATGGTAATTCATGAGAAATAGCCAGCACCGCCCCTAGTCTTTTCAGATCTACATCCTTCTGTTTTACATCATGATGAGCAGGCAACTTGATTTTTCTGATTTCTTCCAGCATTCGAATGGGATGTTCTTTACTAATGGTAATGATCTTCTCCCTGGACGGAATAGCATCTTGATCGGTAAGGTTCAATATTTGTCCCTGATTGCGTCCATAAACAAACTGATGGGGCTCATTAACATAACTATCAAGTTCTGTGGAAGACCAGTGATACCGACGAGCATAGCCAGAGGATCCATTCATTCCCTGCTGTACCACGGACCAATCTCCTTCATCGGAAAGGACAAATGAATGAAGGTAAATCTGAAAACCGTCCTGAATGGCTGTGTTATCAACCTTTGCTACCAATCGGCTGCTTCTTACAAGCGCATGCCCATCCAAGCCTGTCTGATCAGCTACTTTCAAAAGCTCTTCTGGTGTTTTCCTGCTGTGCTTGCCTCTGCCTCCGCAGATATAAATGCCCAGCTCCTTGGCTCTTGGGTTGATAGCGGTTTTCAGTGCTCCCATCACAGAAGTAGTAATCCCTGAGCTGTGCCAGTCCATGCCGAGAACACAACCCAAAGATTGAAACCAAGCGGGATCACTCATTCGCTGAATGAATGCCTTCTTTCCAAACTCCAGAAGGATTGCCTCAGTTATGGCTCCTCCGAGCTTTGCCATTCGCTCAGCTAGCCACCGAGGGACATGTCCATTATGTAAAGGAAGGTCAGCAGATCCTGCGTGTCGCATGCATCAAAATTACTAAAATAATTAGTAATTTTTCATTGCTGCGCTAACGCAAACTGAAGGAAATGACTTGGATCATGTATTGTCTCACATTGACTCCATTTTTCTGAGCAGGAACAAACCTTGCCTCTTTTATCACTCTGACAGCCTCCTCATTCAACCCCCAGCCATGCCCTTCGATCACTTCAATATTCGAAGCAGATCCATCCTTTTCCACCACAATTAGCATCTTAACCTTTCCTTCGATTTTCCTCTTTCTTGCTTCCTTAGGATACCTTAAATTCTTCTGCAAGAACTTTGCGAAGTTCTGAATGCCTCCCTCAAATTCAGCACTTTTTACATTCTTATCGCTTGCCTTAAAAACCCTTGCAGGTATGTTATAGGGAATGATCAAGGTCATTTTTGATCTCACTGCTTGAAGTGAATCAAACCTTCCGGGTACCCAGTCACCTTGCGGTTGCTCCAAATAGCGCCTGATCGCTTCACTTAAACCCACATCTGGTGACTTATGAATTTTTAAACTAGAGACACTGCTATCGGCTTCCAAAATAAACTGAGCAATTATTCTTCCTTTGATTGAGTCGATGTTCTCGACCTTTACTTCATTCATCACCGTTGAAAGCTCCTTAAGCAATTCTGTCCGTCCAAGACTATATTGGCCTGGAAAAGGTGTGATTTCATACACCGTAGAATCTTGCACTTGAGCGAAAAGATGAAATCCAGCAAATATGAAGGCAGCCCCTAAAGCATTACGCATAATGCAATGATAAAGTATTTGCTAAAACGAAAAGCCTAAATCAAAAAGCTGAAATCTCCCACTTCTGCCCATCATGTTTTAAAAGTGTCAGCTCTTCTGCCATGAACTTAGCTTGGAAAGCGCGCTGTTCAAACTCCTTCTTTGCTTCGAAAAACATCGGCTTTTTTAAATCACGAAAACCAATCGTGACGTGTGGATGAAAACCTTGACCTTTGTAGTTCCCATTATCCAGCTTTAGCTCCTTTCTAAAACGATTGACCACATTTTTCTGCAATTCATTGAGTGCCTCGCTTTCCACAACATCCACAAAAACAACGCGAGGTTCAAAGAAGTCAAAATCCTTCAGCTGCACCTCAAATGGTTGCAAATCCTTGTTCAGCTGCTGCATCACTTTGGCAAGCTGACCAAACCTTTTCTCCTTCCATCTGAAAGGCATATGCAGCGTGATGTGTGGTGGGGACTTAAGGGCATGCTTGCTTTGGAAGCGGTCTGCTATTAGTTCTTTAAAACTTGTGATCTCATTTTGAACTTCTTGAGGTGGAACAATAGCCACAAAAAAGAGCTCCTCTCCCATCATTCAAGAATTTTCTCGATTTCAGTCCAGTAAGTCCCAAAAAGTGAGAGGTCATTATGATGTCCACCATCCACCGTTACAAAATGGGCATTTGGGCCAAGTGATTGACGTAGTTTTTTACCTGATGAATACGGGACAACCTCATCTTGCGTTCCGTGAAAGATGAATATTGGAAGCTCAGCTCCTTTCAAATATTGGTAATTCTTATAGTCGTACTTGAGAAGTTGAGCGGTCGGGTAAATAGGGACCGTGTTGTTTGCCACATCCTTCAAACTGTAAAACGGCGTTTCTAATATCAATTGCCGCGGCGAGTTCTTTCCTACTAAATAGGAGGCGAAAGCAGATCCGAGAGATCTACCATATACTATTACTTGATCCTCTGCAAAAAGGGTTTTTGCCTGTGCATAAATTGCTTCTGCATCATCTAGTAGGTTCTTGTGAGATCTTGAGCCAGTACTTTTCCCATAACCTCGATAGTCCGAAATTAGCACCTCGTATCCCATCTCCACGAATGGAACAACAATCTCTCCCCATCTTGCAAGGTTTCCCGCATTTCCGTGGAAATAAACGATCAGCCCTTTAGCATCCTCGTGCTTGAAATGCAGCATATTTATTACTGCTCCATCCTTCATCTTCAGGTCAACTTCTTCGAAATCCGCATTGAATTTGTATCGATAGTCCTTCTCTAAGGGTTCTGGTAAAAAAATCAACTTCTCCTGATAGAAGTAGAGTAGTATCCCTCCTAACAAGTAAATTCCCAATAAAAGAATGACGATAATCTTAATCCCGCTCACGCTTCTTTTTGCCCTTTCTAGAAAAATTTAAACTTGAATTCTCTGGATCAATTGGCTTCAGGTCAGAAGTGTTTAATGATTCTTCTAACATGCGGTGATACTCTTCGAAGGTATGAAGGTTATTATGCCCTCCTCCAATTACCGAATAAAGCCGAGTGATCTCCGGTTTGATCTTAGCCAAAGACAGACTGGCTTTGTATGGAATCAGTTTATCGTTGGTGCCGTGGATAATTTTTATCGGGCATTCCACATATTTGATCCACTTATAGGTGGTAAGTGGGAATCTCAAAACCAGCGAAGCAGTCATGAACGGAACGTACCTCTTGGCAACTTTCCGCATGCTATAATATGGAGATTCCAAAATCAGCATTCTCGGATTGTTGTTACTAGCCAGCTTGGCGGCAAAACCTGAACCCATCGAGCGACCATAGATTAAAATAAAATCTTCCCGCACTCTGCTCTTCAACACGTCATAGACTTTTTGCAGATCGTCTTTGATTTTCTTCTCTGACCTCTTGCCTGTGCTTTTGCCAAAGCCCCGATAGTCAACCATGATCACATCAAACCCAAGCCGGTTAAAGTCAATAGCAAACTTGCCCCAGCCCTTTATGGACCTGGAATTGCCCTTTAAATACATCACCACTCCTTTCGGCTTCTCAACACCAAAATGGACTCCATTTATCCGCACATCATCTCCGATGTAAAGATTGTGCTCTCGCACTTTCTGTTCCGCATACTTGAATTTGAAATCTGCCGGGAGTTTCTCCGGTTTGAACAAAAACTTCTCCTGTAAGAAATAGGCCGCTACATTAACAATAACATAGATTGATAGAAGTACTAATATGATTGTTGTGATCAATTTCTTACTTTAAGGGGCCATTTGAAATCCAAAAAGCCTTATAAATATACGATAATGAAATCCTTCTCTTTTTTAATCATCTCGCTTTTATTCATAAGTATTTCAGGATGCAATGATGCCAGCACTCCAACAGCTTCAACCGAAGCTTCAACCATGAACGAGCTGGAGGCATTTACTTCCGGAATGCAGAAACAAGAAGGGTATTTCAATTTTTACTACGATGAGGGGGTGGGCCGTATTTTCTTGGAAGTAGATAAAATCAATCAGGAGTTTCTCTATGTTAATGCGCTAGCTGCCGGTATTGGATCGAATGATATCGGGCTTGACCGAGGACAGCTGGATGGTGAGCGCGTGGTGAAATTTGAAAAGCATGGAAATAAACTACTCTTAGTCCAACCCAACTATGACTACCGTGCGGTAAGTGACAATCAGGACGAAGTAAAATCTGTGGCTGAGGCATTTGCAAGCTCAGTACTCGGCGGCTGGGAAATCATGAGCAAAAGCAGCGAAGCATACCTGATCGATCTGACCGATTGGTTACTAAGAGATTCCCATGATGTCACTGGTAGATTAAGAGGATCTAGTCAAGGCAGCTTCTCAATCGATAAAGCCAGATCCGCCATCTACATGGATGCCACGTTCAATTTCCCGAAAAACACAGAGTTTGAATCCTTACTGACTTTCAGTGGTGATGCAAAAGGATGGTGGCTAAGATCTGTGACCCCAACACCTGATGCGGTTACCGTTCGTACACATCATTCCTTCATCGAGCTTCCTGATGATGACTATACTCCGCGAGTATTTGACCCCAGAAGCGGATTCTTCAACATCTCTTACCAAGATTATGCTACACCAATTGAAGAGCCATTAGTTAAGAGGTTCATCGTTCGCCACCGGCTTAAAAAGAAAGATCCAACTTCGGAAGTAAGTGAGGCGGTTGAGCCCATCGTTTACTACTTGGATCGAGGAGCTCCCGAGCCGATCAAGTCAGCACTGATAGAAGGCGCGAGCTGGTGGAATCAAGCCTTTGAAGCGGCTGGCTTCAAGGACGCATTCCAGGTAAAAGTACTTCCTGAGGGGGCCCATCCACTTGACATCCGATACAATGTAATTCAGTGGGTGCATAGGTCCACCAGAGGTTGGAGCTACGGCAGTGGGGTAACCGATCCCAGAACAGGTGAGATGATCAAAGGGCATGTCAGCCTTGGGTCACTGAGAGTACGTCAGGATTTTCTCATCGCGACTGGTCTTTTACAACCATATGAAAATGGCGATGAGCGGCCTGTAGAAATGACTGAAATGGCACTTGCAAGACTCAGACAATTATCGGCTCATGAAGTTGG
>CAYYNA010000006.1:6198-22356 GCA_964472815.1 uncultured Roseivirgaceae bacterium
AAATGACTGAAATGGCACTTGCAAGACTCAGACAATTATCGGCTCATGAAGTTGGCCATACACTGGGCTTAGCGCACAACTTCGCTGCTAGTGTCAACAATCGGGCTTCTGTAATGGATTACCCTCACCCGTACATCAAACTAGATGACAAAGGAAAAATTGACCTAAGAGAAGCCTACGATGACAAAATAGGCGCCTGGGACATTACTACCATTCAGTATGGTTACAGTGATTTCCCAGAAGGAGAAAATCAGCAGAAGTTGAATGAAATCCTGGGAGACGCATTTGCAAAGGGAGCCAAATACATCACAGATCAAGATGCAAGGCCGGCATCTGGACTCCATCCTCACGCGCACTTATGGGATAATGGAAATGCTCCAAATCAAGAGCTGGACCGGTTAATGAGAATTCGAAGAACCGTTCTTGATGACTTCTCCGCCAAAGCGATCAGGGAAGGAATGCCCATGAGCAGTATCGAAGAAGCCCTGGTGCCGATCTACTTGCTTCATAGATATCAAGTGGATGCCACTTCAAAAGTGCTGGGTGGAATTGAATATAGTTATAACTTAAGAGGCGATTCCCAATTAAGCAATGTAATGCTGGAAGCTGAGTGGCAGATGGACGCACTAAAGTCTCTGCTGCAAACGCTATCCGTAGAAAACTTAAAATTACCAGAGTCCCTCCTTGGTGAAATTTCTCCCCGAGCATTTGGTTATCCTCGCTCCAGAGAAACCTTCCAGTCCAGAACAGGCCCTGCTTTTGATTATTTGGCAGCTGTAGAGACCGCAGCAAGTGTCCCTTTAAGTTTCATCTTTAATGCAGATCGGTTTAATCGCTTGCTTACCTATAAAGCAAGAGCCACAGATCAACCAGGCGTCGATAAAGTCTTGGAGACCGTAACAGACGCAGTATGGATGAATCCATCAACCAATCGACTAGACAGAACCATACAGAAAATTGTGGAAATGGAGATGCTAAAGCAATTGATGGGTCTAGCAGTTAGCGATAGAGCATATCCCGAAGTAAGAGCAAAAGCTCTTGACCGTATAAACCAGATTAAGTCTTATGCAAAAGGTAGGACTGGCAGGAAAAGCAATGAAGATGGCATCTACTACCAATACGTAATGGATCAAATTGATCGATTCCTGGATGAGCCGGAGGCGTTTAAGATTCCAGATCCTATCAAGGCGCCTGATGGATCACCTATCGGTACTTGTGACTTTTGAAACTTAGTTAATACATCTAAATGCCATCTTTTTTATTATAACTGAAAAATTCAAAATGAACCACAAAAGAATAAGATCTTATCTGCTCGTATTTGGGCTCACCCTATTGTGTTTAAATGCTTTTTCACAAGCAAAAATTGGCTTGCGGGGAGGAATAAATCTAAGCAATGTTGCTATAGACTTTGAGGACTCTAATGAAGAGAATGAAACAAAAATTAGACTTGGATTTAATTTGGGTCTAACAACTGAGGTCGAACTAAATGATAAGCTTAGCTTCAATCCTGGTATTGTATTCACTTCGAAAGGGTTTAGTGTTGATGACTTAGAGGGAGATGACTATGATCGAATAATCATTAACTATCTAGAAATTCCTCTGGACTTTGAAGTTTCGTTCTCCGATCAGTTTTCCGCCCAAGTGGGTCCGTATGTAGCTTTTGGTGTTGGAGGTAAGAACAAGTTCAAATTCTCTGGAGAGGAGGACGAAATAGATATTGAGTTTAAAAGTGGAGAAGTCAACGCTTCAGAGGCTTTTTCTTCTGATGCAGGATTTATCGAGAGACTAGATTACGGCTTGAACATTGGTCTGAATTATGAAGTGAATTCAGTCGCAAAAATTGGAATAGGTTACGGACTTGGATTGAACAACCTTGTCTTAGAGGTAAGAGATGACATTGATGATGGTTTCGATGATTCTCAAAGCTCCGATGACAAAGTTTTTAATCGAGTTATTTCATTGAACTTCACCTACTTGATAAATAAGTAAATTGTTTTTCACGATGTGCGGCTAATTAATTTGTCAATTATTTAGTTGCTTTTGAAGAATTAAAGAATTTAGTTTGAATCGCAAATGAACAACAACAGCACATATTTTAGCTATTTCTTTTTTTATCTAATGGATAAAATGGGGCGGCTCTGATATGACTTAACAGATAAAAGACACAAAGGCCTCCCCACACGGAGGCTTTTTTTTTGCCTAATGACTAAAAAAGTAGCGATACAAGGCCTTAAGGGAAGCTTTCATCATGAAGCAGCTGAGCTATACTTTCATGATCCGCTAGATCTCATCGAGTGTGAGACCTTCCAGGAAGTAATTTCAGCTACTACTGAAGGTAGGGCAGATGTTGGAATGATGGCCATTGAAAATTCATTGGCTGGATCAATTATTCCAAATTATAATCTTATTCGCAAGAATGAGGTGGAGATCGCCGGAGAAGTAGGTTTGCGCGTTCGAATGAACGTTATTGCCCAATCCGGAACTGATCTCAGTAAAATAAAAGAGGTTCACTCGCACCAGATGGCATTCAGACAATGCGGTGGTTTCTTCTCCGATTATCCCGAAATCAAAATTGTAGAGTCCTTCGATACAGCAGGAAGTGTTAAGAAGATTGCGGAAGAAAAGCTTGAAAATATTGCAGCCATTGCGAGCCAACAAGCAGCCAAGGAGTACGGATTGGAAATCATAAAGCCTGGCATTGAAGATCATGACTTGAATTACACTCGCTTTCTTATTCTTCAGAAAAAGGGGACCGTAACAGTTGAAGATCCGGATAAGGTCTCGGTGTACTTTCAAACCAGTAATGCTCCCGGCTCACTAGCACATACGCTGACAATAATAAGTGGATTAGGAATCAACCTGAGCAAGTTGCAATCACATCCCGTTCCCAGCAAGAACACCTTGTATGGGTTTTTCGCTTCATTGGGGATCCAGGAAATCGAGCAATTACATGATCTAGAAAGAATACTGAATCGGCTGGCATTGACTTTTGAAATTTTGGGCATCTACAAAAAAGGGGAAACACATGGTTAAGGAATTGATTGCGGATCGATTAGGTGAAGTGAAGGAATACTATTTCTCCAAGAAATTACGAGAAATAGCCGATCTCAAATCGCAGGGTATTGATGTCCTCAATTTGGGAATTGGCAGTCCGGACATTGCTCCAGCAAAAGAAGTAGAAGAGGCCCTAGCAGAAGGCCTAAAGGAAAAGGGTTATCAGCAATATCAACCGTACAAGGGGATACCTGAATTAAGAAAGGCCTTTGCCTCATGGTACCAAGAACATTTTTCAGTTGCGCTTAATCCGGAAAGCGAAATCCTGCCGCTTATTGGCTCTAAAGAGGGAATCATGCACATCGCCATGGCTTTTCTAAATCCCGGTGATCAGGTGTTATTACCAAATCCAGGGTATCCTAGCTACGCCAGTGCTTCAAAAATGGCTGGGGCAGAATTGGCCTACTACTCATTGAACGAGAAGAATAAATACTTCCCCGACTTTGAGGCTTTGGAGGGTCAGGATCTCTCGAAGGTGAAGATCATGTGGGTTAACTACCCTCACATGCCTACGGGCACAGATGGGAACGACGTGTTATTTGAGCGACTGCTTGATTTTTCACGTAAACACCAAATCATCGTGGTGAATGACAATCCATATGCATTCATTCTGACTGAACAGCGAAATAGTTTGCTAAGAAATAGAGCAGAGAATGACCTAGTCCTTGAGTTAAGTAGTCTGTCCAAAGCCCACAATATGGCCGGCTGGAGAGTAGGTGCAGTGGCTGGAAACAGGGAGCTGATACAACCGATTCTTACATTCAAAAGCAATATGGATTCCGGTCAATTCAAGCCCGTAATGCGTGCAGCTATTACAGCGCTCAGCTTGCCTGCTAGCTGGTACGAAGGATTGAATGAGGAGTATAGAAAGAGAAGAGCACTGGTCTTTGAAATAGCCAGACTTCTAGGATGCCATTTTGATGAAAAACAAGTGGGCATGTTTGTTTGGTGCACGATACCAGAGTCATGGGATCATGCAGAGAAATTTGCCGACCACCTACTAGAGAAATATCGAATCTTTATACCTCCAGGGACAGTTTTCGGGTCAGAAGGAAAAAATTATATCCGCTTTTCACTTTGCAGTGAAGTCGGAGTGTGGAACGAAGTATTAACAAGAATTAAAGCATAAAAAAGATATTAAGATGAACGTAGAACCTATTGAGTTATTTCAGAAGAAACGACCGGTTATTGTCTCTGGTCCGTGCAGCGCTGAAACAGAAGAGCAGACCTTAGAGACGTGTCGACAAGTGGCCGCAACCGGCAAAGTAGATATTCTAAGGGCAGGCATCTGGAAACCTCGAACAAGGCCTAACAACTTTGAAGGTATTGGAAGTGAAGGCCTTAAGTGGATGAGAAAGGCTAAAGAACAGACTGGGCTACTGATTTCCGTAGAGGTTGCCAATTTCAACCATGTTTTTGAAGCTCTCAAAGCAGGCGTGGATATTTTATGGATTGGTGCAAGGACCACCGTTAATCCGTTTTCTGTACAGGAAATCGCCAATGCCCTGGAAGGGACTGACGCTACCGTATTTGTAAAAAACCCCATCAATCCGGACATTGAACTTTGGACAGGCGCCCTGGAAAGGCTTAACAAAGCGGGCATTACCAAACTTGGAATGATCCATCGGGGGTTTGCGCAGCATGGTAGCAGCATTTACCGAAATGAGCCGAAATGGCAGTTGGCAGTGGAAATGAAGCGGAGATTTCCAGAAATCCCGATGCTCTGTGATCCAAGCCACATTGCCGGAAACCGTGAATTGTTGCAGCCCATCTCGCAACAAGCATTGGATATGAACTACGAGGGCTTGATGATCGAATCACACATCGATCCTGATAATGCATGGAGTGACAAACAGCAACAGGTTACACCTGAGAGCTTAGATGAGATGTTAGCTCACTTTACCGTCCGAAAACCAGAAGTAAAAGATGCCGAGCTGAACGAGAAACTTGATCGACTCAGAAGGCAGATTGACATGGTAGATGATGAGCTACTAGAGCTGTTAGGTAAGCGTATGAAGATTGCTGAAGATATTGGCGAAGTGAAGAAAGAGAAGGGGGTGACCATCCTGCAAACCAATCGGTGGGAGGAAATAATCAAAAAGGCGTCCAAAAAAGGAGAACTCCAAGGTTTATCTGAAAGGTTCATGGTCCGATACCTGAATGCGGTCCATCAAGAGTCTATCGATCACCAGAATGAAATCATGAATCGAGAGTTGGAAAACAATTAAGGTAGATTTGGATTTATTTGCAGATGATGACGGACCTACTGCAAAAACTGGAAGACCACCTGAAAGGTCTTCCGCTGGGAGATCAGCCCACCAACCTTTACGAACCTATCCGCTACATGCTTTCCTTGGGTGGCAAACGACTCAGGCCGATGCTTACATTACTCGGATATGGTCTAGCAAAGGATGATTATGAGTCTGTTGTTGAGCCCGCATTGGCAGTAGAGCTATTTCACAATTTCACTCTGATGCATGACGATATCATGGACGAAGCTCCCATCCGTAGGGGTCAGCCCACCGTTCATGAAAAATGGAATAATACCGTCGCGATTCTCAGCGGGGATACCATGATGGTTAAAGCGTATGATTTGATGCTAAAAACTCCAGCTGATCGGCTAGGGGAAGCCATTCAAAAGTTCAACAAATGCGCAGTAGAAGTCTGCGAAGGACAGCAGTTCGATATGAACTTCGAGGAGCTGGAAACGATCACAGAGGATCAGTACATTGAAATGATTCGATTGAAAACGGCGGTCCTCCTCGGGTTTAGTCTGGAGTTTGGCGGGATATTGGCCGGAATGAGCGGAGACCAATTGGCGAAACTTAATGCTGTAGGAGAGAAGGCAGGTATCGGTTTTCAATTGATGGATGACTTGCTGGACGTTTACGCAGACAAAGCGAAGTTTGGGAAGCAGGTGGGCGGAGATATCGTTTCAAACAAAAAGACCTTTTTGCTCATCAAGGCATTAGAATTAGCAAACCCAACTCAAAGAAGGGAGTTAGATCGATGGCTATCTGTGACGGATTTTAACAACGAGGAAAAGGTAGAGGCCGTGAAGAAGATTTACGAAGAGATCGGGATTTATGATTTGACCACAAACAAAATGAATGCCTACTACGATGAGGCTTTCAAGCTACTCGATGATCTAGAGGCAAGTGCAGATGGCAAGAATCAATTAAAAGCTTTCTTCCAAAAATTGATGAAGCGAGAGCGATAAGTCCCTTGGTAGCCCAGAATGCTAAGCATCTCATCATCTGCGTTCAGCTTTGCTATTTTCATCGGTGATTCACCAAGTTGAGAAATAATTTTCGGGTCAGCTCCGTGCTTAATCAGAAGGCGCGAAATCTCGTGATTACTCAATTTTACAGCTTCAATTAAAGGACTAGTCATGATTTCCGGGTCCAGAAAGTTGACGTCCATTCCTATGGATAAATAATAGGATACTGCATCCAAATCTTCATTCATGACTGCATGAATAAACCCTTTATTATCACCTGATCGTGTGCTAATTTCGTTTGAACCATTGACCACAGATTAAAGTTAGAAAATTATGATTGCAGTAGTATCCCCAGCCAAAAATCTCGATTTCAAATCTGAAATTAGCTTCAAAGGCACCCAACCTCGTCTTATGGAGCACACCAACGAGCTCATAGATGTGATGAGACAAAGATCCGTGGAAGATGTAAGTGAACTAATGAGTATAAGCAAGCAGCTAGCAGGATTGAATGTTCATCGCTACAAGATTTTTGAGGCCGCTCACACTGACGAAAACGCCAGGCCATCGGCGCTAGCTTTTAATGGTGATGTTTATCAAGGCCTCCAAGCTGCCAGTTTTGATGAGGCCAAGATGGACTTTGCACAACAGCATTTGCGCATCCTATCTGGTTTGTATGGACTTCTTCGCCCATTGGATCTGATACAACCCTATCGTCTGGAAATGGGCACCAGGTTGGCTTTTGACGATTACAAGACACTCTATCAATTTTGGGACACTAAAATACTTGACCTACTAGTCAGCGACCTCAAAGAACAAGGTGATGATATCATACTGAACTTAGCCTCCAACGAATACTTCAAATCTGTTGATAAAAAAGACATACCTGCGAGGGTGATCACTGTAGATTTCAAAGATTTCAAAAATGGAAAATATAAGGTGGTCTCCTTCTATGCTAAGAAGGCAAGAGGTCTGATGTCTCGCTTCATGATCGAAAATCAAATTACTGATCCAAATGATCTGAGAGGTTTTGATTATGAGGGGTACTATTTTGATGAGGCAGCATCTTCCGAGAACCTCCTGGCCTTTAAGCGCGAGAAAAAACCGAGCTAGTACTTCAAAATGAAAAAAATTCTTGTTCCTACTGAGTTTACCTATCTCAGCAAATGTGCATTGAATCTTGGCGTACAGCTGTCCAAAGCTGCTAACTCGTCTATGAGTGTGGTATCCGTGATAGAGCCTAATTATAACTCCTTCATGGAAGAGGGTGAGCAGTATAGTCACGACCCTACCTCATCCTTGAAGAACATAAGCATCACAGAGAAAGCAAGAGAAAGGATGCATGAACGAGCGGAAGAGATTTCGCAAATGCTGCCAGAAAGCAGCTCAGTCGCTCCAAAGATCATTTACGGAAAAAAAGTCGAGGCGCTGGTAAAGGAGATCGAGGAATCCAAACCTGATTTGGTAATTATTGGCGGTGACCTATACGAGCAGGAAGAAAAGTTTGCGACGGATTTCCTGAAAAGTTCTCCAGCACCAGTGGTCATTCTCAAATGTATGATCAGTGGACTAGACAGGTTCAAAGACATTGTTTTGCTGGCAGATATTGAGAACGATTCTAGCCAATTGATCTCACGAGTGAAGGATCTTCAAGAGTTGCTTCAAGCAAAAATTCATGTGTTGAGGGTCAATACTCCTCGCAACTTTCTGGCGCCAAAGAAATGTACTGCAACGCTTGAACAATATGCTTCCATGCATTCGCTAGAGGACATTACCCTGATAAGTTTGGATGCAACTACCGAGATGAGTGGACTGTTTTCTTATGCTGAAACAATCGACAATGCGTTCTTGTGCCTAGGTATTCACGAAAGAGGACTGTTGGAGAAACTGATTGTCAAGGAAACCAATCCGGATGAGGTGATCATCAATTCGATGCACCCCGTGTGGACGTACAAAGATTAAAAAAAATAAGCGCCTCGAAAATTATCGAGGCGCTCTGTCTCCTTTACACCACAACCCTGGAGACCCTATGAATAGGAATCAATTTATGGCTATGAACGATCACGTTTCGATCAGTAACCCCTAAGACTCTTGAGTTTAACGTATTGATCCTTCCGATCTGATCTTCGTACTCAATTCTACTCTCTTGGCTATACACTGTTCCAAGGATCGCTGCTCTTCTAAGGTCATGCATTCTCAGCTCCCTCATTTCCTCAGTGTCTAACACATCATTTTCATTCTGAAGCATGAGGATTGCCTCCTCCGCTTTCACATTAAAATTCGTTTTCATCTGTTATAATTTGATTAATACTATGTTTCGGACTTTCTAATTGAGGGAAGTCGCTATTCGTAGTATATCAAATTACAGTAGAGAATATATCTTGGACGCTGCTCCTTTACCTGTTCGCTAGAGGTGGCATTAACCGAACTTATTTCACGAACTGGCTGTGGTAATTCAGCGGTATGTTTTGGCTTTTGTTTTACAGACTGATTGCCCTTAAAGAAAAGTTTCGTCTCATGAACCTCTTCCTTGTTTTCCTGAACCGAATCAGATGCTTCTACTGGTGCACTGATGAAAAATGCCAGTAGTAAGGGGCAAATAAGTAGATGCTTGATATGAGACCGAATTATCTTCATCAGTAAAGTAATGATACAGAAAACCCTCGGTCAGAGTTGTATAAATACTATAGGTAATAGTTATTCATTTCATAAGCATGATTTATTGATCCTAATTCATTTGTGCAGCTGAGACCTTGCCTTGAATTAAGTCCCAAAAAGAATTAGGTCAGGGATAATTTGGCCAGTTCTGCCTATTCTTCCTTCAGAATCACGATTCCCCACATTTCTTGATTGGATGGAGGAGTCGCGTTCCATCTGCCGTAAGAATGAGAGCCGTCGGATTTAAAGGTGACTTTGTACGTTCCTTTCTCTAGTGTAATTCTTTGGTTGACTTCCCTATTTTTTCGAGCACCTCCTGCATGATCTGTTTCATCATATTCCATTTCCCATACCCTTCTTCCATCTTCGTTTTTGATGTAGGCATAATCATACATGTCTCCATCTGAACCCTCTCCGATTGCCAAGATCCGCACACGAGCATCACGGTCAAGCGTGAAGGATTCCCTAACATATTCGTCATTTTGCACCATTAGAATCTCAACAAGCGCATTATCTCTTTTAAATTCTGCAGCATCAAAAGTCTCCAGTTTTCCTAGGTCTTTTTCATCTGTAGCCCAAACTGAAATGCCCCAAAGATCACGTTCGTGCGGTGGAGTGCTATTCCATTCCCTGTAAGCGTGAGAATCATCGGTGGTGTAATAAACAATGTACTCGCCTTTGTCCAGGCTTATGACTTCAGAAACCCTACGGTTCTTATTCGCTCCACCTGCATGATCGGTATCATAGCGATCCATTTTCCAGACCCTTTCTCTGGTATTGGCATCTACAATCCATCCATAGTCTACCATTTCATCCGTGCCCTCTCCAATACAAAGTACCCGGACATCCACGTCAGACTTGACTCGCAATCCCTGTGAAAATGTTTCGTTATCTCGTACTTTGGTGAGAGACATAATTGGTGTGGCAGTCTTTGGTTGCTTGAAAGGAGCTACATTCTTCGCATCTGTGGGGGATGCAGGCCAAATAGAAACACCCCAGAAATACGGATCATCCGGAGGAAGCGCATTCCACTCTTCCCATGAGTGAGAATCGTCAGATACATAAACAACGGTGTAATTTCCTTTTTCCAATTCCACAATTTCATCAACAACCATATTTTTCTTTGCCCCTCCCGCATATTCAGACTTGCGATAGTCCATTTCATAGACCGGCTCAAGAGTTGCCGCATCGAATATCCAGAAGTAATCATACGACTCATCTTTCCTTCCTTCACCGACAGAGTATAACCTTACTTCCGTATCTGCACTTAAACCAAAACTTTTCTTGATGTAGCTTCTATCCTCGGCTCTGTTTATGGATAAAATTGCCTCTTCGACTCGATCTCCTAAGACCTCCTCCATCCTGACTGACTTGAGGGAGGGGGCGCTTACTTCAATGAACATTTCATCAGCAATACTGTGCCTGAACTTGTTGGTTGACCTGGAGCTAAAAACACTATTCACCGCATCATTCAGCCGATCTAAATTCCATTGTCCATCATAATTTCGGTTGTAATCTGTTCTTCCGGCTGTATAGTAGATTTCGTAGTTCCCCTTTTTGAGTTTGGCCTTATCAATGAAATCAAATTCATCATCTACTTCTATGTCATTATCATCCATGAAGTCAAAAAGATGCCACACTACTTTTCGGGAGGCTGTTTCGACAATCCAACCGTAGTAAACGGAAATGCGCCACTCATCTGCAACCGCAGCACCAGTACCTTCAATTTCCACTACCTCATCCTTACTTAGCGTAAATGCTTTTGAAGATATCTGGTCAAATTCGATATCGTCAATCATCACCGATTGAGAAAAAGATAGAAAGAATGCTGTGGATAAACAGAACGATAGAAAGGTTCTCATAGTCTTGTAGATTTTTGAATTCAACCTTTTATATCAACTATTATGCCTTACACTAAAAAGCATCACTTAGAGCCTCCAGTAGCCTTTTATGGGAAGAAAGCCAAAGCAGTGTGTATTGTATTCGGACACTTAAATGACTTGAAATCGCACATTTCGACCTTGGAAGCGTGAATGAATTTTTTCGCCAGTACATTTCTTTCATTTCAAGAAACACAAAAGGATAGTACTTTTGAAGAACCTCGGGATGTGGCTCAGTCCGGTTAGAGTACCCGCTTAGGGTGCGGGAGGTCGCTGGTTCGAATCCAGTCATCCCGACTTTGAAAAAGCTCAGCATTTGCTGAGCTTTACTATTTACACAGAAAGTAGATGTTTTGAGATTATGAATCCATTGCAATCGCTCGTTGAAACATATCCCATCTATCGCATTGGTGTGACCTTAGGTGCCTTTGTGCTTTATCTTCTACTTAGGAAACTTTCCTCTCAGTCAATCTTCAAAAGGGCATTGGCCTACAGCTTTGACAAATCCCGAATTCTATTCATCAATCGAATCTTTCGGGTAGTTATTTCCATCACGTTTTTGGTCACACTGGCAATCATCTGGAACATATCCCTGGAGGGAATTTCTATTTATGTGGCGTCCTTTTTGACCGTGGTAGGAGTGGGTTTATTTGCCACATGGTCCATTGTTAGTAACATCACTGCTTCGGTTATTCTCTTTTTCTTCTTTCCTTTTAAAGAGGGTTCAAAAGTGAAAATTGTTGATGGTGATAATTCCGTGGAAGGAACGGTTCATGCACTTTCATTATTCTCCATCAAAATCAAATTGGAAGACAACACCGAAATCTACTATCCAAATAACCTAGCCATTCAAAAAGGCATCATTCATCTGAACCAATCACAGGACTAGAATGCGCGATAATAATTTCGGATATGCCCTAGCGCTTGCGAATAGATAGGTTGACAAAACTGCTCAAACAAAAACTGAGGAGCTGGCGGTGGCGGCTCATTGAACTTCGTTAGCTCCAATTCCTCCTCGGTAAGTGCCCGCTTATCTCCCTTGTAGCTTGCCCACTCCGAAACCCAGTTAAACTCTCCTGGCATTTTGCGCTGTAGAAGGATACGATCTGTTTTTGCATCATATATCCTCATGTCCAACAAACCTCTGGAATCAATGTATTTTGAAAAAGTAGTGTACTCTGCTTCTACCGTTCCGTAAACATCATAGGTCTCGTCCTCAACTGTGGTCGTGCCCACCACCACACTGTCTTTGCTCACTTGCCTAGAAGTCTCTTTCACGTAGACTTGACCAACCACAAAATCATCAAACTGAAGCACAATCACGTGATCTGGCTGATCCAGTCCGACTCGAGTGGCTTCTGCCGGACTGTAAAACCGCACAAACTCATTCACTCGTCGGTCCAGTTCTTCTTGCAATCTGTTTTGAAAGAATTCATGGCTCAAGCCCAAAGATCTTGAGTGTACAGGTATCTGATCAAGGACTACATGCAGCGTAGCGTAAAACCGCGCCTCCTCCAATTTCTGAGAGGTATCCTTGTAGTTCCTTTGGAGTTCTTGTACCCGTTGAAAATGTTGATACGCCACTTTTGCGGACTCACGATCTTTCTGCGCTAGCTCTTCTAATCCAGCAGCATATCTTTCTTCTGCTGCCAAGATCGAAGCATCATTGTATTCATTTCGGTAGTTTTTTACTCTCGGAAGCACCTCCAAACAAGCTGGACACCTGGTGATCTGATCGTACAATCCATTTAATCGAGCATAAGACATGGTGATGCCATCCCATTTGAATCGCTCTGAAGAATTCTTTAGCTGCTTGATATTTGAAAGGTGCACCTTTGAAGCTAGTGGATATGCCTGCTTTAGGGTCTCCCTTGCTTTTTTATTATTGGGACTGTTGCGTAAGCGATTCACTGCCTTGCTAACAGCTGTCTCGTAATTACCTTGTTCAAATTGCTTCTTCCCGCTTGAACAGGAAAGAACTATCAGTGCGCTTAATAAGATTAAAAGATTCTTCATGATCGGGTCTTTGCGAATAGAAAGTCAAAATTTAGACCATTTCCATTAGAATAGGCACATCATCGATGAAGCCACCCGAAAAGCTCCATCAACCAGGCTACACCTAGATGAATGAAAATCCCTCCCCAGATATTTCTGCTGTTGTATGATATGATTCCAAGAACATATCCACCAAAGACAGAGCTGATTGTTTCCCCCATGGGTTTACCAAAGTGAAGGAACGCATAGGTGGCTACCATTGGGAGTACGGCATAACTACCCAATGTTCTGGTAAACGCAAAAATTAAAAACCCGCGAAAGATCAACTCCACGGAGATGAAGTTGCTGCCATAGCATAACTCGTAGACGACCACAAGCCACCATTCTGGAGTTTCTGGGTTTTCTTGTAAATAGTATTTTGAGCCTGCAGTTAGGTACCTCGGATAGTATTCGTTGATTTCAGAGAGAAAAGAACCTATCCCAATAAACACCGCTGCAACCAGCAAAAGAAAAAGGTAAGGTTTCGGATCAAACCGCTCCCATTTTAGTCCGTACCAATTCTTTTTTTCATCTCTTTCAAGTAGAGGATAGAGCAAGAGCATCGGAATGACCACCAGGGTAAGGCTGGATGCCCAATTGAAGCAACGGACGACAAAGTAATACTCCAACCGTGGCAGATCTCTCAACCAAATTTGATAGCCATAAAATGATCGGTCAAAGGCAAGTAAGCCAAATCCGATAAAAATCTTAAACCAAAAATTTTTGTTCTTCAACCATTCCTTTTGCTTTCCAAAAGCGTAGAGAATGAAACACACCGCAATGAAGGGAAAGGAATGAAAAAGAAACATCCAGAGCCATTTAATTGGCTTGCCATGATAGGAGTCTATGATACTGTCTTCGAAATCCAGTCGATAGTTGATTGCAATACATATGGCAATGAATAGCAAGATGACGCCATACATTTTCCAGTCAAAATGCTCTCTTTGATAGTCCTTTAGGTAAGCCCAGACTTTTTTCAATCAGATAAACTTTTGGTGTAAAATTCTATAAGAGCGTTTCTATTGAGCGACCTGTACTCATCCGTATGATTGGCATACTCCGGTGTAGACTCTCCCTTTGAGATGGTCTTAAGTCGATCCAGCGCAACTCCTGCGAAAGATAGGTAATTTGCTACTGCTTCAGCCCTTTGAAGACCCAAGTCAAGATTGTATTCCTTGGAACCAAGCGAATCTGTTGCTCCAGTGATCAAAAGGTGAAGATCCTGATCGAGCAAATAATCACTCAGACTATCTAATTTATCAAGTTCTGTATTGCTTAAATCATATCTATCGAACTCAAAAAAGATGTACAGTGGATCATCATTCAACAAGATCGAAAACGTTGGTTCCGGAGTGGGATTTAAATCTTCAGAACTCAAGAGAACATTATCAATGAATACATAATTGGCACTATTTAGCTGTGGCTCTTCATAGACTCTATAAATGTTAGGAACTCGTTTTTCATTGCTCATATTGCAGAGAGGACCAATGTAGAAATACTTTTCGCCTCCTTTTGCTGTGTAATCAAAAGTGATCGTTCTCCAGTCAAAATCATCATAGTTTCTAGGCTCCTGTATTTTGAATACATGCTGACGATGATCATACTTCTTCAAATGATCAAGCCTAAGAGTGAATGGTGATAAGGCTACCGAAATCTCTGTGCCCAATAACTCTGCGTTGCAAGCATGGGATATGGAAAATTGTATCTTGTATACTTCTCCTTCTTGCAGCGGCTCTTTTAGTTGAGTTCCCAGGTTTTCTTGATAAAGACCTTTTTTCAGGTAAATCCCCACAAAGGCATTTCCATCAATAGGATATTGAATACCCGCCCAATTTTTAGGGACTGAAGCATCAGCATTGGAGCAAGGGTCATAATAATCTGGTGTAGATCCATCTATCGAATACCATCCGTCAACTTTAAAATCAGCAGGTCTTTCCGAAAATGATCTCGGACAGCTCCCATTTTCGAAAGATCCATTAACAATCAGGTTCTGGCTCTGAGCAGACAAGGCAACCACCATTAATAGAAAGATGGTTAACAAAAACTTATTCAGTAAGTATGACACCTAATACAATGGTAATGAATTCAAAATTGAATGCGAAAGCCTAATTTTGAATATGTGCCTCATAACTTTTGCGTATAACATCCACCCCAAATACAAACTAATTCTCGCCGCTAATAGAGATGAGTTTTATGCCCGCCCAACCCAAGTAGCGCACTGGTGGGAAGATCACCCAAAAGTACTTGGAGGAAGAGACTTAGAGGCTGGTGGCACCTGGATGGGGATGAATAAAAACGGCCGCTTCGCTGCAGTCACCAATTACAGAGACCTAAAGAATATTAAAACTGATGCCAAGTCCAGAGGCAAACTCACAACTGATTTTATTCTAAATGATCTTTCTCCCGAAGAGTATGCGATCGACGTGCACAAAGAGGGATCGCAATACAACGGATTCAACCTGCTACTAATGGACGAAGAAATTGCCTACGCCAGCAATTACAGCGATGAGACCTTTGAATTAGGTTTTGGGCTTTACGGCTTAAGCAATGCGCTCTTGGATGACCCATGGCCTAAGGTAGAAGCTGCCAAAGCAAGACTTGAAGTGTTAATTCAAAAAGAGTTCTCTATAGAAAACCTGATGGAAATAATGCTAAGCACAGAAACCTACGCTGATGAATTACTTCCGGAGACAGGTTTAGATTATGAAAGGGAAAAGGCGCTTTCTGCCATTTGCATCGACACTCCAAACTATGGGACCTGCTGCACGACTGCTATTCGCATTGATTACGAAGGGAATGTAGAGTTTGCCGAAAGAAGTTATCCCGTAGGGGATCGGATTAACCAGACGGTTTCATTTCAATTCAAAATAGAAAAATGAATACAGCTCACTTTGAAAAGCTTGAACGGATGTACCTCCAAGCTAATATGAATAAGCACTTCTACGATACCACTACCGTGAAGATTGGTCACGAAACCGCCGAGATCGGATTGACTATTGCTGAGAAGTATTTTCACGCATTAGGAGCCATTCACGGATCTGTATATTTCAAGCTGTTGGACGATGCAGCATTCTTTGCCGTCAATTCCATCGTAGAAGATGTTTTTGTTCTAACCACCAATTTCAATATCCAGCTGACTCGACCTGCCAATCAAGGCACCATTACGGCTACTGGAAAAGTGAAGTTTATATCAAAAAGCTTGTTCGTGGCAGAATCCAGATTAGTCAACGAGCAAGGAAAAGAGATCGCTTTCGGTACTGGTAATTTCATGAAAAGCAAAGTAGCGCTCACAGAAGAAATAGGTTACAAATGACT
>CAYYNA010000006.1:22456-33305 GCA_964472815.1 uncultured Roseivirgaceae bacterium
GTAATTTCATGAAAAGCAAAGTAGCGCTCACAGAAGAAATAGGTTACAAATGACTGTGTTAATGCTTAATGGCCGGGTTTGTGCTACCGTCTTGGGTATTGTCATTTCTTTTTCAAGCTTTGGTCAAGAATTATCAAAGCAAGAATCGAAGCTGGTTGGGACCTGGAGTTTCATGTATGTCATAGTGGATTTTGAAGAATTGGGAGGAATTCAACAAGTGACTACCTTCTATTTCGACACTCTTTTTTTCAATACCGATAGAAACTATCATTTTCAAACACATTTCGAGGCGCGAAGAGGTAAATGGAGCATCGATGAAAATGATAGTTTGAGGTTCTTTGATACCATGATTTCTCCTTTTGAAAAGAATACTGAGGAAATTCCAATTGATGATTATAGAATCAAGATAGTGAAGCTTTCCAAAGCCAGACTCAAAATGTTGCACCCTTACAATATCGTCCTGCCAGGAATTCCTGGGAAAGAAAAAACCCTTCGCCAAGAACAGCTCGTATTTTTTCGCAAAGTCAAGTAAGAATTGCTCCAATTCGGTAGGAAGTTCAGGGATGTCCTTAACTTACATGTTATACTACTTTACTCATGAAAAGACTACTACTACTTACTCTCTGTTTCAGCTCCTATATCCTATCCGCTCAAACCCCGTGCGAGAATGGAAAAGCAGGAGATTACGATTGCTTAGGTATCGACCTTCAAGGGCATATTAACGCGCTTGACCTAGGTGCCGAAGAGCTTGATGGAAATTTTCTTAATGATATCTGGGGATGGGTAGACCCTGATACAGGTAAAGAGTACGCGATAGTTGGGATGACCAACGGCACATCCTTTGTAGACGTTTCTGACCCAGTAAATCCAGTAGTTCTAGGAGTGCTTCCAGAACACAATTCCATCAATCCAAATGGAAGAGTATTTCACGACGGTGCAAAATCCATTTGGAGAGATATAAAAGTTTTTCAAAATCACGCCTACATTGTGAGCGAAGATCCAGATCATGGAGTTCAGGTTTTTGACCTGACTGGATTAAGAAATGTAGCCAACCCTTCCGTCACGAATCTATTTGATGAATCAGGCCATTACGACGGACTGGGACAAGCGCATAACATCGCCATCAATGAAGAATCCGGATTCCTATATGCTGTCGGCTTTAGACAAAACGGCAACTTTAGCTGTAACGGAGGAGGTCTTCATATTGTCGACCTTTCGGATCCAAAGAATCCTGTTTTTGCCGGATGCTTTGATGAAGACGGATACACCCATGATGCCCAGTGTGTCATTTATCAAGGAAGTGATCCTGACTACATCGGAAAGGAGATTTGCTTCAATTCTAATGAGGATGAAGTGATCATTGTAGATGTCAGCAATAAATCAGCAATCCAGCTCATTTCGAAAAGAAGTTATAGTGGCGTAGCATACACTCACCAGGGATGGCTTACCGAAGATCATCGATATTTCATTAGTAATGATGAAGTGGACGAGTTGAACTTTGGGCATAATACCAGAAGCTACATCTGGGATGTGGAAGACCTAGATGCTCCAGTTTTGCTAGGTTATTTTGAGCATGATCGAGCTTCTATAGACCATAACCTCTACACAAAAGACCAGTACATCTATGAAAGTAACTACACCAGCGGTCTGGTGATCTTGGATACAGCCGGCATATCACAAGGGTCCTTAAAGAAGGTGGCCTACTTCGATACTTATGTATCTAGTGACGTTGCTGATTTCTTTGGTAGCTGGAGTAATTACCCTTATCTCCCGTCAGGTAACATCATTATTTCTGACATTACCAATGGATTGTTTATCGTCAAAGTGCAATCGATTTTCATCAATGAGCAGCCAGAAGACGTCACTGCTTGCGTAGGAGAGCACATCAATATTCCAATTGATGTTCAAGGTGGAGATGTCAATTATCAGTGGCAGATCGATGAAGGCAATGGATTTGAAGACATCAGCAACTTTGAAAGATACATCAATAGTAAGACGAGCATTTTGCATGCACATACCCTAGAGCTTTCACAAAACGGGAATCAGTTCCGATGCATCGTTGATAATGGAATTACTGAGATCATTTCTGATACAATGACGGTTTTTGTCATTGATTCTCCAAGAGCTGAATTCAATTTCCAAACGCTTGACGAAATTGGCAATGTGTCATTTGATAACACCTCTATCAATGCCGACTTTTATTTATGGGACTTTGGTGATGGAAATACTTCGGTGATTACTTCGCCAACGCACCAATATTCAGAAGATGGCATCTATACCATAGAACTGGTGGCTGTCAATGACTGTACATCCGACACCTTGACCAGCGTTTTGGAAATCATGGTTCTTTCGGCAGAGGATGTTCCTTTGGACCTAGCCATTTACCCGAATGTTGTTGAAGATCGTCTGCTCATCAGAAATCATTCATCGCAGATCTTCTCCTATAAGCTCTACTCACTGGATGGCATCCTTGTGCTATCAGGCGAGTCACTTGAAGAAGAAAAGCAGATCGGAGTAGGGCATCTAAACAAAGGGTTGTATGTCGTACAAATGCAGATAGGCAACCAGACAGTGACCGAAAAAGTGGTAATTAAGTAGCCTGAGCTTTGCTTCTAAATAAATGAAGCATCTACTTAAGAAATACTTTGGACCAAGCACCCTGGTAACTGCTGCTTTTGTTGGACCGGGTACTCTCACAGTCTGTACGGTCTCAGGAGCTACACATGGCTATTCATTACTATGGGTGCTAGTCTTTGCTATTCTAGCAACCATTGTGCTGCAGGAAATGGCAGCACGTCTGGGGTTGATTACCCAAACCGGATTAGGAGAGGCACTTAGCTCTCAGATCAACCATCCCATAAGTAAGCTTTTGAGCTTCCTTCTCGTTTTCCTAGCTATAGTAATTGGAAATGCGGCGTATCAGGCAGGAAACATTACTGGTGCCAGCCTTGGATTATCTGGGGTAATCGGCAATTCACCGCTTTGGCCCCTTTTGATTGGTCTTTGTGCCTTTCTGATTCTGTTTATTGGCAAGTACCATTTGATCGAACAGATACTTATCACGCTAGTCATTCTGATGAGCATTGTCTTTTTGGTCACAGCAATCGTGGCGAAACCAGATATTTCCCTGATTTTATCTGGATTAATCCCTTCGGTAAATGAGGGTAACCAGTTAGCTATTCTAGCGCTGATTGGTACCACTGTAGTTCCTTACAATTTATTTCTACATGCTTCTGCGGTTAGCAAGAAATGGAACCGGCCTCACGAACTTAAACATCTCCGAAAAGAAAATGCGATCGCCATCACTTTTGGAGGTCTCATTTCCATGGCAATTGTCATTACCAGTGCTGCCAGTCTTTTTGGAACTGATGTTCGTGGTATGAGTGAAATGGCCACTCAATTGCAACCACTACTTGGCTCATGGTCTAAGTATTTTTTGGCTCTTGGGCTATTTGCTGCGGGTATTTCCTCCGCCATTACTGCACCTCTAGCTGCAGCATTTGCGGCAAAGGGAATATTCGGGTGGACAAGCGAAAGCGATCTTAAGTTCAGAGCTGTTTGGATCTTAGTGCTACTTTCTGGGGTCATTTTGTCCGTTGTAGGTTACCGACCTATTCAAGTTATCCAGCTGGCACAAATAGCCAACGGTTTACTACTCCCCATTGTGGTGATCTTCTTACTGGTCATTGTCAACAAGAAGTCGCTGATGAACGATTATTCCAATAATCTCTGGCAAAATCTACTAGGTTTCGCGGTTATCTTGGTCAGCGTTATAATCAGTGTTCGAAGTTTTAATTCTGTCTTTAACTTTCTCTGATGGAGGGCACAATTGACTTAAATGCTGATCTGGGAGAACATCCCAATTCAGATTTGGATGCACTAATTATGCCACATCTAAGTTCATGCAATATTGCATGTGGAGGCCATATTGGGGATGAAGCATCTGTGATCAGAACAGTGAAGCTGGCAACTCAGTACTCCGTGCGCATTGGCGCTCATCCTTCCTATCCTGATAGAGAAAATTTCGGCAGAAGGACGTTGGAAATGGATCCTATAGATCTCAGGTGCTCTCTTAGAAAACAGATAAGTCTTGTTACCGACGTGGCAGAAAAACTTGGAGAAGAACTTCATCATGTCAAACCTCACGGAGCACTTTACAATGATGCAGCTCAAAATAGAGATACAGCTCACTTGCTGTGTGAGGTGGTTCATGAAGTGGACCCGCAGTTAAAACTATATGGACTGGCTCATTCCATTCTTCAAGAAGTTGCAGTTGCACATAATATTCAATTCGTCGCGGAAGCATTTGTCGATCGGCAGTACTTATCTGATAAGGCTTTGATGCCACGTTCTAATGACGCTGCAGTTTTGACAGATCAGAAAAAGGTGGTGGCTCAAGCTCAAGAGCTAGCAATCAACAAAAGAGCTCGCGCTGAAGGGTGGGTGGGCATCAGTGCTCAGACCCTGTGCCTACACAGCGATACCGAAGGTGCAGTAAATTTGGCTGCAAAAGTCAAATCACATCTTGAAAGACTTGGAGTTCACATCACTGCAATTCAATAAGATCCAATGGTCCATATCTAGGCTTGGTGAGAATGTTTTGCTACTAAAAGCTCCACCAGCAACCAAGATAGAAACCATCCATCGAGCAGTTCACTCTATCAAAAGATCACTAGGCGATGGGTTAAGTGATATTGTGTCAGCCTACGATTCTATTGCGCTTTTCGGAGGTGATTGTGATTCGTTCATTGACCGGCTTAGCGGTTGGAATGAGGTTGAAGAGGAGAATCAGAGAGAGCAGATACACGTAGAAATACCGATCTGCTATGAGATGGGATTAGACACTTCCCAACTTGCAGAAAGCTTAAAAATCAAGGTTGAAGAGTTGATCAAAATTCACGTCGATGGATTGTATCGATCGCTGTTTGTTGGCTTTACACCTGGATTTATCTACGCAGATGGCCTAGATAGGCGACTTTTCTTTCCTAGAAAGAAAGCACCAAGAACACGTGTTCCGGCGGGATCGGTAGGCATTGCTGGAGAGCAAACGGGTATCTATTCACTCGATAGTCCAGGGGGATGGAACATTATTGGAAGAACGCCACTCAGATTATTTGACATTGAGAAACGGCCTCCTATGAAAGTGCAGGTTGGCACTTCTTTCTCCTTTAGAAGAATCAGTACCGAAGAATTTGAAGCATGGCGAGATTAAAAATCACAAAATCTAGTCCGCTTGCTACGATCCAGGACGAGGGTCGCTTTGGATACCGGCAATTTGGAATTCCTCAATCGGGAGCGATGGATTCAATGGGGATGAAGGCTGCAAATCAGTTGGTGGGTAATAATCCCGGAGACCCTTTAATTGAATATGCCTTAACTGGTTTGACCCTAGAAATACTAGAAGACGCAATTGTAGGCTTGTACGGAGCAGACCTTCAAGTCAATGGTGAGGAAGTCTCTTCCAATTCCTCGATGGTAAAAATGGGTGACGTAATCAGACTTTCACCTCCGAATAATGTCTACGCCTATTTCTCAATAGGGGGTAGACAACAAGCTCAATCTGTGTTTGAAAGCTTCTCTACATATCTTCCTGGCGGATTTGGAGGACTCCAAGGAAGGTCATTAAAGTCTGGAGATGAATTAATAACAAATGGAGATGGACAGCTCCAAAGAGCAGAAATCCCAGCACATAAGGACTCTCTGATCCGATTTATGCCAGGCCCAGAATGGGACTTTTTGGTTGAGCCATTTGAGCAAAAGAATTTCCAAATAGACCCATCAAGTAACCGAATTGGAATAAGGCTCCAAGGAGCCCAACTAGAGTCTAGTAGAACCGAAATAAAATCCTCTGCAGTTATCCCAGGGACTATACAGCTGCCGCCAAATGGGCATCCCATTATTTTGATGAACGACTGTCAAACAACTGGGGGTTACGCAAGGATCGGAAAAGTGCTAGATGAAGATTTAGGTAGGTTAGCGCAAATAAGGCCAGGGGAAAAAGTGATGTTGAAATTAGGACACTGATTTCTTTATCTCCTTAGCTAATTTATCTGCAGCTTCTTCATTCCTCCTAAACCATAGTTCAGGCTCCACTAACTCCAACTCAGAAATTGCAGGCCTTCCATTATTATCATCCACAATATCTACCCGCGCATAAAGTGGCTGAGGATTACATGCCTTCACCGCTGCGATCGCCAGCGCAATTTCTGCTTGGGTTGGTTCGTATTCGTGGACAGTTCCACCAAAGTCATCTTGCACGCGGAAATCACCTGGCTTAGCAATTTTTAGAACAGCATGGGTATACCGGCCTCCCATCACCATTAGTGAGATTTCACCTCTCTCCACAACGCTATTTTGAAATGGCTGAAGCATCATGGATTCATCCTTAATCAGTTCACGAAAACGATCTTCATGGTCGTCTAAATTGGAGAGGTCCAACTTGAAGGTGTCTTTTGCTGCAGCAGAAACTGCAGGTTTTAGTACGGTTTTGCTCCAACCCAACTCCTTGTGAAGCTCCCTTAACGACCTAGTGTCTTTTGGCTCAATAAAGCAAGTCTCAACAACGTTCACTCCTTTAGCTGCTAAATCACTCAAATAGTGTTTATCCAGGTTCCAAATGATCAGATCGTACGGATTAATCAGTTTCGTCTTGGTAGAAACATGGATGAGCCAATCGCTAAACTCAACGAATTTTTCAGCATAGTCCCAGGTCGATCGAAATAACGCATATCTTGTCTCTGACCAGTTAAAGCTTGGGTCTGACCAAGCAACTTTTATTGATCTTAATCCCTGCTTTTGCAAAGCATCCAGCACTAGCTGGTCTTCCCGCAAGACATTTTCTATGTATGCATTTCGTTCTTTCGGATCAACGTATCGTTCATCCGTGAGAACTACTACATCATACATCAGAAAGCTGGGATTTTAGTGTAGCAATTCCTTCTTTGAAACTTCTTGGCTCATATCCCAGCACCTCTTTTGCCTTGTCTAATATAAAACCTGTTCTAGGTGGCCTTTTCGCAGTTTGCTGAAAAATGCTTCCATCGACCTCTTCAATCAATGATTTATCCAAATCGAAAAAATCGCAGGTGGCCATCGCCATATCATAGGGCGTTAATAACTCTTTTCCAGAAATATGAAAAACACCCTCTGCCTTTTTCTCGGCAATTAGTGCACAGCCTTTGGCTAGGTCTTCAGCAAGGGTAGGAGTTCTCCATTGATCATTGACAACCTTTATGTTTTTACCCTCTTCCAGACTTTTTTTGACCCATAAAATAATATTAGATCTCCCGAGATTAGGGACTATGCCATATACCAATTGTGTGCGAGCAATAGCGTAGCGAATAGCACTTTTCTCTAGTAATTTTTCTGAAGCCAATTTACTCTCCGCATAATAACTGAGAGGGTTTGGTTCATCATCCTCTTTATAGGGCCCGTCCGCCCCGTCAAAGATGAAATCTGTTGATAGGTGAACCAAGAAGCAATCATTCTTTTCGCAAGCCTTGATTAGGTATTCAACAGCAGTAGTATTTAGCTTCCAGCAAATTTCTTTTTCCGTCTCACACTTATCTACCTGTGTCATGGCTGCCGTGTTAATGATCACATCAGGCTTGAGCTCAGACACGATTCGATCAACATCGGTATCTGAAGTGATATCCATCGTGTGATAGGTATAATTTCCGTCACCTAATCTGCTAGCTTCAATCCCGGTAGCTATCACCTCAACATCGGGACTTTTTTCATAAAGGCCGATGAGCTTTTGGCCCAATAGTCCATTCGCACCCGTAATTAGTATCTTCTGCATTACTCTGGGTATTGGTAGCCGTAACTATCAGTAATATCTTTTTTCTTCATTTCAATGACTTCCATCGTCATTGGGATTGGATCAATAGGCATGCTTTTTTCACCAGATCGAGGATTCACTTTTGCAGGCAAAGCAGCGATGATATCTACAACGTCTAACCCCTCAACCACTCTTCCGAATACGGTATACTCTCCATCTAGTCCCGGATACCCGCCACCCATTTTTTCATACTGTTCGTTATCCTTGGTGCCAGGATCTTTTGTTAGGCTGATACCATATTTTTCTTCGATCATACCCTTTTTCGAATAAATGAAGTCCATAACTTTCTTCTGATCTCTAGACGCGTAAACCGGAGTGTATTCTTCAATCAATTCCCTGTTAGAAGTGTCTTGAAGCATTTCTACCATCTTACCATAGAGCTGGTTGATATCTGTTGAAAGGACGTCCCAAGAGTTTCCATCAACAATGTAAAACTGTGTCGATGAAGACTTCTTTTCTGGGTTCACCTGATCAGCTTGTCTGGCTGCAGCTAAGGCTCCTCTAGTATGATAGAAGCCTTCAACAATTTCGGCCGGAATACGATCTTCAGGTTTCTCAGGGACACCTTCTTTTTCGGCCACATTGCCTCCCTGAATCATGAAGTTTTCACTAATGCGATGGAAAACGGTACTGTCATACTTTCCACTCTTAGCTAGCTCCAAAAAGTTCTTTTTGTGGAGTGGTGTCTCATTGTAAAGCAAAACAGTCATGTCACCATGTTCCGTCTTGATTTTTACGAGATAGTCCTTTTTGTCGTCGCAGGCCGATAAGAAAAATACGGCGGTCAGAATGTAAATGAGTTTCTTCATGTAATACCCTTGATTTATGAAGGGCAAAAATAATCTTTATGCAATAGCACCAAAAAGCCAATCAGAAACATTCAGGTAAAATGAAATAACAGAAAGATAGATTTCTGCGGAAGGGTTGATAGCAATGCTTTAGTTGCCGAAGTTGATCTTTAGCGTGGGGGCAAGCCTGTTTTCAAGCCCTTCAATCTCAAGCTTGGGAAGGGCATTATCACTGATATCTAAGTATTTGAGCGATCTTAATTCAGAAGAGATAGAAGGGAATTTCTCAATATTGTTCTTGCTCAGATATAAGTACTCTAGGCTCTGTAGCTTCAACAGCTTTTCCGGGATATAACTAAGATTATCCTCCTCTAGATGGAGCTCCTGCAGCGCGTTTATTTTGTTTAGTGTCTCGATGTTTTGATCAATATCAAAGTAAGGGTCCTTGTTAATGAACAAGATCTGCAGATTTGTTAATTGTGAAAAAGTAGTCGGTAGTTTCTGGATGGGATTTCCCGTCAGTATCAACTTCTTTAGGTTCTTGAACTTCCCAATATTTATGGGTAAAGTGGAGATATTGTCAAACTGCAGATCTAGCGTTTCGATGTTCTTCGCAGGCATGACATCAATTGCTTGGTCAATGTCTAGCGACTGATTACCCCCAATGTAAATCGACTTTAAGTTCACCAAGCTTGAAAAGCTGGGGGGCAACTGCTTGATGCGATTTTGAGATACATCAATGAATTGAAGTTGGGTGAAAAGCTTAATCTCGATTGGGATTTCGCTTAAATCATTCCCTGAAAGATCTAGAAACTGCAGATTCTTAAACCTATATAACTCTTTAGGAAATGTCTTAAGTCCCTGGTTTTTCAAACTTATCGAAGTGACGCTATCAGGGTAGCTCTCTAATCTCAAAAGGGACTTAGCTGGTTCTTGCGCTGTAGACGAACCTACCAGGATGATTACCATTAAAATGAAGAACAGGAATCCTAAGAACCTCAGAAAATAGTCCCTACGTAATTTCATGAATAGCGTCTTCATAGCCCTAGAAACCCTGATTTATCATCAATCGCATACCACCTGCGAGATCTTCTTTTTCTAACGAAAGGGTGCAGCAAGAAGGTAATTATTCCAGCAAAAAGTAAAATGACTATTTTTCGTAGCATAACTATATCATTAGATAGTAATACTATCATTAACGGAAAACACTATCCATTGTTTCAATTATTTGCTTTTAGAATCTGTAGGAAGATTTAAATACTGGACTTTATCTCATCCAGAACCTTTTTCCCACCACTCATGAGGATTTCATCAGCGAGAGACGTGCCTAAAGACTCAGGCTCGTTACCGTACATGGTGCGCTGGATCAGCTCTTTGCCGTTTAGGCTAGCAATTCCTCCTACCAACTGAATCTGGCCATCTTGTTCCATTTGTGCATGACCAAACACTGGAATACTGCATCCGCCATCCATCCTGCGAAGAAAAGCTCGCTCTGTTTTCAGCAGCTTTTCGGTAAGTGGGTGATTCGTTAATTTCTTTATTTCCACTTTCTTTTCTTCAGCTAGGTTGTCGTGAATCTCAATTGCCACTGCACCTTGCCCAACTGGAGGTATGAATTTCTCCGAATCAAACCAGTGCTTGACCAAATCATCGTACTTCATTCTTTTGACACCTGCATAGGCCAAGACCAACCCGTCCATCTGACCGGACTTTAGCTTTTCAAGACGTGTTTGAAGATTTCCACGCACCTCCACGGTTTTGATGTGGGGGTAATAATGCTTGAGCATGGCGATCCTTCTTGTGGAGGAGGTACCTAAGACCAAACTTGGATCGCTCAAGTCTATCTCTTTTTCAGCAACAATTACGTCCTCCGGAGATTCTCTCTCGCAGAATGAAAGGACCTCAAAACCGGTTGGTAACTTCGATTGTAGGTCCTTTGCGCTGTGAACTGCTAGGTCAATAGCACCTTGCCTAAGCATCACTTCAAGCTCTTCGGTAAAGACCCCTTTGCTACCAATTTTTGATAAGGAAACATTCTGGATCTTATCGCCTTTGGTTTCTATGGGAATAAGTTCTGGTTGGTAGCCTCCAGTATCTAACATGTCAGCAACATAATTTGCTTGCCACATGGCAAGCTTGCTTTTTCTAGTCCCAATTTTGATGACTTCCCTTTTCATTTTTCCTTAGCCGTTCAAAACATGAATGATATCGAGGGATAGAT
>CAYYNA010000006.1:33405-40624 GCA_964472815.1 uncultured Roseivirgaceae bacterium
TCCCTTTTCATTTTTCCTTAGCCGTTCAAAACATGAATGATATCGAGGGATAGATTTAGGTGAGTAATTCTAGGGTTTGAATTTCTTTCAAGGTGATGAATCGACTCATTTAGTATCTGGTAGATTCTCTCAAGTCTTTTCGTGCCGAGGCTGTTGGCAAACTTTTTCACGAACGTTTTCTCACTTTCACTTTGTACTGCAGGCTCTTGCCCTCCCTCGCTAAGTACTGCATTTCGAATTGTTGCAATGGAAAAAGTAAGTGAGGTACGTTGGTTGCTCTTCCCCGACTTTGAAAAATCTTCACTTCTTCTAATTAGAGAAGTCAAGTCTTTGTTCCAGCACTCTTGCATCCATAATTGGAAAGTCTCATATTCCTGATTGCCATCTTCTTGAGAAAATCTCAGAGCTGCCCCAAGCCGGCCTTCCGCCTGTTTAGTAACGGCGGCAGCTTTCGATTCATCAATTCCAATCGCTGCTAAGTGACCGATGATTTCTTCATCGTTGTTCGGAGGAACGACGATCAATTGCGTCCTTGAAGTTATCGTAGACAGCAAGCTATCATAATTGTAAGAAGCCAGCAGATAGATCGTCTTTTCCGGCGGCTCTTCCAGTATCTTTAGTATGGCATTTGCGGAACTGGAGTTCATCAGCTCCGGATGCCAAATAATGAGAATCTTGTAGCCTCCTTCCACAGATCTCATACTCACATTTCTCAAGATTTGCCGACTATCTTCTCGACTGATCAATAGATTTTTATTTTCCTGGCCGTATTCATTCGACCAATCTTCCAAATTGCCATAGGGCTGTGAATGAATGAAAGACCTAAATTTTGGCAAAGCCTCGGCTAGCACCTTATCGTACTTTCCACTATCGGAGGCAGAGACTTTCGGGAAATAAAAATGGATGTCAGGATGGACCAGCTTCTTAATCCTTAGACAATTTGCGCACCTGCCACAGCTATCGTGTTCCGTTCGATCCGTACACATGATATAACTAGCATACGCTAACGTGATGGGCAATACAGCAGTATCCGAACTCCCAGCAAAAAGCTGCGCATGTGCAACCTTTCCTTTTTGAAAAGCAGATGTCAGCTGACTTTTTAGTTCATCAAGGCCTGGTATGTCCGAAAATTGCATGGATCTATTTTCTGTCCCACACCCGATTCTCGGATGTGATATCAAATATATGTGAAAGCACTGCTTTATCAGCTTCTGTGAGACTCTTGCCTCTCCGTGACATCACCAGATCTGCAGTCTCAAAAACTTTTCTAAGCTGATAGGTGGAAAAGCCAGAAGCACCTCCCCAGGCAAATGATGGAATAATATTCCTTGGGAAGCCCTCCCCAAAGATGTTTGCAGAAACTCCCACAGTTGTGCCGGTATTAAACATGGTATTGATACCGCACTTTGAATGATCTCCCATAATAAGCCCACAAAACTGCAAGCCAGTATCCTTAAATCTTCCACTTGCGAAATCCCACATTTTTACGTTCGCATAGTTGTTCTTGAGATTCGAGTTATTTGTATCTGCTCCTAAATTGCACCATTCACCCAATACCGAATTCCCCAAAAACCCGTCATGTCCCTTATTCGAATACCCCTGAAAAACAGCGTTTGAGATCTCACCTCCCACCTTACAATGTGGCCCGACTGTAGTATCCCCTCTGAGCTTGGCGCCCATGTTCACTACGGAATGTGCACCTAAAGCAAATGGCCCTCTGATTAAAGCTCCCTCTTGCACTTCAGCATTCTCACCAATGTAGATAGGGCCCTGCTCCGCGTTTAATACAGCCGCTTTCACTGAAGCACCTTTCTCAAGAAAAATTTCTGTGCCGTACGATCTTGTAAATGGATCATCTATGTCTTGAGATTTCCGGCTTTTGGTAATCTCCCTAAAATCTCTTCGGATCTGCTCTCCATTCAACCTAAAAATATCCCAAGGATATTCGACTCTAGAGACTTCTGCTATTTCCACAGCCTTCCTTGTACCGAGAACCACCTCTTCATCTGGCTGGTAGAAACCTACAATTACCTGCCCATCGTGCATTATGGCTTCACTTTCCTGAAGATTTGAGACCATTTCTACTAACTCTGAGTCTGGAAGTACATTTCCTGAAATCGTTAGGCTTTTGTCCTTGGGTGAAGCAAATGAATCACTTATGTAATCCTCCGATCGAAATGCAACCTGTTCTGCAGACAATGCCTTTGTCCACTTCTCATGAATCTCCAAGATCCCAACACGGATCTTTGCCACTGGCCGTGTGTAGGAGAGCGGCAACATCTTGAGCCAATCGGAATGAGCATCATAAAAAGTTAGTAGCATAGATCAAACTTAGATGGTTTAGGAATAAGCACAAAAAAAGCCCCTAGTGAAACTAGAGGCTTTAGTAATTTCTTTTCGTACCTTATTTTTTCTTGTACTTCTTGTTGAATTTCTCCACTCGACCAGCTGTGTCCAAGAAAATTTTCTTGCCAGTGTAGAATGGATGAGAAGCTGAACTAACTTCCACTTTAATAACTGGATATTCGTTTCCATCTTCCCATTTGATGGTCTCCTTAGAAGTCATTGTTGATTTCGTTAAGAATTTGAAATCACTAGAAGTGTCTAGAAAAACAACTTCTTTGTACTCAGGATGGATATCTTTTTTCATTCTGTTATGCTCTTTTTCAAAAAGGATGGCAAAAATAGCAATTATTTCATCTTGATCAAAAAAGGATAGATTTAAAATACAAGTCTTTTACCACTCAAAAGTCTCCGTTTCTTCGCCTTTGAACAATCTGGCGCTTCGTACTTTTTCAAAAGCCCTAAAATGCACTAGATTTTCCTGATCTGCCCAGACCTCATGTAAGATGGTATTGGTGACTGTCACTGATTCAATTTTCTTCACCTTCTCTATCTCCATATAGCACCACATCACATCATCCTCAATCTCAGCTCCCACATAACTTAGCTCGTAGTTCCTGTTTTTTGCGTCTTTAAGCACAATCCTTTCGAGCAGGTATGTTTCCAAATTGGCATTGATGAATTCCCAATTCTCTGGCTTCATTATATCCAGCTTCTCGTTCTTAGAATATGCTTGTAATGCCAGCTCCAGATCATCCAGAAATATTCGAGTACTTAATTGAAGCGCCTTTTGATCTTGCTTGTATTTAATGTCAGTGACAGACACGTGAAATGGATGAAACACCATGTAGATGGTTAGCAAAAAAGAAATCATGATTCAAATTTATGCAAATGGTATGCCTGATGATGATACCGCTCATCAAATCGTTGCATCTTTCACCACCGTTGCTGCTATATTCGCTACCCCATGAGTGAATTCAGCCTCTATTATGGATTGGGATTAGATCACATCCTGGATGTAAATGGATACGATCACATACTATTCGTTATCGTATTATGCGCTCTCTACCAGACTTCTGATTGGAAGAAGATTCTAATTCTGGTAACCTCTTTTACGTTAGGACATTCAATTACGCTAGCGCTCGCAACCTTGCGCGTGATTTCAGTAAACCCGGAATTGATAGAGTTCTTGATACCAGTGACCATCGTTATCACCGCGATCTCCAATCTTTTTACAAGAGATGGAAAAGTCTCCGATGGAAAGGTTTGGCGAAACTATCTGTACGCAGGGTTTTTTGGGCTCATCCATGGATTAGGTTTTTCCAACTACTTAAGGGCACTGCTGGGAAAAGATGAGACCATTGTCTTGCAATTATTTGCCTTTAATGTAGGCCTAGAAGTGGGTCAAATAATTATCGTTGCAATATTCCTGGTTATTAGCTTCATTTTTGTAGGAATTGCAGGCACGTCCCGCAGAGATTGGAAGTTAATCATTTCATCCGCTGTAGGTGGAATCGCACTAATGCTGATGCTGGACACTCCATATTTAAATTGATATTATTAACTATAAACTAAACTATTCATGAAGGGAAAAATACTAATCATTGCAGGCATTTTGTCCTGCTCCTTCTTAACCGCTCAAGACAGAAAACAAAAGGATACCGAGTGGGAACAAAAGTTTGAGCAGTTGGGCACCATGCTGCCGACACCAAATGTCTATAGAACAGCATCGGGTGCGCCAGGTCATCAGTATTGGCAGCAGAAAGCTGACTATAAGATGAAGATCACATTGGATGATAACAACCAGTCCATCACTGGAAGTGAGACCATCACCTATTATAACAATTCTCCAGATGCACTTGAGTATTTATGGTTACAACTAGACCAAAACGTAAGAGCACAAGATTCTAACACACCGCTTATTGGTCAAAGCGCCATGAGAGATACGCTGAGCGTATTTTCAGTATTTAGAATGACTGGTGATGCAGATTATGATGGCGGTTTCAAAATCAAGTCTGTAGAAAAAGATGGTCAACCAATGGACTACACCATCAACAAGACGATGATGAGAATTGACCTTGAGACGCCAATCAAGAGCGGAGAGAATATGTCTTTTAGCATTGAATGGATGTACAACATCAACAATCGAATGACAGGGGGTGGCCGATCTGGCATGGAGTATTTCGAGGAAGAAGATAACTACCTCTACACCATTTCTCAGTTCTTCCCTAGAATGGCGGTATACATTGATAATGAGGGCTGGCAAAACAAGCAGTTCCTCGGAAGAGGAGAATTTGCGTTGACATTTGGTGATTATGAAGTAGACCTTACCGTACCTTCTGATTTTATAGTAGGTGCTACTGGAATGCTTCAGAACCCGAAAGATGTGCTTACATCTGATCAAGTGAAGCGATTTGAAAAGGCTAAAAAGACATATGACAAGCCTGTAATCATTGTAACCGAAGAGGAAGCGCGAGAAAGCGAGAAAACGAAAGCAAAAGGAACCAAAACTTGGAAGTTCAAGGCAGAAAACGTTAGAGATTATGGCTTCTGCGCTTCAAGAAAATTCATCTGGGATGCAATGGCTGTTAAGCTGAGTGATGGAAACGAGCCATTGGCTATGTCCTACTATCCTAAAGAAGGAAATCCATTGTGGGAAGAATGGTCTACTGTGGCAGTTGCACAGACTTTGAAAACCTTCTCAAAGTTCACTACAGAATATCCATATCCACATGCTACTTCGGTTCATACTGCGTCAATTGGTATGGAATACCCAATGATCTGCTACAACTACGGGAGACCAGAACCAGACGGGACGTATTCTGACCGAAAGAAACATGGTATGATTTCCGTGATCATCCACGAGGTAGGGCACAACTTCTTCCCTATGATCATCAATTCTGATGAGCGTCAGTGGACATGGATGGATGAAGGGCTAACTACTTTCGTGCAGTATTTGACGGAGCAAGAGTTGGGCGATAATTACTTGGACTATGATTACCCATCCAGACGAGGACCTGCGGCAAACATTGTTCCTTACATGAGTGGAGAAAGAGGTCTCGTACGACCTATCATGACCAACTCTGAGCAGATCAGACAATTTGGTAGCAATGCTTACGCCAAGCCGGCTACTGCTTTGAATATCTTAAGAGAAACTGTGATGGGTCCGGAGCTTTTTGACAAAGCGTTCAAAACCTACTCTGAGCGATGGGCATTTAAGCACCCGACTCCAGCGGATTTCTTCAGAACAATGGAAGATGCATCTGCAGTTGATCTAGATTGGTTTTGGAGAGGTTGGTTCTACGGAACTGACTATGTAGATGTGGACCTTAGCAACGTTCGATGGTTCCAAATGCAGACCGAAGAAAATGGTCTCGAAACGAGAAACATCAAAGGCTCTGACCAAACCATCGAAGGAGATGGAGAAGACGGAAAAATGGATTTTGGCTCAAGTCCACAGCCATTTGTCTTCCAGGAATGGAATCAGGGAATGGGGGAATACCGCCAGTCACTGGATAACGACAAAGTAAAACGATCTGCTGAAGGAAAGAACTTCTATGAATTGACACTGAAAAACCAAGGCGGTCTAGTGACTCCCGTTTTAGTGGAGTGGACCTACGCTGACGGTACTACTGAGCTGCAGCAAATCCCTGCTGAGATCTGGAAGGTCAATGAAAAAGAAGTGAAGAAAGTCTTTATGAAGGATAAAGAAGTGACCAAAATTGTCATTGATCCGGATAAGAAAACCGCGGACTCTTACACAGATAACAACGTGTTCCCAAGAGTAGAATCACCTGATCGATTTGAGCAGTTTAAGGCAGGTGACGAATAATATTACCAACCAACCATAACCTAAAGGGGAGGCTTTGGCCTCCCTTTTTTATTTTTATCTTTATCGCGAAACAAAAAGAACCATGCGTAAACTACCAATCATAGCATTAGCCTTAATAATTTTTTCATGTAGTACTAAACCCAGTGCCGAGAATGACTTTTCGGATGCTCCACCGGACAACAGCGAATTTGTGGAATACAATAACCCACCAGCCGAAGGGTTCAACCAAGAGGGTTCTGATCTAACTGCTGTACTGCTAGCTGATAAATGCATGATAGCTATGGGTGGCCGTGAAGAATGGGATAACACGCGGTACTTATCATGGAATTTCTTTGACAGGAGAAACCACCTGTGGGACAAGACTACTGGTAACGTAAGGATCGAGGACCCTGCCAACGACCTTACGGTCTTGATGAATATCAATGACAAATCCGGCAAGGTATTTAAGAATGGAGCTATCGTGTCAGATTCTGCAGATTATTTCCTTGAAAAGGGATACGGCTGGTGGGTCAATGATTCCTATTGGTTAGTAATGCCTTTCAAGCTAAAAGATTCCGGTGTTACGCTAAGCTACCTTGGCGAAGACACTACCAATACTGGCGGGTCTGCTGATTTATTGAAACTAACATTTGAAGGAGTAGGACTTACTCCGCAGAATATTTATGAAGTATGGCTCGATACCGATACTAAATTGGTTACCCAGTGGGCGTACTACCCAGATAGCGATGCGGAAGAGCCAAGGTTTGTAACCCCATGGGCAAGGTATGAGAAATACGGAGGACTTATGCTCTCAAGTAATCGAGGAGACTACAACCTGAGCAACATTAGTGTGCTAGAAGAGGTACCAAGTGATATTTTCGAAAACTATGATACGCCAATCTCTTCTATAATTAATTGATCTGGCAAGGAACAGAGCCAACCTATATTCGGTTATAGCTTTCGAACAATCGAAATATTTAGCAGTATGAAAGCAATATGGAATGACGAGGTGGTCGCAGAAAGCGATGATACAGTTGTTGTAGAAGGAAATCACTATTTCCCCGC
>CAYYNA010000006.1:40724-42232 GCA_964472815.1 uncultured Roseivirgaceae bacterium
TCAGTTCCAATCCAGAGGTAAACCACCCAAAGTCCAACAAACCCGGCAAAACCGAATAGAAGGCCATCAATCCATTTAGTCCTCCTTCCAAATTTGAGGTTACGGTGAGTGATGAAGCCAACTATAAAGAAGAGAAGAATAAAAAAATTAAGAGGAGTCAACCAAACAGAAAGTGAGCTCTCCTTTGCAGGGATGAACGCATTTTCAGTCCTACTAATAAGTGGTAAAAGCCGCCCGTCTCTTTCAATCGTAGCTTTTGCAAAGCCAGTAAATATATAGGGTGGTAGGAACATGTACTCTTCAGCCGTGGCTTCCGCATCTACCTGCAGTCCCAAGCCAATATCAATACCAAAATCTGCCCAGTCTTGCTGCCCCAAATAGTCATCCATCAAGTCACGAATGGTTTTTCCTTCCTCTTTATAACTTAAATCGAAAGTCACCCTGTTTGGGAACTGCTCATCCACGACATCCCTGATTTTCGTGGCACAGTTATCATACACGTAGTGGTACAAGTATTCTGCGTTTTCAGGCTGTACGTTGTTTTGTAGGAAATCGAAAAGCTGCTGTTTCTCCGCGATTGTGAGATTTAAGTATTGAAGTTTGATGTACCTGTTCAGACTCTTTTGAAACTGAAAAGACCGCTTCCACTCCCTTACACCCACCTTGTACTTTAGGAGCCCTTTGGCAAAATTTAGAAAGAAGTTTTCTTGATTAAAATCGTAAAGTCCATAGTCATAAAACCAGTCAATTCCTCGAAGAGGGTCAGTGACTCTAAATCCATTATGACCGAACGCAGACCAAGGCTCTCCCTGATACGGCCCTAGCGTAACCACGGCTATTTCAGCTTTATTTGAAAGCCGATACTGCGCAGAACCAAAAAGTGAAAAGGAAATTAAAAGCGAGAAGAGGATAAATCTCATCTGACAGTCATTTACTTTGTTGGAGATGTTGATCAATCTGAAGGATAGTATTTCAGTGGCCTCAAAGCTAACTCCAAAAAGGATAGCGAATGCTTATCAGATATGGAGTAGTTATCATCAATCAAAAAAATATGGCTACTCAAAAATCAATGGACTACCCATAAGCATAGCCATCGAGCCAACCACTTCCTGCAACCTGAGATGTCCAGAATGTCCCAGTGGTCTGCGGTCGTTTACCAGACCAACAGGTCGCTTGAAAATTCAACTGTTTGAAAAAATTATCGAAGAGGTTAGTGAGCATGCGATGTATCTCACCTTCTACTTTCAAGGTGAACCATACTTAAACCCACAGTTTTTGGATATGGTGGCGATTGCCAAACACCATAAAATCTATACTACCACATCCACCAATGCCCATTTCCTGAATGTTGAGAATGCGAAAAGAACCGTAGAGTCAGGATTAAATAGGTTGATCATTTCAATTGATGGGGCATCACAGGATACCTACGAAGCTTATCGGAAAGAAGGAGATCTCTCCAAGGTGCTTGAAGGGACGGAAAACATATTGAAATGGAGAAAAGAATTAAA
>CAYYNA010000007.1:0-33683 GCA_964472815.1 uncultured Roseivirgaceae bacterium
TGACTCAAATGGAGGGGCAACTACTTCAATTGCTATTAGAGAATAGAGATCGACTAGTTAAGCGAGATTACATTCTTGAAGAAATCTGGGGGGAAAATGACTACTTCAAAGGAAGAAGTCTTGATGTGTTTATCACACGACTTAGAAAGTACCTAAAAGTGGATGAATCATTAGAAATCAAAAACCATCATGGCGTAGGTTTTACTTTGAAAACCACTAGCTAAATGCATTCTTAGCTAAACTTTGATTGGAAATATCTAAAACTTGATCTAGCTTTTCCGTTCATTACTCGAAGAGTATATCCCACCAATAATTGCTACTATAATTTACTATTAATTAAGTAGTTACCCTTATTCAGTTGATATAGCAATGAAGCCTCTAATAAAGGTATTATTTCTTGGTCTGGTAGTGATGCCCTCTCTTTTGAGTGCACAAACCACTTATTATTCCTTTGCAACGGGAGATTGGGAAGACAATACCTCATGGACGTTAACCTCTGATGGATCTTCAGGTGCTGTAGGAGGAGGCATATTTCCTGGGAGGGCAGACAATGTCGTGATCCGCAGCGGTCATACCATAACGATCGATGATACTGGCGATAACGGAAGTGTTGGACAAACAGCAGATGCATTGGGTTTTGGTACGTTTCCTGGTTCTGGATCTGCAGCATTTTATCAGACCGGAGATGTGATTGTTTCTAATGGAGGAACCTTCACTTCATCAGTTAGAACTATGTTGGCCGGATTAATAACTGTCGAGGGTGGAGGCACTTTTAGCGTTACAGGAACCGCTAACGATCGTGACTTATTTCTTCTAGGTTCTCTCACAGTTGAAACGACAGCTACCTTTGATATTGGAAATGATTTTGTCCTTGCCGGAAACAGTTTTGCGATCATCAACAATTCTTCTGTTTCTGGCGATGATATATTCATTGCCAGTGCCAATGCTCTTCTTTGCGGTGACGGTACAGCAACCCTTGGTAGTTCTATAGATTACTTTAATAGCGGTACTTCGGATCAGATCTGTAGTTCGTTCTCGGTCGTCTGCCCGGATTGTGGGGGCGGGGATTTGCCTTCAGGAGTGTTTCTTACTGGGAATACCGGCCCTGGCGGAATAGGTGATGCCACAAATAATGAACTATGGCTGAGGGCAAGTGATATTAACCAAGCTGATGCCACCGCAGTAACCAGCTGGTCTGACGCATCAGGCAATGGCTTGACAGCAAACTCTAGCGGCGTGGGATCAGAGGAGCCAACATTCCAAGCCAACTCAGTTAACGGATTCCCATCAGTGAATTTCGATGGTGACGACTTCTTGAACCTCGGAAACCCAGCGAGTCTTAATTTCACCCCAGGAACAGACAGCTGGTCTTTTTTGGCAGTTTACAACGTAGCTGGAGCGCTCCAGGGCACTTTGCTTTCAAAGGCCACACAAGCTGATCGGCATTACCAGTATACGATTGATGAAGTATCAGGAATTTCTTACTTCACCGCTTTCATTGGAGGTGATGCTACCATCGGATCTATAGTTGCTACTGATGACTGGTTTGTCAGCTCTTGTATTAATGACGATAGCCAAAAAGATTCATGGACCAATGAGGGTCCGAACTTTGCAGGAGAAACCATAGGAGGTGATATAAACGCAGCGGCAGAAGTACTTATCGGAGCAAGGCGAGCTTCTGGACCGACCACCGGAACCGGTTTTCAACTAACTGGTGATATAGCCGAAATCATGATGTGGGACGGAGAGCTCAATGATGCTCAAAGAATCATTGCCACAAACTACTTAGCAGCAAAATACAACATTGCTCTCGCAGACAATGACTTGTACCTTATGGATGAGACATCAAATGGGGATTTTGATTTTGAGATCGCAGGTATTGGCCAAGCAGCTGATGGATCCAATCACTTTGATGCAAAGGGGTCGGGAGTGGTGCGAATGTGGAACCCCTCAGACCTTGATAATAATGAATTTCTAATTTGGGGACACGATAACACAGCTCTTTCTACCACGCAAACCACAGATGTAGATGGAACAATTATCGAGGAAAGATTATCTAGAATTTGGAGAGTATCTGAAACAGGAGATGTTGGGACAGTTTCCATCTCTTTTGATTTTTCATCTTTGGCAGACCCATTAGGATCAAACCTTCGGTTACTGATAGATCGTAATGGTGATGGCTTTTTCGATAATGATGTAATTCCAATTGCGGGTTCTGAATCAAATGATATCGTCACCTTCTCAAACGTTGACTTTCAGGATGGTGATCGGTTTACACTGGGCAATACCAATCTAAGTATTCCCTTGCCTGTGGAACTGCTTAGTTTCACAGCCGCTCCTACAGTAAGTGCAGTTCAACTAAACTGGCAAACAGCCACAGAGACAAACAATGACTTTTTTACTGTAGAGAGATCGAAGAATCTAGATCATTGGTTTGAGGTTTCGAGAGTTGATGGCATGGGCAATCATTCTTCGATAAGTAGTTATGAAACTAAAGATCGTAATCCTTTACAAGGCACTTCATATTATCGACTGAAACAAACCGATTTCGATGGAACCAGCTCATACTCTTCGATTGTAAGCGTTGAGTGGTTTGGGATTGAACCAACAATTGCTGTTTGGCCCAACCCCTCAGCAAGTATATTTCGAATCAGAAAAGAAGGGTTAGCATCTTCAGACATACTTATCTACGACAACACTGGGAAGAAGATAGACGTGACAGTAGAAATCGACCCTTCTATTCTAACCATCAATCTGAGCGATCAGCCCAATGGTGTTTACTTGATGAGAATTGGAAATGCATCGAACCAAAACATCAAGTTGATCAAGAATTAAGCCTCCAACTATTCGATCACAATCTTCTTAGTAAGTCTTTTCTTACCGCGGGAAATTTCGAGCAGATAGATTCCCTCTTTTTGATTTGAAAGATCAATCTCCTCCGAATAGTAGCCAGCAAATCGATCGAAGTATCGGCTGAATACCTCCTTTCCTTCAAGATTACTGACCTGAATCTCCAAATCATCTTCATCTGGAACAGAGAAGCGAACTTTGACTCGGCCATCTTTGGACGGGTTGGGATAAAAAGTTAGATCTTCCAATTCCAGCAGTTGGTTTTTCGAAACTTGGCCTTTCTTGCCAAATTCACCCTGAGTATCCGTGACCTGAATGCTCCTTAGTGTAATTATCTTGAAGTTATTGGTCCCATCATCGGTGCTAAACCTGTCAACCAGCTCCTCAATCTCTACTCCCAGATTCTTCAATTTTTCTTTAAGCTCCTCCGAAAAATTCTCCGAATCAAAATTATCGAAGCTAAAGTCAAAAGAGTTATCGTCTGAATCTGAGTCAAAACCATGGAAGAAGAAGGTGTTGGTATCATCATCTTTATCGAAGAATTGGAAAAAATGATTCTGCAAGTCATCTACCTGATTCAAATCGAGAAACACGTGAGTATCATCGTCTGACCAGAAATGAAACTGATTATCACCTCCTGCAAATTCTTGGTAACTAGGATCGGCTTCCATTTCCTCTCTGCTATTGTATTCACCCTTGAAGGTCTTCTTTTCACCATCTACCTGCTTAGTTATTTCAATGACAATTTTTTGATCTTCTTGAGCAACTAGGGAAAAAACACAAAAAATTAGTGCAAACGTTGCAATGATTGGTCTTATCTCTTTCATAGTCATAGTACGTTGAGTTTTATTTTGAATTCTAAATCTAAGGTACGGAGGACCCTCATATGTCTCTGTTAATCAGTCGTTAATCGTTGTTAAAAATGGTTAATTGCGAATCAACCAAAGGCGTAAATCGTACTTTTGAGTCATGAATCGCATCGCGCTTAGGTGGATTATTGGTCTCATGGGTATTGCCATGATAGGCCTCATTGCATTCCAACTCTACTGGATAAACAATCTGGTGATGGCAAACGAAGAGCGATTCCAAAAAGACGTACTGAGTGCGCTGAGTTCTGTATCAAACAAACTTGAAAAGCAAGAGACTATTAGCGCAGTTCAGCGGCTAAACTATCTGGCAAGGAATCCGGCTTATGATACTGGTACAAATGAAATCAGACCAAAGAGAGTCGCTAACAGCCTCCAGCCGCATTCTCCTAAGATGGAACTGATCGAGCGTGGCAATCAGCAACTCTTTGTCTTCGCAGACACCATGAGCAACGGAAATTTTGAATTTTTTGTGGAGTTTTCTAGTTCTACTAATAACTTCTTCCATCCTTTCTCTCCTCCTAGTCTAGAAAATGATCAAATACTTGAAAGGGATAAAAGAATCTTCGAACTTGAAGATCAGCTAGCCCGCCTCTCCAGGAGATACGAACTTACATTTGAAGTGATGGAGGATTTAATGGGATCAAGAAAGCCACTTGCTGCACGTTTTAGTCCGCCACAACTGGACTCCTTACTCAAAAAAGAACTTTCCAATAAAGGGATTGATCTCGATTATGAGTACGGAATTCTGGAACACAACAGAAATAGATTTCTGTACACGACCAACGCCGACAAAAAAGAACTACTAAAAAGTGATCTCAAGGCAAGTCTGTTTCCAAATGACCTTTTTGGAGATCAAAGCCAACTTGTGATTCAATTTCCTGACGAAAGGGGTTACTTGATGAGGAAGGTATGGACAGCATTAGTAAGCTCAGGCTTCTTAGCTTTTGTCATTTTGTTCTGCTTTGGCTACAGTATCAAAACAATACTCAAGCAAAAAAAGCTCTCTGATATGAAAAACGACTTTATCAATAACATGACGCATGAGCTGAAAACTCCGATTTCCACTGTGTCACTAGCTGTAGAGGCTTTAAGCGACAAGGATATTGAACAAAGCCCATTAAGAGATAAGTACATCAATGTGATTGGAGAGGAGAATAAAAGGCTTGGTAACCAAGTGGAAAAGGTACTTCAAATTGCTGCAGTCGATAGGCAGGATTACAATTTGAATGAAGAAACACTACACATGAATGAAATAGTAAATAGTGCAGCGGAGCATGTATCAATGCTGGTTGAGCAGCAGGGCGGGAGGATCAACCTAATAAACAAAGCCGAAAAAGATCAAGTAAGAGGAGATATTACACACATTACCAACATCGTGGTGAATTTATTGGACAATGCAAATAAGTATTCGCAAGACGCACCGAATATCACGCTAAAAACAGATTCTGATCAGGAGGATTTTATTCTTACGGTTCAAGACAGAGGCATAGGAATGACCAAGGAACAGCAGAAACATATTTTTGAGAAGTTCTATCGGGTACCTACCGGAGATCTACACAATGTGAAAGGCTTTGGTTTGGGACTTGCTTACGTTCAACGCATGATTGCAGCACATAATGGAAGCATTCATGTTCAAAGTGAACTTGGCAAAGGGAGTAAATTTTCTATCACATTACCATTAGCGAGCGAATGAAACCAAGACTATTGATTGTTGAAGACGACCCAAACTTAGGTGAAATCCTTAGCGAATACCTGAGCCTAAAAGGATACGATACGACCCTCAAAAGAGATGGCGAGGAGGGCGAGACAGCATTTAAGGAAGGTACTTTTGATCTTTGCATTTTGGACTTGATGATGCCAAAGAAAGATGGCTTTTCACTTGCCAAGGAGATCCGTTCGATGGATGAGCAAACACCCATAGTCTTCTTGACTGCTAAGTCCATGAAGCAGGACATCATAAAAGGATTCACTATTGGGGCTGATGATTATATGACCAAGCCCTTCAGCATGGAGGAACTCCTACTTAGAATTCAAGCCATCTTAAAGAGATCTACTAAGACTGAAGATGAAGAACCTTTCCCAAACCCATTCAAAATAGGGGAGCTGGTCTACTATTATCAAGAAAACAAATTGATTACCTCAAAACGAGAAATCAGTCTAACTACCAAAGAAAATGAGTTGCTGAAGATCTTCTTCGAAAATGTGAATAAGACGGTAGTCAGAAGCATCGCATTGAAAAAGATATGGAAAGATGACAGCTACTTCAATGCCAGAAGTATGGATGTTTACATCGCCAAGATTCGAAAGTATCTAGCCGATGATCCTTCAATCAAAATACTAACAATTCATGGTGAGGGATTCAAATTAGTAGAGGTGAGCTAAGCATATTGCGACCTACATTGATTATATTTATTGGTTAATAGTCAATACAATCATTCTCAATTTTTATGATTCTAGTCCCCTCAATATCCGTCATAAATGGCAAAACCACCCGATTAGTACAAGGGGATTTTTCAAAGGAAAAAATCTACGAAGATTCTCCAATTGACGTAGCAAAGCAGTTTGAGGATCACGGAATTACTAGAATTCATTTAATCGATCTTGATGGCGCTCGAAGGGGAAGGACTGTCAATTTCGATATGCTACACCTGATTTCTGCCTATACTGAGCTCACCATAAACTTTGCTGGTGGAATGCATACAGACGGTGATGTCCTAAAAGCATTTGAGTATGGAGCGGAGAGCATCACAGCTGCTTCAGTGGCTATTTCTGACCGACAGTTATTCTCAAATTGGCTGATGTCCTACGGCAGAGAGAAAATTGCATTAGCTGCAGATAGTCTAGATGGCATCATCAGAATACGAGGCTGGCAAAAAGCTACCACAACGGATCTTTTTGAGCACGTCGCTTATTTCTATGACAAAGGTCTGAAATACTTAAAAACCACAGATATATCCAAAGATGGGTTAATGGACGGACCGTCTTTCAAGCTATATAAACAGCTTCTGTCGGAGTTTCCTGATCTGTCAATATTCGCTAGTGGTGGCGTCAGGAATATGGATGACATAAAGCAGCTAAATGATCTAGGTCTTTACGGAGTGATTTTCGGAAAAGCGTTCTACGAAAGAAATATTACGCTAGATGATATTGACTCATTTCAAGCCGTAAATGCCTAAAAGTCTTCGTGATCGTACTTGAACTTGTAGAGGAAATGAAAGATGAAGTTGTACTTGTTAACTGAATCATCCTCAATTGAATCGGTATCTAGGATTTCTACGTCATCTAGGACCGTCTCCGCCGAACCTTCTTCGTCAAGTTTTTCTTGCTGCTGACCCGTTTGATTTAGCTCTGTATTATCTTCCTCAGTTTCCTTCTTCCCATCGGTCCCTGTTGTGTTCGCAAACCCTACTTGGGAAGCGCCTAACAGGAGAAGAATAAATGATATTTTTATAGAATCTCTCACTTATTTTTTGAGCTACCTCAAAATAACGAAATAGCACGCAGAAAGTTTTGAAATTTTACAATTCTTAACTTTTACCTTTAGGTATTCAATTAATTGTCGGTTTACTAAAAAAATAGATGGTCAAACAAATCGTGGTATTACACAATGCCAAAGATCAAAAAAAGCCCCAACAAGTGGGGCCTCTTCAAAAACTATTCTTCTGCTTCCTTAATGCATCAGAGCTTTCTCTTTGTGCTTCTTCAATTGACGCCTCAATGCTTCAACAGCTGAGTCAGTCCCAGCTTCAAAAGATCTTGCACGCTCCTTGGAAAAGAATTGGTTCCGTGGGCCATTAAGCTTTATCTCTACAACTTTATTCTCTTTAGAATCATCATTTTCTACTCTTAGAAAGACTTCACCATCGATAATCCTATCGTAGTAGGTCTCCAGCTTATCTAATTTTTTTTGAATAAAACTAAGCAGCTTAACATCAGCGTCGAAATGGATGGAATGCATTTGTAACTTCATAATGTTACGGGTTTAAGGTTTAACAATTAAGCTTTGGGGTGAGCCTGATCAAAGGCAGCCTTCAGCTTTTCTATAGAATTATGAGTATAGACTTGAGTCGCCGCTAGACTACTATGACCTAGTAAGTCTTTAACAGCATTTAAGTCTGCTCCTTTATTTAGTAAGTGTGTCGCAAAGGTATGTCTCAGTGTATGTGGACTCTTCTTATTCAAAGTGGTGACCTGAGTAAGATAGGATTTTACCTTGCGGTAAATGAACATAGGATAAACTGGTTCATTCGAATTGGTAACAAGTAAAAACTCACTATTCATCCCTTCTTTTTCCTTTTCTGAAACATACTTCTTCACTAGTAATAATAACGGATCGCTAACAGGTATGATGCGCTCTTTATTCCTTTTTCCGAGAACTTTAATGGCCTTTTCATAAAAATTAACATCTCTCGTCTTCAGTCCTATCAATTCCGCTAAACGAATTCCGGTAGCATAAAGGAGCTCCAATAACAGCTTGTCTCTAAGACCAGGAAAATCATCAGAAAATTCGACTTCATCCAGAAGCTTCTCAATTGCTGATTCTTTTAGGAAGGAAGGAAGTTCTTTCTGAGTTTTTAGTGGCTTGATCTGATCAGCAGGATTAGATTCGATATATTCCCTACTAAGTAAAAACTTATAGAAAGACTTTAGAGTAGCTAATTTTCTATTGATGGATCTTGAGGAAATTGCCTCCTCTGATAAATCCATTATCCATGCACGCAAATGCGAATGCCTTGCATCAATAGGGTTATCAATCTCAAATTCAATGGATAAGAAGAGCTGGAACTGGCTTAAATCCTTTTTGTAAGCCTTTAAGGTGTGGTGGCTATAGCGCTTTTCGGTGGCAAGGTATTTAAGGAAGGCATCTGTCATATGCTAGCATCAACCCTTAGTAAAAGGGCTAATACTAACTTATATAATTCTTGCCTTAAGACGAAGAGGATCTAATTAATTATTTTCCTCGTCGCGAAGTTTCTGGATGTATCTGGCCTTAATGATCTGATCTCTTCTTTCCACAGATGGCTTAGTGTAAGAAGTTCTTGATCTGAGCTCTCTCAATACGCCTGTTTTTTCAAACTTCTTCTTGAATCTCTTAAGCGCTCTGTCTATTGATTCGTTCTCTTTAACGTTGATTATTAACATTTCAGACTTTTATAATTGGGCCGCAAATATAGGTGAAATCAATTGCATTGCAATAGCCTACTTCAACAAGGATCTAGATATTACAACTTTCTGAATTTCTGAAGTCCCCTCACCAATTGTGCACAGCTTAGCGTCTCTATAATATTTCTCCGCAGGATAGTCTTTTATGTATCCATAACCGCCAAAAATTTGAACCGCATCATCTGCCACTCTAACGGAGATTTCTGAGGCATATAATTTCGCCATCGCTGATTCCTTATTGACGCTTTTACCTGCATTTTTTAATTCAGCAGCATTGTAAGTCAGCAATTTTGCAGCCTCCAGTTTTGTTGCCATTTCTGCCAGCTTAAATGAAATTCCTTGAAAGTTCGAAATTGACTTTCCAAACTGCTCCCTCTCCTTGGAATATTGAATTGCAGCATTCAAGGCTCCTTCTGCAATACCGCAGCTCAGCGCAGCAATGGATATTCTTCCTCCATCCAGCACTTTTAAGGACTGTACAAAACCATCACCCACTTCTCCGATGAGATTCTCCTCCGGAATCCTGCAATCCTCAAATATCATCTCCGCAGTTTCGGAAGCACGCATTCCTAACTTGTCTTCTTTTCTTCCTTGCTTAAAACCTGGAGTGCCACGCTCTACTATAAATGCACTAGCATTTCTAGACGCATTAGGCTCACCTGTTCTGGCCACCACCACAGCAACATCACCTGAGTTACCGTGAGTAATAAAGTTTTTTGCGCCATTTATGACCCATTCATTGCCATCCTTTACAGCGGTCGTCTTCATATTTCCGGCATCTGATCCTGTATTGGGCTCTGTTAATCCCCAAGCACCTAACCACTCACATGTCGCAAGTTTTGGTAAGTATTTTTTCTTTTGCTCTTCAGAAGCATGCTGTAGGATATGTCCGGTACATAATGAATTGTGAGCCGCCATTGATAAGCCAATTGAACCATCTACTTTGGCTAATTCAATGATTGCTGTAACGTACTCATGATAACCAAAACCTGATCCTCCGTACTCTTCTGGAACTAAGACACCCATCAGGCCTAAGTCACCCAATTTTTTGAAAAGGTCAAGTGGGAAATGTTGTGAATCATCCCATTCCATTTTATGAGGCTCTATTTCTCTCTCGCTAAAATCCCTCACCATTTGAGCGATCATTTCAATGTTCTCAGAAATTATGTGTTCCTGGGGTTCTAATGTTGCTACTTCCATTTCTATCTGTTTGGGGTATTAAGAAACGCAAAAGTATTACATCTTGTTTGTCTATGCGTTGGTCTAAAATTCTCAAGTAGCTAGCTCAATAAATGCGGATGTCATACTTTTGCCGCCTCTTACTTTAAACTAAAAAACTTAGTCTATGAAAATCGCCGTAGTGGGTACTGGATATGTTGGTCTCGTATCAGGAACTTGTTTTGCAGAGACAGGAAATCATGTCACCTGTATTGACATTGATGAAAAGAAAGTAGCCAAGCTGAAGAACAAGCAGATTACGATTTATGAACCAGGTCTTGAGGTTTTATTTGAAAGAAACATAAGACAAGGTAGACTTGACTTTACGACGGATCTAGCCGAAGGAATTAAAGGTGCTAAGATTATTTTTCTTGCACTTCCAACTCCACCAGGAGAAGATGGCTCTGCCGATTTGAAGTATGTTCTTAAGGTAGCTGAAGATCTGGGTCCTCTCTTAGAAGAATTTACTGTGGTTGTTGACAAGAGTACTGTTCCAGTAGGAACAGCTGAAAAAGTAACAGCAAAAATTGCAGAGACGGCCAAGGTTGATTTTGAAGTAGTCTCTAACCCTGAATTTTTGAGAGAAGGGGTTGCAGTAGAGGATTTCATGAAACCAGACAGAGTGGTGGTTGGGGCTGAATCTGAAGAATCGATCAAATTAATGGAACAACTGTATGCACCGTATGTAAGACAAGGAAATCCCGTGATATTTATGGATGTTCGTTCGGCTGAGCTCACTAAGTATGCAGCTAATTCATTCTTGGCGACCAAGATCACCTTCATGAATGAGATCGCCAATATGTGCGAGCTGCTTGGTGCGGATGTTGACAAAGTGAGAAAAGGTATTGGAACCGATGCTAGAATTGGAAAAAGATTCCTATTCGCAGGAATTGGATACGGTGGCAGTTGTTTCCCGAAAGATGTGCAAGCTCTTGCAAAGTCAGCAACGGAAGTTGATTATGACTTTAAGATTCTCAACTCTGTAATGGACATTAATGCTGATCAAAAGCAAAAGATGGTTGCTCCATTAAAGGAGTATTTTGGAGGTGATCTTTCTGGGAAGACTATCGCGGTATGGGGACTTGCTTTTAAACCGTACACAGACGACATCAGAGAAGCGCCGGCGCTAGAGAACATAAAAGTATTGCTAGATGCCGGAGCAAAAGTGAAAGCGTACGATCCGGAAGCAATGGAAAATGTGAAGGAGCAATATGATTTCGACATCACTTACACAAAAGATGAATATGAAGCAATCGAAGGTGCGGATGCATTAATGATTATGACTGAGTGGCCAATTTTCCGAACCCCAGAGTTTGAAAGACTAAAAGAGGGTCTTAAGAACAACGTAATTTTTGATGGACGTAATTTGTACGAGTTAAGTTTGATGGAAGAGTTAGGGTTCGAATACTATAGTGTAGGTAGAAGAACTATTAAGTAAAAAATTTGTAATCAAAAAAAGGCCTTGTTTTTCAACAAGGCCTTTTTTATTGTTCGTTCAGCGTCCAATCGTAATCGGCCCAAGTAATTTTCGCATTATCGTTCAAGGTAACAGGAGCATACTGATTAACATAATCAATCAGGGATCCGTCATTATTGAAGTCGCCTCCATACCAATTAAATAGCTTTGATAGCTTCGCACTTTTTGTGCTTTTAAATTCATTCTTCTCTACGTTGGAAAGAAAATCCTTAGCCGCTTTTGTCAACTGTTCATCCAAAGTGTTTGGCAAATAAGCATTGTTCTGCAGCTTAGGACACGAAATCGCCGCACACACCAAGGCGAAGTGTATTCTTGGTTCATCAAATTCCTTTCGAATAATACCGTGCTCAATATTATTTAGGTCATACTTTTCACCATCGATATTAATAAACTTGATGTCCCAAGGAGTATTGACAAAAGGTACTTGGATCACTGACCCAATATCTTTAATACTCTTCACAGGATAGTGCTCAAGAACAAGGTCAATTGTGTAAGCATTGTAAGCATTGATCCAAAAAGCAAGTTTCTGATCTTCCGTCCAAGAGTCCTTTGGTGGGTTGCTTTCTAAGGACCTCAAGTACTCTTTCAGCTTAGCTCGATCCGATTTTAGGCCTTTGTAATCTACAAGCCCATCGTTATCTACATGTTTTTGTAGCAACGCATCAAAAGAAGCATGTGAAACTCCCTTCTGTGCATTCGACTGAAACAGAAAAAATGAAAATAGGACAATGAGTGTATTTCGTATCATCTTTTATATTGATATATTGACAAATTAAACTTTGAACCTAAACGCACCTTTTAATGCTGATGGTTGCTTAATATCCGTGGATAGCTGCAAAAGGTACGCCAAAAGACATAAGATTGGAATTCATTCAACCGCTAGATAAAGATCTTTTGATATTGATTGCCGGGTTTCTGATCATTTCCATTTCAGCAAACCAGATAGCAAAAGCATTTCAGAAGATAAAACTACCACTTATCACTGGACTCATTTTTACCGGTATTGTCGCCGGTCCGTACATCATTGGTCTCATTCCAGTTTCCGCCAAAAGAGATTTGAATTTTATCAATGAAACGGCTTTGGCCTTTATCGCCTTTGCTGCCGGAGCAGAGTTATACTTACGAGAACTACGAAGTAGGTTGAACTCAATCAAGTGGAACACATTCGGTCAGCTGGTCGTCACTTTCGTTCTCGGTTCGGTACTAGTGTATTTTCTCTCAGGCCTCATTCCATACATGAAAGATCTGAACAACGCTGCTAAAATCTCCATCTCCATGATTACAGCAGCAGTATTTGTTGCCAGGTCACCGGCCTCAGCAATTGCTGTTATCAATGAGTTAAGAGCTAAGGGACCGTTTGTCCAGACCGTAATGGGCGTGACAGTGGTTAAGGATTTTTTGGTGATTGTCCTTTTTTCCATCTGCATCTCGCTTTCACAGGTGTTGATATCCGGCGAGGAATTCAAATACACCGAAATACTACTTCTTTTGTTGGAATTAGCACTTTCCTTCTCCATTGGTTTTTATGTATTTGGATTTCTGTTGAAAACGGTCCTTCGTTGGAGAATTAGGAGAGTCCCGAAGACGATCTTGGTTTTACTCGTGGGGTACTCCGCTTACTTATTGTCAAGCCAAGTGGGGACAATCACTGAATCCCAGTTTCATCATCGAATTTTCCTAGAGCCGCTCCTTATGTGTATTCTGGCTAGTTTTCATGTGACCAACTACAGCAAAGCAAGGCCCGAGTTTTTGAAAATACTGGAAGACGTTAGCATACCTGTTTACGTAGCTTTTTTCACTCTAACAGGCGCTTCCTTCTCCTTAAATGTAATTGGACAAGTCATTGGCGTAGCATTAATCCTCTTCTTCATCAGAATAGTTACTATGATTATTGGAGCGTACACTGGTGGCTTGCTTGCTAAGGACCCGATGAAATTCAATCACTTGGGCTGGATGCCCTACATCACTCAGGCGGGAGTCGCGTTAGGGCTGGCTACTGTAGTGGCAAACGAGTTTCCAGGTTGGGGTGAGCAATTTGCAACGGTAATAATCGCATTGATCGTAATCAATCAATTCATAGGACCTCCACTTTTCAAGTGGGCCATTTTCCAGGTAGGTGAGGATCGAGTGCGCGCACCGGTTCCTGAGTTTGATGGGATCAGGGATGCAATCATTGTCGGATTTGAAAGTCAGTCTGTAGCGCTTGCTAGGCAACTTTTAGAACATGGATGGGAAGTCCAAATAGCCACCAAAATGAAACAGGGAGAGATCGACGAGCCTGATGGAGTGCCAATCCGATACATGAAGGAATTTGCCTACGAGGAATTCATAGACATACATGCAGATAAATCAGAGGCTATTGTGCTGATGCTATCAGATGAAGAGAATAAGGAGATAGCAGAGATGATTTATCATAGAATTGGTACCAAAGACGTAATCGTGCGACTGAACAATCGATACAATTCTAAAAAATTCCTGGACTTAAAGGCATTAATCGTGGACCCTTCAACCGCAATCGTTAGCCTATTGGATCACTTTGTGCGATCTCCGCAAGCAGCCTCACTATTACTTGGAATGGAGAAAGGACAGGATACGCGAGATATTGAACTACTCAACCCAGACCTTCATGGTATCACGTTACGAGACTTAAGGCTGCCAGCAGACGTGATCATTCTCTCGGTGGTAAGAGGTGGGCAAACGATCATAACCCACGGGTATACTCGTCTTAGAGTGAGGGACACCATTACCGCAGTGGGCTCCTTCAAAAGCCTTGATGAAATGCAACTTAAGTTTGACCGGTAAATAGCGTAGCAAAAAGCAAAAGCAAAACATATCTTTGCCGGCTATGAGCAATACCACTGACGGAGGATCCCTTAAAAGCATTGTTTCGCACTGTAAGGAGTATGGATTTATCTATCCATCTAGTGACATTTATGATGGACTTGGAGCCACCTATGATTATGGCCCAAATGGCTCAGAACTGAAGAACAACATAAAGAATTACTGGTGGCAAGCGATGGTGCGAATGCACGAAAATATCGTGGGGATAGATGCTGCTATTTTCATGCATCCTACGACTTGGAAAGCCTCAGGCCATGTGGATGCGTTCAATGACCCGCTCATTGATAATAAAGACTCAAAAAAGAGATATCGAGCAGATGTTCTTATTGAAGACTACATCGCAAAAATTGAGGCGAAAATCAGTAAGGAAGTCACCAAAGCAGCTAAGCGTTTTGGCGATGCATTTGATGAAGGGCAATTCGTTTCTACTAATCCCAGAGTAGTCGGTTATAAAGAAAAAATTAAGACCATTGAGGACCGGTTAGGAAATGCTTTAGGATCTTGTGACCTTCAAGACGTAAAGGCCTTAATAGAAGAGCTGGAAATTGCCGATCCAATTTCTGGCTCTAAGAACTGGACTGATGTTCGTCAATTCAACTTGATGTTCTCAACTGAATTGGGGTCATTAGCCGACGGGGCAGAGAAAATATATCTACGACCAGAAACTGCTCAAGGCATCTTTGTCAATTACCTGAATGTGCAAAAGACCGCTAGGATGAAGCCCCCATTTGGGATTGCCCAGATTGGAAAAGCGTTTCGAAATGAAATCATTGCTAGGCAATTCATCTTTCGTATGCGTGAGTTTGAGCAGATGGAAATGCAATTCTTTGTGAAGCCAGGTGAAGAAATAAAGTGGTATGAGCATTGGAAGGAAAAAAGAATCAAGTGGCACAAGACTCTTGGCCTAGGCGAAGAGCACTACCGATTCCATGATCATATCAATTTGGCTCATTACGCAAATGCCGCTTGTGATATTGAATTCAATTTCCCAATGGGATTCAAGGAGCTCGAGGGGATTCATTCCAGAACAGATTTCGATCTGAAGGCACACGAGGAGTATTCAGGAAAGAAGCTTCAATTTTTTGATAATGCTACCAATGAGAGCTACGTGCCTTATGTGGTCGAGACCTCTATTGGGTTGGACAGAATGTTCCTGGCGATTATGTCAGGATCCTTGAAAGAAGAAAAACTCGCTGATGGCAGTGAAAGAACTGTATTAAAAATACCTCCAGCCTTGGCTCCCAACAAAGTCGCTGTTTTGCCACTGCTGAACAAAGATGGTCTACCTGAAAAAGCAAATGAAATTCTAAATGAAATTAGATTGGACTTCACCTTCCAGTACGATGCAAAAGATGCGATTGGAAGAAGATACAGAAGACAAGATGCTATCGGGACACCTTACTGCGTCACCATTGATCACCAAACTCTGGAAGACAATACAGTAACCATCCGTGAGCGAGATTCAATGCAACAAGAAAGGGTATCCGTTGAACAACTTATTCAGACTCTTCATGAGAAAGTTGACCTAAAGAACCTGCTGAGAGCGCTCTAATTTGGAGTATTTACTATTACTTCTCATCCCATTTATTGCTCGAGCGATTACGCGGTATTATCACACCGGGAGAGCCTTACCAGCTTTTGTTTTAAGCGCAAAGCACAAGCAGTTTCTTCACCAGAACTTCACTTTCTACCAGAAGCTTCCTCCAAAATCGAAGCGAATTTTTGAAAAGAGAGTCGCTCATTTCATTAGTTCAAAAAAGTTTGTTCCCCGAGAAATGCAGAAAGTAACATGGGAAATGAAAGTACTTATCTCTGCATCAGCTATTCAATTAACCTTCGGATTTCCCAGAGTTCATCTAAGCTTTTTTAGACATATTCTCATTTACCCAGATACTTTTTTCAGTCATGCGAATCAGCAACAACATAAGGGAGAAGTAAATCCTCGAGTCAAGGCGATTGTTCTTTCCTGGAAGCATTTTGTGGAGGGATACTTAAAGACTGATGGTAGAAATCTCGGCTTGCATGAAATGGCACATGCCCTTAGACTGGAAAATCAGGTAAAGAACCGAGAATATGATTTCCTGGACCAGGAACTACTGGAGGAGTGGGAAGGTCATGCCGTTCGCACAATGGAAGAAATCAAAGCAGGCGAGGAAGTTTTTTTTCGTGACTATGGTGCGGTAAACAATGAAGAGTTTTTTGCGGTAGCGGTGGAGAACTTCTTCGAGCGTCCGACTGAGTTTAAGGATAAACACCCCATGACTTATTCAACACTGTGCAAATTGCTAAGGCAGGATCCTACCCTTTTAGAAAAAAACTAATTTCACGATATGGAGTGGCTCAAATTACTTTCCCATAAACGTCCCGGAGATAAAGAAATTCAGGCACATGATCAGGTTAGGAGTCGTTTTGAGCAGGACTATGATCGAATTATTTTCTCACACCCCTTTCGAAAACTCCAAGATAAAACCCAGGTCTTCCCACTTCCTGAAGATGACTTTGTTCACACTCGTTTAACGCACAGCTTGGAGGTATCAAGTGTTGGCAGATCACTTGGTAAAAATGCGGGAACATTCCTGCTCAAGAAATACCCAGAACTGAAAAAGCATAATTATTCGATCCATGATTTCGGTGCGATTGTAGGAGCAGCCTGCTTGGCGCACGATCTCGGCAATCCCCCATTTGGGCACTCCGGAGAGGATAGTATTTCATCCTTCTATTTGACAAATGCTAAAGGTCAGTTTTTCAAAGACAAAGTTTCTGAGCATGAATGGAAAGATCTGACCACTTTTGAAGGGAATGCACAAGGGTTAAGAATTCTCAATAGCATCAACGGTGGTCTGAAACTTACATTTGCCACTCTCGGAGCATTCACTAAGTACCCACTTTCATCCTCCTCCAAGAAGGAAAAGGGAAGAAAGAGTCAAAAGAAATTTGGCTATTACCAAAGCAATCAAGCACTCTTTTCAGAGTTGGCCAATGAAATGGAGTTACTAAAACGTGATGAAGGAACTTGGGCGAGACACCCACTTGCATTTTTGGTTGAAGCCGCCGATGATATCTGCTATCACATTATAGATTTAGAAGATGGCTGCAGACTAGGCTTGGTGCCATTTGATACCGTAAAGGGAATGTTGGCTGAGATTATTGGACAAAATTTTTCTGAGGAAAAACTCCTCAAAATTCCGTCTCTAAATGAAAAGCTTGGAACACTGAGAGCAATGGCTATTGGCCAATTGATAAATGAGTGCTCCCAAATGTTCCAGCAGCTTGAAGAGCAAATGCTAGAAGGTAGCTTTGATGAAGATCTAACTGGCATCATTCCCTCTTCTCCAGCGCTTAAAGAGATCATAGAATTATCGATTGCAAAGATCTATAGATCAAAGCTTGTACTTGAAAAAGAGGCAGGAGGTTTTGAGGTCATTGACAACCTTATCGAAGCTTTTGCTTCCGCAATGTTTGCAGTTCATTTTGCTAAACCATTGCCGAAACATAAGTCCACACTTCGTTTACTTCCTGAGGAATACCACATTGCTCTTAAGTCAAGTAAGTCAGTTTATGATTCGCTGCAAATTGTGAATGATTTCATCAGTGGCTTGACCGACTCTCATGCCGTCAGGTTATATCAAACTATAAAAGGATTTAGACTTCCAGTCTAGGTTATTTCAGCTCCCAAAAGAGGTGATACATCGCTGTGCTATCCCTTTCGAGTAGTTCCATTGTTGTGGAATACTCACCTGGATCCGTGTCAACTGAAAATTTGAAGACACCAAGAAGATCATTTTTGCTGACAAAATCGAAATCCCAAACTTCAATTTCATTCCAACCGGCATGTACATCTAGTTCTAGATTAACCTCTACTTTGTCTCCTGTATCTACCCGATGATACATCCCTCCCTCTGGCCAGATCTTCTCTCCATTCATCTTTAGATAAAGCTCGTCTTTGTCAATTTCGTCTGGTGTTGCGCACTGAACAGCAATTATTCTAATCTGGGGCATTTTCTTATTGATTGATCCTAAAGGTAGGAAGGAAGTACGAAAAATGTTTGGTGAAATCAGTGCCCTAAGACGACTAATACATTTTCCTTTAAAAAGGATATACCTAACTTCGCGCCCTCAAATTCAATGAATTATGATCTCAGCGCACAATGTTTCTCTCCAATACGGAAAAAGAGTCCTTTTCGATGAAGTGAACATCAATTTCACACCTGGCAACTGCTATGGCATTATTGGAGCAAATGGGGCTGGTAAATCCACCTTTCTAAAAATCTTGTCCGGTGAAATCCCTGCAAATTCAGGGGAGGTGAAAATTGAGCCAGGAAAGCGACTAGCAGTCTTGAAGCAAAACCATCACGAATATGATGAAACTTCTGTGCTAGACACAGTGATGATGGGTCATCAGGAACTTTGGAAAGTAAAAGAGGAAAAAGACGCCATTTACGCAAAGCCTGATTTTTCCGAAGAAGATGGGAATAGAGCCTCGGAGCTAGAGGCAGAATTTGCAGACATGGATGGCTGGAATGCGGAATCTGATGCCGCTGCACTTCTAAGTGGCTTGGGCATTAAAGAAGAAAACCACTATCGCTTGGTCAAAGAGCTGAACGGAAACGAAAAAGTAAGAGTGCTACTGGCACAGACGCTTTTTGGAAACCCTGATATTCTGATATTGGATGAGCCTACCAATGACCTGGATATTCAGACCATTTCGTGGTTGGAAGATCACCTTTTAGAGTTCAAAAACACATTGATTGTTGTCTCTCACGACAGACACTTCCTAGATACTGTCTGTACGCACACCGCAGATATTGATTTCGGCCAAATCAAACTTTACACCGGGAACTATTCATTCTGGTATGAGTCAAGCCAACTTGCCCTTAGTCAGAGATCTGCTGCTAACAAGAAGGCCGAAGAGAAGAAAAAAGAACTTCAAGAATTTATTGCCAGATTCTCTGCAAACGCCTCCAAGTCCAAGCAGGCTACAAGCAGAAGAAAGCTATTGGACAAGATTAACGTAGAAGATATTCAACCTTCAAACAGAAAATATCCTGCCATCATCTTTACCCAAAACAGAACTGCGGGTGATCAAATTTTAGAGACCGAAAAACTTTCCTATCAAAACGAGAGTGGAGAATACCTTTTCAAGGATGTGGACCTGTTCGTCAATAAGGGAGACAAGGTCACCGTGGTATCTGATGATAGTTTGGCTGTCACTTCTTTTTTCCAAGTTTTGATGGGAGAAAAGAATGCGACATCCGGCTCATTTAAATTCGGACAAACTATCACCAAGGCTTATCTCCCTAACGAGAACTCAGACTATTTCCAGTCTGATGATAACCTAATTGATTGGTTAAGACAATTTGCTCCGGGTGAAAAAGATGAGGTATATATCCGCGGGTTCTTAGGCAAGATGCTTTTCTCAGGTCAAGAAACATTGAAGAAATGCAATGTACTTTCCGGTGGTGAAAAGGTGAGATGCATGACATCAAGAATGATGCTGCAGGGAGCCAACCTTTTGATCTTGGACGAGCCCACAAATCACCTAGACCTTGAGTCCATTACCGCTTTTAACAATTCGCTGATTGACTTCCCTGGGACGGTCATATTTACCTCACATGACCATACATTTACTCAAACCATTGCAAATCGTGTTTTGGAGCTGAAGCCCAGTGGATTTGTGGACACCCTAAGTACGTACGATGAGTTTTTGGAAAAGAAAAAGTTAGCGACAGTTTAGGTAGCAAATCAATCTTAAATATTTAAGTCCGACCGGCATCATAAACCCTTGAAAATCTTGCCTCTAAGTTGTAGATAATTACCTTTGCGCCACCTTTATTATGTGGTCTACCTTAGCGCATGCAATCCTTCGTTTTCGTGTCACACTGATGGTCATCCTTGCGGGGATCACTGTCTTTATGGGATACCAGGCGTCCAACATTAGGTGGTCTTACAGCCTTGCCAATATCGTCCCTCCAGACGATCCGGACATGGTCTATTTCAAACAGTTTCGGGAAACCTTCGGAGAAGATGGCAACATCATGGCGATGGGTGTGCAAGACAGCAGCATCTACGAGCTCAAGCAATTCAAACTATTCAATCAACTTGTCCGCGATCTTGAGAAAAAAGAAGGAGTAAAAAACGTACTCGGACTTCCTAACCTCCAGAAACTAGAAAAAAACAATTCTAAAAGAGCTTTTGAACTGAAGCCCGTCTTTGAAGAATTTCCAGAAGATCAGCAAACGCTTGATAGTCTCCTGGCTGGTGCAAAAAGCTTAAAATTTTACAGTGGCCAACTCATCAATTCTGAAAATGGGTCTACGCTGATTCTGATTACGGTCGATAAAGACGTGCTCAACTCCAAGAACCGAGATGGTCTTATTTATGCAATTATTGGCTTAGGGGAAAAGTTTGAAGAAGAATCTGGAATTGATGTACGATTTGCTGGCCTTCCTTACTCCAGATCCATCACGACTAATAAGATCAAAGCTGAGCTAAACATGTTCCTGATACTTTCCATTGTAGTGACAGGGATCATTTTGTTTCTCTTCTTCCGTTCGTTTAAGGCGGTGTTTTTCCCGCTGATCATTATTGGTGTAGTAGTCGTCTGGGTTCTCGGCACACTTGCCATCCTCGATTTTGAAATCACATTGCTTACGGGTCTTATTCCACCCATCATTGTGGTGATAGGGATTCCCAACAGTGTCTACATGCTCAACAAATACCATCATGAGTATAGCGAGCATGGAGATCAGATGAAAGCATTGAGTAGGATCATTCGCAAAATTGGAGTTGTAACGCTTATCACGAATTTGACAACCGCTGTTGGCTTTTTTGTTTTGGTGACTACTCAGATCAATATCCTTGTGGAGTTTGGAATAGTAGCCGGCATAAATATCATGGCAACCTTTGTTGTCAGTATCATCCTGATTCCTGGCGTATTTTCTTTGTACAAACCGCCTTCAAAAAAGCACTTACGACATCTAGAATTTAAGATGCTGGATTGGGTGATCAAGAAGATCGACATAATGGTGCATTCTGTGAGGCCATTGATCTTCGTCCTTACTGCAATAGTGATGGTTATATCTGCATATGGCCTCACCAAGATCAAGGCTGTTTCCTATATGGTTGATGACATCCCGGAGAACAGCCCGTTAAAAAATGACCTCATGTTTTTTGAGGAGAACTTTAGTGGCATTATGCCATTAGAAGTAATTGTAGACACGGGAGATAAAAAAGGAGTTCAGAACCTTAGAAACCTTAGAAAGATCGACGAGTTCGAGGAGTTCATCTCTTCACTTGACGGTATATCACAGCCAGTTTCGGTTGTGAGCTTTGCCAAAGCTGCAAGGCAGGCTTATTACAACCAAATGGAGTCATTTTATTCATTGCCATCTAACAGGGACATGGCTTTTATCATGAGATATCTGAGTGAAGGGGAGACGGAGGAAATCTCACAATCTTTTATTGATTCCACAGGGCAGTATGTCAGAGTATCCTTAAAAATGGCTGACATGGGTTCAAGCAAGTTGGACTCACTAGTCAATGGCGTCATTGCCCCGGAGATTGACTCTATCTTCACCAATTCCAAAATGGATGTGCATGTCACTGGGACCACCTTAATGTTCATAAAAGGAAACCAGTTCCTAATTAAGAATCTGCTTATCTCGATGGTGATCGCCTTTTTCATCATTGCAGTTATCATGGGCGTGCTTTTCAGAAACCTCCGCATGATATTGATTTCTATCGTTCCTAATATCATACCGCTTCTAATCACAGCAGGCATCATGGGTTATTTTGGTATTCCGCTAAAACCAAGCACGGCCCTGATCTTCAGTATTGTTTTTGGAATATCCGTCGATGATTCCATTCACTTCCTTGCAAAATACCGTCAAGAGCTTTTTGCCAAGAAGTTTGATGTATCGAAAGCCATTAGTAAGAGTATCCGAGAGACGGGATCTAGTATGATTTATACATCGATCATCCTGTTTTGTGGGTTTATCATATTCGTGCTTTCAGAGTTCGGGGGTACGATAGCGCTTGGGAAACTTACTTCCATCACACTCTTTTTTGCCATGGTGACAAACGTAATTGTGTTGCCGGCGTTGATAATTCAATTTGATAGTGGCAAACGAGACAGTACCAGACATCCGCTGATTGAAAGTGTGCCCGAGTTAGCTGAGGGAATTGATGATGATGCGAAGACCGAAAAAGTTAAGAGCAAGATTTAGTTTTTAGGGGGACCAGTTTACAATGAAATATCCTGAATTTAAAAAAGTCAGCTATTCAGAAATAGCAAAGGGAATCCAAAAATTTTGGGAAGAGGAAAAGATCTTTGATCGTTCCGTTTCTTCAAGAGAGGGAAATGAAACTTTTACTTTTTATGAAGGGCCACCTTCAGCTAATGGCACACCGGGTATTCACCATGTAATGGCCCGAACCGTAAAGGACATTTTCTGCCGATACAAAACCATCCAAGGATATCAGGTAAAGAGAAAAGGTGGATGGGATACTCACGGGCTTCCAGTAGAGCTTCAAGTTGAAAAAGAACTCGGTATCACCAAAGATGACATAGGAACTAAAATCACGGTAGAAGGGTACAACGCCAAGTGTCGTGAGGCGGTAATGAAATACAAAGGGGAATGGGACGACTTGACAAAACGGATGGGATACTGGGTCGACCTTGATAATCCATACGTCACGTTTGAAAAAGAGTACATTGAATCCGTTTGGAACCTTCTTAAGAGACTCTTTGACAAAGGACTCCTTTATAAAGGGTATACGGTACAGCCCTTCTCCCCTGCAGCTGGAACGGGACTCAGCTCCCATGAGCTAAATCAGCCTGGCACTTACAAGGATGTGAAAGACACCTCTATTGTAGCTCAGTTTAAAGTAAAAGAAAGCGAACAGTCCACCTTCCTATTTGACAGTAAAGATGAGGATGTTAGAATCCTTGCTTGGACCACCACACCTTGGACTTTACCTTCCAACTGCGCGCTTGCAGTAGGAGAAAAAATCACTTATGTGAAAGTGAAAACCTTCAATCAGTATACCTACGAGCCTATTTCAGTGGTTCTTGCGAAGGACCTTGTTGGGAAGTATTTTCCAGAGAAGGCCAAAGAGTTAGCACTGGAGGATTACAAACCTGGAGATAAGCGAATCCCATTTAAGGTCACAAATGAATTCTCCGGTAAGGACATTTTAGAAGTTCGCTATGAGCAACTGATGCCCTACGTAACCAATGAGGATTTAGAAAAGAATGCATTCCGAGTGATCCCAGGAGATTTTGTCTCAACAGAAGATGGAACAGGAGTCGTTCACACCGCATCTGTTTTTGGTGCTGATGACTTTAGAGTAACGCAGCAGGCAGGAGTTCCTTCGGTGATGGTGAAGGATGAGAAAGGACATGAAGTGCCCTTGGTAGATAAGAAAGGTCGGTTCGTTAAAGAGGTGACAGATTTTGCTGGGCGTTTTGTAAAGGCAGAATACTACACTGACGAAGAGATAGTAGATCCTAATTTCAAGCCAACGGATGTTCTGATAGCGATCAAACTGAAAGAGGACAACAAAGCATTTAAGGTCGAAAAATACGAACACTCCTATCCTCATTGTTGGAGGACCGATAAACCAGTGCTTTACTATCCGCTAGACTCGTGGTTCATTAAAACAACGGCGCTCAAAGAGAAGCTAGTTGCGCACAATGAAACCATCAATTGGAAGCCTGCTTCTACAGGCACTGGTAGGTTCGGCAACTGGCTGGAAAACCTAGTAGACTGGAACTTAAGTAGATCGAGATTTTGGGGCACTCCTCTTCCTATTTGGGTCACAAAAGATCGAAAGCAAATAAAGTGCATCGGAAGTATTGATGAACTCCAAAAAGAAGTGCACAAATCAGCGGAAGCAGGTTTCATGAGTGCTGACCTGCCAGAGGATTTTGATCTCCATCGCCCGTATGTGGATGATGTTATTTTAGTCAGCGAGTCAGGGGAGAAGATGTTCCGTGAACCAGACCTAATTGATGTGTGGTTCGATTCTGGTGCAATGCCATATGCCCAATGGCACTACCCATTTGAGAATAAGGATACGTTTGATTCAAACTACCCAGCTGACTTTATTGCTGAAGGAGTAGATCAAACGAGAGGATGGTTTTTTACGCTTCATGCGATTGCTGTTTTGCTTAATGACACGGTAGCCTATAAGAATGTCATTGCAAACGGACTTGTTCTTGATAAGAATGGAAATAAAATGTCCAAGCGTTTGGGCAATGCGGTTAATCCATTTGAAACATTGGATACCTATGGAGCCGATCCCACCCGATGGTACATGATCGCTAATGCCAATCCTTGGGATAACCTGAAATTTGATTTAGAAGGTGTAGTTGAGGTGCAGCGAAAGTTCTTTGGCACGCTTACAAACACTTATTCATTTTTTGCTCTTTACGCAAATCTGGATGGCTTTGAGATGGATGAAACAAATGTTACACCAGTCGCTGAGCGGCCAAGGTTTGACAGATGGATAATTTCTGAGCTGCAGACTTTGATTAGGGATGTATCTTCCTTCTATGAGGACTATGAACCTACTAAAGCTGCGAGAGCGATTCAAGACTTTGTAAATGATCAGCTTTCCAACTGGTATGTAAGATTATCAAGGAAGCGGTTCTGGAGGACAGAGCTCAATGCAGATAAAAAAGCTGCATACGAAACACTCTATGAGTGTCTTTTGGTTACCTCACAGCTAATGAGCCCAATAGCTCCTTTCTATGCAGATTGGCTGTATAAGAATCTCTCCGATCAAATTCGAGATTCAGCCAAAAAGAACAATACAGCCCTCAAAGAGGATTCCGTACATCTATCTACCCTTCCAAAAGAAGATAGTGCATTAATCGACCAAGAGCTTTCGGCAAGTATGCATTACGCCCAAAGCATTTCTTCTTTGGTGCATTCACTTAGAAAGAAGGAAAAAATAAAAGTAAGACAGCCACTTCACAAAGTGCTGATTCCCATTTTAAGTGAGGAAGCTAAAAAAGAAATTGAATCAGTTGAAGAGCTTATTTTGACAGAGATCAACGTCAAGGAGATCGAGTACGTTGACGATGCTTCCGGCATACTAGTCAAAAAGATAAAGCCGAATTTCCGGAGACTTGGTCAGCAGTATGGTCCAAAAATGAAGGCCATCACCGGGATTATTAATGGATTTGGGAAAGAGGAGATAGCTGCAATTGAAAGAGATAAAAGCTTCCCAATTACGATAGAAGGCGAAGAAATTCTGCTGGCTTTAGAAGACGTTGAAATCACTTCAGAAGATATTCCAGGTTGGTTAGTTGCCTCCGAAAGTGGAATGACTGTGGCGTTGGATGTTACGTTGACTGACGATCTAAAAAAAGAAGGATTAAGTAGGGATATGGTCAATAGGATCCAAAACTTGCGCAAAGACAAAGGTTTTGAAGTCCAGGATAAAATTGAGGTTAGTTATCAAACCACAGACCCTATGATGACCGATGCGTTGGTTGAGTTTGCGGACTACATCAAGTCGGAAACCCTTGCCGTTGCTCTAAGTGCATCATCAGTTGAAAATCCTGAGAAATTCGATATTGATGGAGTGGAAATTGACGTTCAAATTGAGATTGCCAGCAAATGAAAAACCCAGCTTTAAAATATTTCTTGATAAGCCTTGTAGTGATCATTGTTGATCAAATAGTGAAACTGATTGTGCATTACAATATGCAAATGGGCTCACAAGGGCAGATTCTAGTGCTAGGGGAGCTTTTCAAATTGCATTATCTCACCAATCCTGGAATGGCTTTTGGTTTAAAATTAGACTTTGAATACGGCAAGCTTATTCTTACTGTTTTCAGAATTGGGGCAATGTTCGCAATTGGATACTACCTCTACTCTCTTGTGAAAACGCAAGCTAACAGAGGATTGATAATTTGTATTGCTTTAATATTAGGGGGTGCCATTGGCAATCTAATTGACTCCATTTTTTATGGCGTCTTTCTGGATAATGCTCCTTACGATGCGCCAACTCCATGGTTCCACGGGCAAGTTGTTGATATGTTTTACATAGATATTTGGGAAGGATACTTGCCAAAATGGATACCTCTCATGGGAGGAGACTACATGGCTCTGTGGCCAGTATTCAATATTGCAGATGCTTCCATATTTGTCGCTATTTGTATCATAATTATTTATCAGAAACGATACTTCAAAAAGGAAGAGGAGCAAGTCGAAGCTAAGCAGGAAGAACTCGAACCTCAGAATCAGTAGCTTTTGAGCACTTTTCACATTCTCAATGGTGACGCACTAAAGGAACAGTTTCCCACTGACAAAATTCCAGGTGAAATCATCATCACAAGAGAATGTCTTATTGAAGGGCCAGTTGAAGCCGCTGACTTAGATGAATTTGTAACGACCAGAGCTAAGTACTTTGAAGAAACTTATCAAAGCTCAGAATACCTTGACCACACCTTTTCCGAATTAAAGAGAATTGCTGAAATCAGCGATGGTGAGGTCTATCTCTGGTTCGAAGAAGACCTTTTCTGTCAGACTAACCTATGGTTTGTATGCAGCCTTTTATATCTAAAGGAGGTGAATGTTCACCTTGTTGTACCCAAAGAATCCCTTAGATACGGGTTTGGCGGATTTGATGCCGATGGTCTAGAAGCGCTATTCAGTAAAAAGCAATTGCTCACTAAAGTACAAGTAAATCAATTCGCACTGCTTTGGTTTGCCTATCAGAAAGACAATATAGAACGGCTCCTTAAGCTAGGAGTACAGATGAATACTGACTTTCCGTTTGTCATGAGAGCGATTGAGGCTCATTTTGATAGAATACCGAAAGACGACCGGGCCGGCAAACCTGAACAGTTAATAGAGGAGATCATCGAGGAAAAATCAACTTCTGAGTTTGGAGTAATATTCCAGGAATTTGCCAAAAGAGCGCCAATTTATGGGTTCGGTGACCTTCAGGTAATGCGGATCTATGATGCTGTAGTCAACAAAAAGTAACAAATTTTTTACACGAGAATTGTTTCTCACTTTTTTGATTTCGATCTCTGCATTTTACATTAGTTCCATGAACACCAAGCCTCGTGTGCTGAAAACCTTTGACGCGCTAGATCCTTCGATCCAGGAACAAATCAAATTGGCTTATCCAGAGGGGTTTGAAGATCATCTCATCAAGTTTGTCAATAAAGAGGGCAAGTACGAAAGCGGGCTTCCTTTCGAGACGGAAGAGAAGTACTACTTGGTAAAAATGACCAGAGATGACGCGCAAGAGATCATCGCAGAAGATGACGATTACGATGATGATGGAAACTTAAAGGAAGAAATCAAAGAGGAGTACGAAGTTCGTCATGACGATAGTGAAGATGACGATGAGCTCGAATAAACAAAGGCGGCTACATGCCACCTTTGCTTTTGCAACTCCTAGCTCTATTCTATCTCAAATACTACCCTCATTTCTGCCCTCACTTTAATTTTCTTGAAATCCACATTTGACTCATAATCATTTGATGCAGTCGCGAATTCACGCATTGCCATATTGGATCTCATCATTGGAGGTTGGTATCCATAATCTATTTCCTGCACCTCAATTATTCTTCCCACCTTTTCGTCCACACTTTCCAGTAGATACGTTGCTTTTTCCTTGGCTGCTTTCATTGCTCCAATTTTTACTTGCTTCCGAAAAGACTCGATATCACTATGAGAATAGGATTGTACACTCATGTTATTTAGCCCTTCTGGATCCATCATTTGTACCAGATCATTTAGCTTCTTCAAGTCACTGACTTCAAGTAAGAAACTCTTGGTCCCTAGAAAATCATCCGCTTTCTTTTTCCTCCAATTCCAATTGTAGCCATACACATTTTGAACTCTCAGGTTTTCTTCAGCTATATCTAGCTTCTTTAGCGCCTTGATAAGCCCTGCTTCCAGCTCATCCAACGAGACCTTATCTCCTCCTTTTTTGTACTCCTTGAGCGCTATGGAAACAAAAATTTCGTTTGGAGTAATCTCCATTTCGCTGCTCCCTTTTACCTCAATTGATCGAATCTTGGTATCATTTTGCGCCATTGCAAAAAGATTGCATACTAGTAGAAGTGCTATAAATACGTGTCTCATAATTTTTCTTATTTCTAGTAAGATGATCTCAAAGTGAAAATTCCATAAAACTTTAGTCAGAAATTTCTTCTGTCAGTATCTCGGGGTTTCCTTCAAGTGTCTTGTGAACAGGACATCTGTCTGCAATCTCCACCAAGCGTTTTCGCTGTTCTGGAGTAATGTCTCCCTTAATTTTTATCTTCCGCTTGATCTGGTCAATCTTCCCTTTAGAACTTTCACTATTTCCGCAATCTTCCTTGTGAATTTTGTCGTGCGTCAGCTGCACCTCAATTTCTTCTAATTCAATTTTCTTGAAATCAGCGTACATCCTCATGGTCATGGCAGTACATGCACCAAGGGCTGAAAGCAGATACCCATAAGGCGTAGGTCCCTGATCGTTTCCCCCAACGCTAGGCGGCTCATCAGCCAGCATTTGATGGCTACCAGCTACCACTTCAGTCGTAAATCCCTTGCCTCCAATTCTTGTCATCACCTCGCCTTCTGGCATCTCCTCCGGTTCTGAAAGCTCCACGTATCTGTTTGCCCAGTTGGCAATCATCGATCCAACATATTTCGCATCAGCTTCTCTTGTCATCAAATGATCTGCACCATCAAGCGAAACGAAGCTCTTAGGATGCTTGGCATTTACATAGATATCCTGTGCGTTCTCAATACCTACGATGGAATCCTGCGGAGAATGCAAAATCAGAAGTGGTTTGCCAAGGTTACTAATTGGGTCTTTCCCTTCCCTACTTTCAAGATCTTCTAAAAACTGCTTCTTCATTCTGAATGGTCGACCTCCAATATTCACTTCCGCTTCTCCCTTTTCTTCCAGTTCCTGCCTTCCACTGCTTAGCAAATGTGCCACGTGCGTAGGATCTGCGGGAGCACCAACTGTTGCCACCGCCTGAACTTTCGGTAGTTCTCCTGCAATATGTAAGACAGCAGCACCACCTAGAGAATGGCCAACTATAATACTTGGTGCAACGTAGTTTGCGTCTAGAAAATCATAAGCGTCTTTCAGGTCCGAAAGGTTGGAGCTGAAATTTGTGTCAGAAAAATCTCCTTCACTCTGACCCAATCCAGTAAAGTCAAATCTCAAGATTGCCATCCCCAGCTGGGTAAATGCCTCTGAAATTCGCTCAACGGACTTAAGATTCTTTGAGCAGGTAAAACAATGGGCGAACAAGACATATGCAGTTGGCTTACTAACTAAGGGAAAATCAATTCTTCCGGATAAGTTTTCACCAGCTGAGTTTTGGAAAGAGACCTTTTGAAATCGCATGACTTTGAAAGTTTATAAATTACTGGGTAATCGAAACGTTTAGCTTCAATTGCTGTCATTAAACTAAACTTTTTTATCTCTTGAACAGGTTCCCATTCATAATAATATTTTTAACTGTCGCATCTATGGCATTCAGTCAAGTACTGAGTTATGATGTGATCAGAGGTAGCAAGAAATTGGGAGACATGACGGTCAAGCGGACCGCCTTGGAAAACAGTACCTACTATGAGATAGACAGTGAGGTAACTTTCCGGATTTTACTATCATTTACAGTAGATTATGAATCTACCAGCGAATACAAGTACGGGAAGCTTATAAAAGAATACACACACAACAGACTGAACGGCAGCACTCAAAAAAAATCAACTCTCTGGTTTGATGGAGAAAAGTACACGCTCGATCTCAATGGCACGAGATATACGGAAAAGTCACCCATTAATTATTCTGTAGCAGCAATCTACTACGAGGAACCAAAAGATGGACAAAAAGTATATTCTCCTCAGTTTGGAGAATACTTAGAGTTCGAAAAAGTGGGTGACCATCGCTACGAAATGAAGTCCCCGGACGGCCTGAATATTTACTCATACACCAACGGAATATGCACGGAAGTGAAAGTCAACAGAGACTTTGCCAAGTTCTCATTCGTGATGGCCCCCGAGTCTTTAATTGCGGTGAAAAATAAGAGCATAATTGGTGGCGGAATGGTGGTGGATTAATCGATCATCTTCTTAAATTGATCCGCCTATCAACCCGAATATATGATCACCTGTATTTCTATTGATGACGATCCTTTATTTCTTAAGATCCTAGAATCATATCTAGAAGAAATCAAGGGTATTGAGTTGCTTGGCTCCTATAACAATCCTGTAGATGGAATTATGCAAGTCGTCAAGCGCAAACCCAACATTCTGTTTATTGACTGGGACATGCCAAACTTAGATGGTTTTGAAACGCTTGCCACTTTGGATAAAAAGCCTAAAGTGATCATGATCTCGGCTAATGTCAATCAACCTGTGCGCAGCAAAATAATCGAGATTGACAGCTATCTCAGAAAAGTTAAATTCGATAAGGAAGTCTTGGAAGCTGCAATCCAGAGAGTGATGAGAACCAGCTAACTAGACCAATTCTTGCTCAAGATCAGCGAGTGTTTCTTTGATTAGCACTCGATAACTCTCCACTTTATCAACTACTTCCTTGACTTTATCCTGATCATCAAGGTCTAGTTCTATATAACCCTTAATGACCTTTTCCATATTGTGCATTCCCAGTAGCTTGAGGTGCGGAATGATGTTGTGCGTAATATTGTCGAGTTCTTTGATATCCTTATTATACATCGCGTTTTCATACGCAATTCGGAATTCATCCACTCTAATGCTAAAGGCGCTAACAAAGAACTCAAGCGCTTCCTTATTTTGCCAATGTTCTTTTAACGTTTGCACAGAAATTTCTTGATCGTCAGGTCTAGATTCATCGGCAGCTATAATCTGTTTCCTGCTCTTCTCAATCTGCTTTCTTCTTATTTCCTTCTCTTCTTCCGAAAGATCTTGATAGGTGTCGTCTGTATAAATCAACAAAGTCTCATGCAGCTCTTCTGGCTTAAATGGCTTACCCATAAAACCTACCATCCCTGCATCTTTGATCTTGAGCTCTGTCATTTCGTCTATCTCTGCCGTTAATGCTACGATGGGAGTCATGAAATTCTCTACTTCTTCCAAGATCTTGTTGGTAGCCTCATAGCCCGTCATATCAGGCAGTCTGATGTCCATAAAAATCAAATCAAACTCTCCACCTTTCACACGATCTATAGCCTCAGATCCGGTATCAGCAAAAGTTGAAATGACGCCCCATTTTTCAAAGTATTGTTCTATGACCATCTGGTTGATCTCATTGTCCTCCACGCACAAGACACGAAGACCCTTAAGAACATTGGTTTCATCAAGAAATGATGTAATGGTTTCATCTGCATCACGATCCTGTACTTCAATGAAAGGAATGCTAAATGAAAAGACCGAACCTACGCCTACTTCGCTCTCTACTTCCAATCCTCCACCGAGTAACTGTGAAAGCTCCCTAGAGATAGAAAGTCCGAGACCCGTACCTCCATATTTTCTTGCGGTAGAAATATTTTCTTGCTCAAAGCCAACAAAGATCTTCTCTAGCTTATCCTCAGCAATCCCAATTCCAGTATCAGTAACACTGAAGACTATCATTTCGTCTTTCCGTTCGACATTAACTTTTACTTCACCTTTTTCAGTGAACTTAATGGCATTTCCAACCAGGTTAATCAAAACTTGATTAACCTTCAATCGATCTCCCGAGATAAAGGCAGGCACATCCTTATCTACCAAATAGTAGAGCTTAATTCCTTTTTCCTTCACGGAAAAGGACAATGTAAGCATGATGTTTTGTAGAAGCTGCTCTACAGAAAAGTCGCTGACCTCCAGCCTTAGCCTTCCAGATTTAATTTTGCTAAAGTCCAGAATATCATTGACCAATGCTAAAAGGTGTTGACCAGAAAAGTGCAACGTATTTAGCTTGGGAATATGGTCCTTCTTAGGCTTATCTGAAAGCATAAAGTCGGTAATGCCGAGTATCGCATTTAAAGGCGTTCTGATTTCGTGACTCATGGAAGAGAGAAACTGGTCTTTCACTTTTGAAGCATCTTCCGCTTTTTCTACTGCAGCCAGTAAGCTCAATTCATGTTTCTTCTTTTCGGTTATGTCTTGCAGCGTGGTGGAGATCGCATCAACTTCTCCGTTTTCACCTACCCCGAATCGCGTATTCATATCTAGGTAAAAGGCTTTCTCATCGTCACTAATTCCTTGAAACTCTACCTTGATTGGCTTCTTCTCTTTTAAGCCTTCTTCCCACGCTTGATGTACCCTTACCTTGTCCTTCTTGGATACGAATAAGTCATAAATGTCCTTTCTTGAATCTCTGGTCATCTCTCCTGTGATTCTACTGGGGATCCGCAAGGTGTCAAAGAAATTGTCTGAATAATCGTACGACTGCTTCTTGAAGTTATAGGCCATACTTCCAATCTTAGCCATATTTTGCGCATGGATCAGCTGCTTCTTAGTGGTTTCAATAACTCGCTTTTGGATGCTGAATCTCCGTATAATCCAGATGGCAATTAGCAGCAATAGGATGAACCCAAATATTATCGCAAGAAATGTTTTTACATTTTTCCTGAAGCTTTCAGTAATCTGAATTTTCTCCTCCTCAATTTCCTTAATCTCCTGTTCTTGCTGACGGAGCTTTTCTCGAAGTAGTAGTATCAACTCCAGACTATTTGCTTTGGTATCCTGAAACAAACTATCTAGCAAATTGATGGACTCATCAAACTGGAGTGCTTGATTTAAGATTTTCTCTTGCTCTTCGTCGGATAATTCCGGAAGGAAGCTTAGACTATCTCTAATATCGAGTATTTTCTGATTTTGCTCTTTGAATTTTGATTGCTGAATGGTATAGTAGGCAACTAAACTGTCTATTCGATTACTTAGCTTTTCTCCAGAGAATAAGGAGGTGTCTGCTTGTGCCAACTTAGCAGGCAATGAATCGATCACAGCTTGAAGCAATGTTGAGGCAGTTGCATTTTGACTTCCCGCAGATGAAGCGCTTGCAAGTGTGATCTCGAACTCCTTGTCATTTAATTCTTGGATACTAGCCACACTGTAGTTATCCACCTGAACTGAAGACTCAGTGAAAACCGTAGATGCATCGGTATAAAAAACACCGCTATTATTGGTGACGAAAGGTTTGGTACCGACCAGAACAAAAGAATTACGAATTAGCTTTCCGTCCTCATCTTTTAGAGTCACCATAAACTCCTCCTCAGGTAGGGAAGTAACTGCAGCAAACGAAATTTCACCACGGTCAAGATCTTC